>CBIHKW010000001.1:0-92317 GCA_966203835.1 uncultured Thermomonas sp.
GTAATATGGTCGTGGCACAAGACGCCAGCAACAACGCAAGGGTATTACGATGATCGAATTAAGTTTGCCCATTGGGGATATGAATTCTGGAGGGGGAAGAAATGAATTTTTTTTCTGATTTTTCTTCTTCGACGAGGATCGTAATTGCTTCTTTATCTTTTTTTTGTGTTCTGTCTTGTGTGAAGCAGGAGGGAGCTGTGAACTATCAGAAATTGGTTCCTGATTGCGATAGTTATATGGAGTACGTTAATTCTTCGGAAAAATATGGGTCTATAGTTAGTTGGGCAGATAAGACTATATTTTCTAGAGAATTTAAGCGTGATGATTTCACGACGGGTTGGTTTTCTGGGCCAGGTTTGGCGAATGATACAATTGATCTTGGTGAGCTAGGTATTTCTGCGCCAGATTGGTTTTCAGGGTACAAGTATGAAGTTCGTCTAGTAACTAAAAATCGAGACAATTTCGATGCAATATTCATAGGTGGTGGTAAGTATGGCGGACTGCTAATTGTTCGCTCAGATTGGAAGGGGAGGAGTGAGGATGTTTTTTTGAGGCGAGTTGAATTTAAGGCTGTGCATGGTCGTGCTGGAGTAATTTGTTACTCCGGGCCTAAGTGATCTGCGAACGGCCGTAAGGCGGGTTAGACCAGACCGGGACATTCACAGAATTCAAAGGCGGAATTTTTCCGCGGCACTGAAGACCGGGGCACCCACTATCTATCGTTCATGGACGTTCGGTGCGCGCGCGAGGAAAGCCAAGGCGCGAGGAAAACCAGGACACCCACAGAGCTCAAAGGCGAATTTTTCTCCGGAGAGTTTGCAGATCCTGCGATCTCTCGCCCACGCGCCCGCCTCCCTAGCGGGCGTCATGGGGTTCACGTCGCGTCAGGCCAATCTTGCCGCCAGCCCGATGCCTTTCATCCAGCGTTGGCGTAAGCGTTCCGCAATCGAGATCATGTCTTCGACTTCTCCGATCACACGCCAATAGCCAGACCCCACGGATTTGACGCGGATCGCCCAGCGATCCGGCTGTCGGTCGATGACGCTGAGGCACGATGGAGCATCTTCCGCAATCCTGCCGCGTTTTCCCGGGTGAAGCTGACGTCCGGTCCATTCCACGAGCGCGAGGTACTCGGCTGTGTTGATGGACATGTGTGGCGCGATGCGACCGGCCAGTGGTTTCAGCGATGCGCGCAGGGCTTCTGGGCGGTCCAGCGTGGACGCGATCCGGCGTTGAATGCTTGTGTGCCGCGATTGGTCGAGCCGGCGTGCGATGCCTGCTCGAATCGGGTTGAGATCGACATAAGCCATCGCCGCGAGTATCGCGCGGTCATCGCAGAGCAATTGGGATTTGAAGCGGCCTTCCCAGAATCTGCCGGTGCAGCCGTCTTCCCGATTGGCGCGTCTGGCGATGGGCTCCGCGAGACAGCGCATCAGCCAGGACAGGCTACCCAAGCGTGAGCGGATCAATATCAGGCGATCTGCGTCTGCAAGCAGCCGCTCACATTTGATGATGCGGGCGAGTTCTGAATCTTCCCGGGGTGGAAACAATCGGATCCAGCGTTCAGCGACTTCCGCGTCGCTCCATGTGGCGATATGGGCGGGATCCATCTGCAATACCAGATGCAGATGATTGCTCATGACGGCATACGCCTGGATGGCGACTGCGAAACATTCGGCGACGAGATGAATACGGTCTTCGACCCAGATCTTCCGGTGTTCGAACGAGCGTCCGGTGTAGTGATCGAGGCCGCAGAGGAATGCGCGTCGAACGCAACGCTGGATGCAGTGAAAACTGCCGGCACTTCCGGGCGGTACGAGTTGAGAGCGGGCTTGCGTCATGCCATCGATGATGCGCGGCTCGCGTGAGTCGGGGTGTAGGGGAATGACTTGATGCGTTGTCGGTGTTTTCTGAGTCTGTGGGTGTCCGGATTCTTGGATTCTTCTGGTGTCCCGTTCTTGGTTCTGGTTCGGTTTTATGTGGGTGTCCTGTTCCAGCCGTTATGTGGGTGTCCTGTTCCCGGATTCTTCCTCTCTCGGATTCTTCCTCCCTCCAAAGCTCGTCTCACCGCCTCCAGTTCTCGCATGGTGTCCCTCCACCTCCACAGTTCTCTGACCATGGAGATCTGTGAAGCCAATCTTCATCGCAATGGAACATCGCTTCTTCACAGCGATGATTGCGTCCACCAGTGTCGTCAATCGATGCGCTTCCGTACGGCAGCGGATCCTTCGCCTGGGTGTTCATTCGGAGAGATCGGCTTCCGGGGTGCCATGAGCCCCTTGCCCCGGCTTCACAAAATGTTTACAAAGTCGGGTGCCGCCGGGGCAAGGGGGCCTGCGCGGTGGTCCTCGTTGCCACCTGATCAATCCATGGAGAGAAAGATAATGAGTAAGTTGCGCCGTAATCGCCTGACGGCCGCCGTCCACCTGACATTGCTCCTCGCGCTGCCCGGCATCGCCGCGGCGCAGGAAGCCCAGGATGACAAGGGCACCCTCGACACCATCACGGTGACGGGCTCACGCATCAAGCAGACCAATGCCGTGACCGCACAGCCGGTGTTCGTGCTGGATCGCGCCAAGCTGGACCAGACCGGCGCCAAGAGCGTCGGCGAAATCCTCCAGCAGCTCACCGCCAGCGGCAAGGCGCTGAATGCGAAGTTCAACTCCTCCGGCAACTTCGGCTATCCGCCGGACGGCGGCGGCATCGGTGCCGGTTCGGCGCAGGTCGATCTGCGCAACCTCGGCTCGCAGCGCGTGCTGGTGCTGGTCGACGGCATCCGCTGGGTCAACGAATCCTCGGCCTCGGGCGTCAGCGGCAGCGCCGATCTCAACACCATCCCGCTGGCCATCGTCGAGCGCATCGAAGTGCTGGAAGACGGCGCCTCGGCGATCTACGGCTCCGATGCCATCGCCGGCGTGGTCAACATCATCACCCGCAAGAATTTCCAGGGCGCCGAACTCCACACCTACTACGGCGAATACAGCCGCGGCGGCGAAACCAAGGACGCTTCGTTCACCTTCGGCACCGGCGGTGACGGTTGGTCGGCCATCCTCGGCGCCAGCTATTACGAGCAGGAACGCATCAGCTCGGGTTCGTGGGATCAATCGTCCTTCCCCGTGCCGGGCGGCGGTCTGGATTTCGGCAGCTCGGGTACGCCGCAGGGCCGCTTCCGTTTCTGCGACCCCGCACGTCCGGTCGGAACTCCCGGCTTCTGCGGCAACGCGACCAACGATGCGCAGTTCTACAACATCACGCTGAACCCGGGCACCACCACGCCGGTGTTCGTGCCGGGCAATCCGAACGGCGGCACCTACAACCCGTTCGACAGTGCCGATCGTTTCAACTTCGCGCCGTTCAATCTGCTGTTGACCCCGAGCGAGCGCAAGTCGGTGTTCGCCAGCATCAACATCGATCTGAGCGAGAACACCCGCCTGCACCTCAAGGGCCTGTTCAATAATCGTCAGTCGCAGAACCAGGCGGCACCGGAGCCGATCTTCGTCGGTCCGGGCGCAGGCACCGGCGGCATCGCCGATACCGTCTCGATTCCGTTGAACCATCCGTTCAATCCGTTCGGTGTCGCACTGGACGCCAATTCGAACTTCCTGTTCATCGGCCGTCGTCCGCTGGAAGTCGGGCCGCGCCTGTTCACCCAGAACGTCGACACCTGGTATTTCAACGCCGGCCTTGAAGGCCTGTTCGACGTCGGCAACCGCAGCTTCGCCTGGGACGCCAACTACGTCCACAGCCGCAACTCGGCCAGCCAGCGTTTCACCAACGGCTACAACGTCGCCAAGATCAAGCTCGCGCTCGGCGATCCGGCGGTCTGCGCCGCCACGCCGGGTTGCACGCCGCTGGATCTGTTCGGCGGTCAGGGCCGTCCGTTCACGCAGGCGATGATCAACTACATCCGCACCGACCAGCGTGATGCCAGCACCCAGGTGCTCGACATCTTCTCGGCGAACATCACCGGTGACCTGTTCAACATCAGCGACCGCACCGCCGGTTTCGCGGCCGGTGCCGAATACCGCCGCTACAAGGGCGATTTCGACCCGGATCCGCTGCGTCAGACCGGCGAATCGCAGGACTCCTTCGCTGCGCCGGTGTCTGCCACCTACGACGTCAAGGAAGTCTACGGCGAGTTCAATTTCCCGGTGCTCGCGAGCCTCGATCTGACCGCTGCGATCCGCTTCTCCGACTACTCCACGTTCGGCAGCGCCACGACCGGCAAGGCTGGTTTCCGCTGGCAGCCGATGGAAGATCTGGTTGTGCGCGGTACGTATTCGCAGGGTTTCCGCGCTCCGAATCTGGGCGAGTTGTACGGTCTGACCCAGTTCGGCGCCACGCTGGTCGATCCCTGCGGGCCGACCAATCAGGTGGTGGTCGACACCACCAACGGCATCTCGCCGGGCCTGGAAGCGGCGTGCGTCGCGGACGGTGTGCCCAACAATTTCGAGCAGGCCAACACCCAGATCACCACCTTCACCGGCGGTAATGCCAACCTCGAACCGGAAGAGTCGGACAGCTTCACCTTCGGTGCGGTCTACAGCCCGGGTTGGGCCGAAGATCAGGCGTGGTCGCGCAAGCTCGACTTCGAGGTCAGCTACTACAGCCATGAGATCGAGGGCGCGATCCAGGCGAACGATCTGCAGGGTCTGCTGGACAAGTGCTACAACGAGCAGAACGGTACCGGCGCTGCATGCGCACCGTTCACCCGCATCTCCAGCGGCGATCTGCGTCCGCCGAACAACTTCCTCGCCAACCTCGGCAAGGTCGAAACCGACGGCTTCGACCTCAAGCTCACCTGGTTGAGCCCGGAATGGGGCTTCGGCAGCCTGAATGCTTCGCTGCAGTCGACCTACGTCAACGAGTACAAGGCGGTCGATGCCGCGGGCAATGAGTCTTCGCGTGCGGTCGGCATCGAGATCGGCGACAGTGCGATCCCGGAATGGCAGACCAACCTGCAGTTGGGCTGGGAGCGCGGCAACTTCGACGTGAACTGGAATACCCGCTACATCAGCGCCGTCGATGAAACCTGTGCGGGTCTGGAAGGTTTGCCGGGTTGTGCCGGCACCGCTTTCAACACGCTGGGCGCCACGACCTACCACGACGTGCAGTTCGGCTGGAAAGATGCGTTCACCTTCGAGGGTCTGAAGCTGTCGCTCGGTGCCAACAACGTGTTCGGCAAAGAAGCACCGGTGTGCCTGGGGTGCTCGTTGAACGGCTACGACGCCGGCACCTACGAGCTTCCGGGTTCGTTCTGGTACGTCAGCGCCGATTACCGCTTCTGATTGCGGTCTGAAGGCATCTCCGCCCGGTGTCATGCCGGGCGGAAACAATACGGAACGGGCGGCAGAGCGATCTGCCGCCCGTTTTTTTTGCGTTGCAAGGCAAAGAATCCGCAGGCTCAGCGGGTGCTGCGTACGCCCCGGATTTGCCGTAATGTCCGTCCATCGCATGGAGCGAGCACAGGGAGACGGTCATGATCAGGAACGGGCGCGATATCGCCAGCGGTACCGAAATTTCCGCGCAGGTCTGCATCATCGGGTCGGGGCCGGCGGGCGTTACCGCCGCCTGGTATCTGCAGAAAGCGGGCATCAAAGTCGTGTTGATCGAAGGCAGCCGCTACGTCGGGAGTGGCGATGACGAGCGCGAGGCGAGCTGGCCCGACAAGACCGTGCTGTACGCGGGCGAGGCGATCGGCGTATTCGCGAACAGCGAGCCGGATTTCCTGATCCAGCCGTACAGCGGGCAGTCGAGCAATGCCTGGGAGCGCGAGCGCATTCTCGGCGGGACTTCGACCCATTGGGGCGGGCAGTCGCGGCCTCTGTCGGCGATCACGTTCGAGGATCGCCCGGGCTATCCGGGCTGGCCGATTTCGCGGGCGGATCTAGACCCCTATTACGCGCAGACCGTCGATTTCTGCCGCTTGTTCGCGAACGAATTCGGCCCGGATTACTGGGCGGGCGTGCTGAAGGCGCAGGTGCCCGTGCTCGATGGCTTCGATATCGAGATGTACCAGTTCATGGATCCGCCCTACCGCAATTTCGCCACCCGCACATTTCCCGACGGCACCACGCTGGCGAACTGCGGCGTGGACGTGATCCTCAATGCCAGCCTGCTGGAGATCGAACACACCGGTGGTCGCGTTCAGCGGCTGCGCGTCGCCAGCATGGACATGGACCTTGCGCAGCCGCCGACGAAAGCGACCGAGTTTTTCGTCAAGGCCGACGTCGTCGTGCTGGCTTGCGGCGCCGTGGCCAATGCGCACCAGCTGCTGCTCTCGAATGCCGGCAACGAGCACGATCAGGTCGGTCGATATTTCATGTGTCATCCGCTGTCGAGCAACGGGGTCATCAGTGCAAGTGGCTATCTGAAACCCGACCAGTCGCGGCTCATGAACGGCAAGACGCCCAGTGGGCAGTGGCATCCGCCGAGCTCAGGGCTCTACGTGGAGGGCCGTTTCGTGCCCGACAGCGCGACGCTGCGGCGGGAAGGCATCGGCGCCTGCTGGTTCTGGGCGGGCGGCGGTCAGTGCTACTTCGAGATGGCGCCGAACCCGGCCAGTCGCATTACCTTGTCCGAGAAGAAGGATGAGGTGTTCGAGCAGTTCGAGGCGAAGATCGACTGGCAGTTGTCGGACCTCGATCAGCGGACGTACGAGGTGACGGCATCGCTGTTCAAGGCGGCGGTCGCGAAGTTGGGCGGCCAAGCCTGGGCTGAGGACTGGGCCGACGTGAAGTCGCAGATGACCGTCAACGGCCATCACATCGGCACCACCCGGATGTCCAGCGAACCCAAGGACGGCGTGGTCGACGCGAATCTCAAGGTCCACAGCATCGACAATCTGTACGTCGCCGGCTCGTCGGTGTTCCGGACCCCCGGCATTTCCAATCCGACCTTCACGATCATCGCGCTGTCGATCCGCCTGGCCGAGCACCTGCGCCAGTCCTTCGGGAAATAGTCGGTAAACCGCTGAACAGCCGGCCGGCCTTGCCGTGCCCGCAGCCGCCCCCGGGCGGCTGCGCTGGCTTCCGACACCCGGCGGGGCGGCGCAAAGCCGCCCCTTGAACCCCGCCAGCCCCGCCCCATATCCCCCGGGTCCCGGGCTTCCGGGCGTTTTTTGCCCGCGGCTGTGGCCCGCCCTCCGGGGGACTGCTAAAATCGCCGCCCTTTCTCCCATCAATCAACCACTTGCGAGGGTTCACATGAATCTCAAGCCGCTCTACGACCGCGTGGTCGTCAAGCCCATCGAAGCCGAAGAAGTCACCGCCGGCGGCATCTACATCCCCGACAACGCCAAAGAAAAGCCGACCAAGGGCGAAGTGCTGGCCGTGGGCGATGGCAAGGCGCTGGACAACGGCACCGTGCGTACCCCGAAGGTCAAGGTCGGCGACAAGGTGATCTACGGCCAGTACGCCGGTTCGGCCTACAAGCACGAAGGCGTCGAATACAAGATCGTCAAAGAAGACGACATCCTCGCGATCCTCGGCTGATCCGCGCGGGCGGTCGTTCCGCCCGACGTGCGCCGATGAATTGAATTCGCAATGGCGGGCCAGGGCCCGCCCTACGCAATCCACAACATTCTGGAGTTATCGCAATGGCTGCCAAAGATATCCGTTTCGGTGAAGATGCCCGCGCGCGCATGGTGCGCGGCGTCAACGTTCTCGCCAATGCCGTCAAGGCCACCCTCGGTCCGAAGGGCCGCAACGTTGTGCTCGAGAAGAGCTTCGGCGCCCCCACGATCACCAAGGACGGCGTGTCCGTCGCGAAAGAGATCGAACTGGCCGACAAGTTCGAGAACATGGGCGCGCAGATGGTGAAGGAAGTCGCTTCGCGCACCTCCGACAACGCCGGCGACGGCACCACCACCGCGACCGTGCTGGCCCAGGCGCTGATCCGCGAAGGCATGAAGGCGGTCGCCGCCGGCATGAACCCGATGGACCTCAAGCGCGGCATCGACAAGGCGGTGATCGCCGCGGTCACCGAACTGAAGGCGATCAGCAAGCCGACCGCCGACGACAAGGCCATCGCCCAGGTCGGCACGATCTCGGCCAACTCCGACGAATCCATCGGCAACATCATCGCCGACGCGATGAAGAAGGTCGGCAAGGAAGGCGTCATCACCGTTGAAGAAGGCTCCGGTCTGGACAACGAACTCGATGTCGTCGAAGGCATGCAGTTCGACCGCGGCTACCTGTCGCCGTACTTCATCAACAACCAGCAGTCGATGTCGGCAGAACTCGATGACCCGTTCATCCTGCTGCACGACAAGAAGATCTCCAACGTCCGCGACCTGCTGCCGGTGCTCGAAGCCGTCGCCAAGTCGGGCAAGCCGCTGCTGATCGTCGCCGAGGAAGTGGAAGGTGAAGCGCTGGCGACCCTCGTCGTCAACACCATCCGCGGCATCGTCAAGGTCTGCGCCGTGAAGGCTCCGGGCTTCGGCGACCGTCGCAAGGCGATGCTGGAAGACATGGCGATCCTCACCGGCGGCACGGTGATTTCGGAAGAAGTCGGTCTGTCGCTCGAGAAGGCCACGATCAAGGATCTGGGCCGCGCCAAGAAGATCCAGGTCTCGAAAGAGAACACCACCATCATCGACGGTGCCGGCGTCAGCGACACCATCCAGGGTCGCATCAAGCAGATCAAGGCGCAGATCGAAGACACCTCTTCGGACTACGACAAAGAGAAGCTGCAGGAGCGCGTCGCCAAGCTCGCCGGCGGCGTTGCGGTGATCAAGGTCGGCGCCTCGACCGAAATCGAAATGAAGGAAAAGAAGGCCCGCGTCGAAGACGCCCTGCACGCCACGCGCGCCGCAGTGGAAGAAGGCGTGGTGCCCGGCGGTGGCGTTGCGCTGATCCGTGCGCTGCAGGCCATTTCCGGCTTGAAGGGCGCCAACGAAGACCAGAACCACGGCATCAACATCGCCAAGCGTGCGATGGAAGCCCCGCTGCGCGAGATCGTCGCCAACTGCGGCGAAGAGCCGTCGGTGGTGCTGAACAATGTGGCCGAGGGCAAAGGCAACTACGGCTACAACGCCGCGACCGGCGAGTACGGCGACATGATCGCGTTCGGTATTCTGGACCCGACCAAAGTCACGCGTTCGGCGCTGCAGAACGCGGCTTCGATCGCCGGCCTGATGATCACGACCGAAGCGATGGTCGCCGAAGCGCCGAAGAAAGAAGAGTCGGCCGGCGGCGGCATGGGCGGCGGCGGCATGGGCGGCATGGGCGGCATGGATTTCTGATCCATCCAACCCGCGATGTGTACGAAAAACCCCGCAGCGATGCGGGGTTTTTCTTTGTGCCGGGGAAATTCAGTATGCTCCCGGTGCGGGATCGGGAGCATTGGGGGGCGAGTCGGGACGTTGCCGGACATACGCATTCCCGAAACGATTGGAATGTCCAGAATCAGTGGTCTGCCGCGTATTGACTGTCGATCGGGGGTGTTTTTCGATCGGTCGATCCGATCATCTTGTTGAATAGCTAAGACATCATCAATTGCTGAACATCACGCTAAGGCCAAGGGGGCTGTCATGAATATGCAGAATGCATCATGGGTGAAATGGAGTGGTTTGACAGTATCGCTGGCGATGTTGGCCGGCTGTGTGATCAATCCTTACGTCAAGGCTCCGACCGCGCCGAAAGCAATGGCGGGTCCTGAATGTCGCAGTTTGGCCGGGGAAGTTATTTCTGCTGAATTCATCAGCTCCCTGTTGACCAAGGATGGAAGCGATCATGCGAAGGCTTCAAATGGACACGAGCTTCCGCTAGCTAAGGATGGGCTCGAGCATGCGATGGCCTATGCCATCTGCACCCAGCGGGCGATGGAGCGCAAAGCCGGCAAGTACGCATGGATGAATCAGGGCGGCGCACTGATGTTGATGCATATGGCTGGGCTTGCGGGTTACAGCGGCACCCGCGGCGGCCATAACGCGCAGGTCGCTGCCATGACCACCGGTGGTGCGACGTTCTATGGCGCACAGCAATATCTTTATCGCAAGCCGCGGGAAGCGATTTACTGGTCTGGCGCGGAGGCGGTGGGTTGCGCGATTACGATCACCAACCGACGGCTGGTTGCGCTAGGCGACGAATCTGAGATGCAGGTCGCTTACGATGGAGGGATCGAAGAGCCGTATATCGCTTTGAAAGAAAAGGATATGGCTGAGGTCAGACTTCGTGGAGCGGCTGTAATTCCCGCGAGTTGCAAGGATCCCGGCGACGACGGCCTGCGAACGGAATGGCAAAGCCTGACTGAAAGCGTCGACGCTGTTCGCGCGACGGAGTCTCTGGACGACCTGGGCAATCGTAGGCTCTTGGCGAAGCTCCGGTTGAACCAATTGCTCCGACAGTCGCGTTCCGCACGGACGAATCTGATCGGCGTAACCAGCGCCATCCGTCTCGCAGTCAACCGGCAACTGGCTGCGCAACAGCCGGATCCGGCCGAACTCGCCAGGCTGTTCGCCGGGTTGAAACCCTCGGCGCTTGCAGAGTCCACGCCGCCCGTTCAAGGGGCTCCGGTAGTCGCGCCCTCGGCTGCGGTCAGCGTTCGTACGGCTACCACCGTCGACTGTGTGGCCAGCCGGGAAAAGTGGAAAGAATACCAACGGGTTGCCAATGAGTTCCGCTCCTACCATCGCCGGATGCAAGAGGGGCTCAAAACGTTCACGACCGGATTCGATGGAATCCAAGCCGAGATGGGGGGTGATCAGAAGTCCGATCATCCGATCGAGCAATGCCTGCAGTTGCGCGGCAATGCCCTTCGTCCCTTCGGCGTGGTCATGGCGCAATCTGGACCGCTGAAAGTTGTGGCCGGCGGAACGGCACGTGTGGCCATCGTCGGAGGTCTGCCGCCGTTCGATGCGCAGCCCTTGGTCGATGACTCCAAAGTCGGCGCAGAACCCAAACTCAACGAGCGCGGCGAATACGAGTTCGTGATCACTGTGGCGACGGATGCGGATGTCGCGAAAAATGTCAAGTTCTTTGCCACAGACGATGCTGGCGGTTCGGATATGTTTACGGTCGATGTCGTCGCCCCGCCAAAATGAATTGAGCGGCCAAACGTTTCTTGGAAGAGTCGCGTGATGGTCCAAAGCAAGAAAAACCCCGCAGCGATGCGGGGTTTTTCTTTGCCGGTTTTGTCCATCCGCAACGCCGGACTTCCGGCACTTGCCCGGCATGCGGTTTCCGGCATGATCCCGACGGGCCCGTGCGGCGGCGCTGCGCGGACAGGCGATATCTTTTTCGGAGACTTTTATGGCTCGTTGCATCACGACCGCGCTGATCGCATTGCTCTGCGCCGCCGCGCAGATGCCCGCGCACGCGCAGGCGAAAAAAGAACCGTTCACCGCCGAACGCAGTTGGAAGATCCAGCGCATCGGCGCGCCGACGCTGTCCCGCGACGGCCGCACGATCATCGCGCCGGTCACCCGCTTCGCGATGGACGAAGACAAGTCCTACGTCGACCTGTGGATCTGGAATGCCGACGGCAGCGGCCAGCGCCGGCTCACCACCGATGCGGCCAACGACGGCGCGCCGACGATCAGCCCCGACGGCAAGTCCGTCGCGTTCACCTCGCAGCGCGGCGACGACAAGGCGCCGCAGCTGTACGTGATGCCGCTCGGCGGCGGCGAAGCGCGGCGGCTGACGAAGCTCGCTACCGGCGTGCAAAGCCCGAAATGGTTCGCCGACGGCAAGCGTCTGGCGTTCGTGTCGCGGGTGTTCGCCGATCTGCCGCTGGCCGATCAGGGCAAGCGCCTGGACGAGCGCAAGGACCGCAAGATGACCGCGATGGTCTGGGACGCCGGCCCGATTTCCGCTTGGGACCAGTATCTCGATGAGCGCCAGTTCCACGTATTTTCGGTGGCGTTCGACGCCGCTGCCGACGGCGCCGACATGCCCGCGGTGCGCGCGCTGACCCAGCCGAGCGGGCTGCAACTGCCGCGCGGAGCGGTGCAGGGCACCGACGGCCATTTCGCGATTTCGCCCGACGGCAAGGAACTGGCCTTCGTCGCCGATTCCGATCCCGCGATCAACAACAGCAACAACGACGTGTTCACCGTTGCCATCGCCGCCGACGGCAGCGGCGGCAAGGATGCGCGCAATCTCACCGCAGGCAACAAGGCCGGCGACGGCGGGCCGCAGTACAGCCCGGACGGGCGTTATCTGAGTTTCGTGCAGCAGCGCATCCGCGGTTTCTACGCCGACAAAGGTCGGTTGATGCTGCAGGACCGTCGCGAAGGCAAGACGCGCGAACTGTTCGCCGACTGGGACCGCAGCGCCGGCAACCTGGTGTGGGCGCGCGACAGCCGTCGCCTGTACGGCGCGATCGACGACGCCGGCACCGTGCGCGTCTACGATCTGCCGCTGGACGGCGCGCCGCGCAAGGTGACCGCCAGCGCATCGTTCACGGCGTTGGCGCTCTCCGACGGCGGTACGCTGGTCGGACTGCGCGAGAGCTTCGTCGAACCGCCGACGCTGGTGCGGATCGACGCCGGCAGCGGCGCCGCGACCAAACTTTCGACGATCAACGACGCGCTGCTGGCGGCCACCGAGATCGGCACCTACGAATCGGTGACCTACAAGGGCGCGAACGGCAAGGACATCCAGATGTGGGTGAACTATCCGCCGGGCTTCGACCGTTCGAAGAAATATCCGTTCTTCATGCTGATCCACGGCGGCCCGCACAACGCGATCACCGACGGCATGGCCTTCCGCTGGAATGCGCAGGTGTTCGGCAGTTGGGGCTATGTCACCGCATGGCCGAACTTCCACGGCAGCTCGGGCTTCGGCCAGGCGTTCGCCGATTCGATCAATCCCGATTGGGCGGAGCAGCCCTATCAGGACGTGATCAAGGCTGCGGACTGGTTCGCGGCGCAGCCGTGGATCGATCGCGAGCGCATGGTCGCCGGCGGCGGCAGCTATGGCGGTTACCTCACCACCTTGATTCTCGGCCGCGAACACCCGTTCAAGGCGCTGGTCGCGCACGCGGCGGTCTACAACCTCTACGGCCAGTACGCGGCCGACTTCTCTGCCGAAGCGCCGCGTTTCGGCGGTTTCTGGGAAGGCGACAACCGCGCCGTGCTGGAGCGCAATTCGCCGCATCTCGGCGCCGCCGCGTTCAAGACGCCGACCCTGGTCGTCCACGGCCAGTCCGATCTGCGGGTGCCGGTGAATCATGGTCTTGAGCTGTACCACACGCTGTTGAACAAGGGCGTGCCCAGTCGACTCGTCTATTACCCCAACGAAAATCACTGGGTGCTGAAGCCGCAGAATTCGGTGTTCTGGTATCAGCAGGTCGGTAAATGGTTCGAGGAACACAATCCGCCGAAGTGACGGCGCAGCGCTTCCGTCATCCGATGTCGCCGATGTGCGAGAGCCCCGCAGCGGTGCGGAGCTCTTCTTTGCCAGTGGCGGTGCTGCTATCTGGATTCGCGCATGCTTTTGTGGTGGCGTTGTTTCAAACGAGAATGATTCTGATCGACGCGATCTGCGGTGGCTCGTCCATCCGCCAGCGAATGGGCTGCGCGGCCTGCGTGCTCAAATCGGGAAAATGCGGGTTTTCGAGGGAAAATTCGATGTTGCGGGCGATCCGGCAACGCGCAGTTCGTCCGTTGTCCCCGGGTCTTTCTTGTACCCATGAGTTCTTTTTTGCAGTGCAGCGTGCGTTGAGATAACGCTTCCTTCACGATGCCCGCGCATCCCGACGTGGGGGAGGGAGCAAGCCCGCTACCGGTTCGACCGGGGCGGGCTTTTTATTGCCCGCGTCTCAGGCGCCGGGATGCCAGAATCCGCGCATGGATCATCCCGAACCCGCTCTTTCCGCTGTGGCCGACCGCGCCCTCGCGCGTTTGCGCGCTGCGCATCCCGATCTGCCCGACACCGCCGTGGCGCAGGCGCGGATCCGCGCGCTGGCGCTCGCCAGTGACTTCGCCATCGATGTCTGCCTGCGTCAGAACGCACTGCTGCCGCGGTTGCTCGACGACGACGGCGCGCAGCCATTGCCGCCGCCAGCGCTGACCGTCGAAAACCGCGCCGACTGGTCGACCCTGCTGCGCCGCTTTCGCTTGGCCGAGTCGGTGCGTCTGATCTGGCGCGATGTGCATGGCCTCGACACTCTCGACGAGACCCTGGCCGCAACCACGCGCCTCGCCGAAGACTGCCTGCAGTGCGCACTGGCGGCGCTGGCGCGCGAGTTCGAGCAGCGTTCCGGCATCGTGCGCGGCGCCGATGGACTGCCGGTGCGGCTGGTGGTCTTCGCATTGGGCAAGCTCGGCGGCGGCGAGTTGAACTTCAGCTCCGATATCGATCTGGTCTACGCCTACGAACAGGACGGCGACAGCGATGGCTCGCGCGCGCTGGCGGCGGAGGACTACTTCTCCCGGCTTGGCCAGCAGTTGGCGAAACTGCTCGATGAAGTGACCGCCGAAGGCTTCTGCCATCGCGTCGACCTGCGTCTGCGGCCGTTCGGCACCGCCGGTCGCATCGCGATGTCGTTTCCGGCGATGGAGCATTATTTCCAGCGTGAAGGCCGCGACTGGGAACGTTACGCTTGGCAGAAGGCGCGCGCGGTTGCCGGCGATCTCGATGCCGGCGCGCGTTTCCTCGACACCCTGCGGCCGTTCGTCTATCGCCGTTATCTCGATTACGGCGCGCTCGATGGCCTGCGCGAAATGAAGGCGACCATCGCCGCCGAAGTCGCGCGCAAGGACATGGCCGAAGACATCAAGCGCGGCCCGGGCGGGATCCGCGAGATCGAATTCCTGGCGCAGGCGCTACAACTGATTCGCGGCGGTCGCGAATCGCCGCTGCGCGAACGTCGTCTGCAGCCGGCGCTGCGCGCGCTGCGCGACGCGCGGCATCTCACCGAAGACACCTGCAACGGCTTGATCGCGGCCTACCGGTTTCTGCGCCTGCTCGAAAACCGCTTGCAGATGCTGCGCGACGCGCAGACCCAGCAGTTGCCGGAAGACCCGATGCTGCGTGTCCGACTGGCGCAGGGTCTGGGCGAATCCGACTGGGCATCGCTGTATGCACGGCTGCAGACGCATCGCGAGCGCGTGACCCGCGAATTCGACGCGCTGCTGGCGCCGCGCGGGCGCGCGGCGCAGCCGGACGCGCTGGTGGCGTACTGGCGCACGCTGCGCGAGGAGGCCGGCGGCGACGGCGACGAGCGTGAGGCGGGCGGTTCGGACGCCCTGCGCGATGAAGGTTTCGAGCAGGTCGAAGCGGTGGATCAATCGCTGCGCGACTTCGCGCGTGCGCCGGGCGTGCGCGACCTGTCCGACGCCGCGCGGATCCGGCTCGACCGACTGATGCCGGCGCTGCTGGCCAGCGTCGCGGTGTCGGCCGAACCGCTGCTGGCGCTGCGTCGGCTGCTGGCGGTGCTGCACGCGATCCTGCGCCGCGCCAGCTATCTCGCCCTGCTCGACGAACAGCCGGCGGCGCTGTCGCGGCTGATCGATACGCTCGCGCGCAGCGCGCTGCTCGGCGAGCGGCTGGCGGCGCATCCGCTGCTGCTCGACGAACTGCTGGATGTGCGCGTCGCCGGGCCGCTGCCGCGCCCGGACGAATTCGTCGCCGCGTGTACGACCGCGCTGCAGCAGGACGACTCCGAAGCCGCGCTGCTCGCGCTCAACGAAGCGCGCCAGGCGCTCAGCTTCCGCATCGCGCTGGCGACGCTCGACCGGCGCGTCGACGGTGTGGAGACCGCGCGGATTCTCGCCGCACTGGCCGATGCGATGCTGGATGCGGTGCATCGGCTCGCAGTGCGCGAACTGGAAGCCCAGCATGGCCGCATCGACGGTTTCCGGTTCGCGGTGCTGGGCTACGGCAGCCTCGGCGGTCGTGAACTCGGCTTCGGCTCCGATCTCGATGTCGTGTTCGTCTACGACGCGCCGCAGGACGCGATGTCGGATGGGGTGCGGGCATTGGACGCGCCGCGTTGGGGCGCGCGATTGGCGCAGAAGATCGTCGCTCTGCTCGGCGCGCCGACCGGCGCCGGCCGTCTGTACGAAATCGATGTGCGCCTGCGCCCGGACGGCGCCAAGGGGCTGCTGGTGTCCACGATCGCCAGCTTCGAGGACTACCAGCGCCAGCGCGCCTGGACCTGGGAGCATCAGGCGCTGGTCCGCGCGCGCGCGGTCACCGGCGATGCTGCGCTGTGCGCCGAGTTCGAGCGCGTGCGCGCGCAGACGCTGGCGCAGCCGCGCGATGCCGAGAAACTGCGCGAGGACGTGGCGTCGATGCGCGCGCGGATGCGCGCCGAGCTGGATCGTTCCAGCGCCGACCGGTTCGATCTGAAGCAGGGCGAGGGCGGTCTGGTCGATCTCGAATTCCTGCTCCAGTACAAGGTGTTGTGCGAATCCGCCGCAAAGCCGTCGCTGCTCGATCCGCGCGACACGCCGGGACTGATCGATGCGCTACGGCGGGAGGGCGTCTTCGATATCGATGCCGCCGCGCGCCTGCACGCCGCGCACGCGGCGCTGCTCGCCGCGGGCCTGGCCTGCACGCTGGACCGACGCACGCGGATCGTCGCGCCGGACGCGGCGGTGGCGGAGGCGCGGTCCGCGATCGCGGCGGCGTCGCGGGCCTTCACGGCGGATGCTGTCGAACGATGAGAATGCACTCTGCGTTCTGCATGATCGCCGCGCCAGATTCATGCGCAATGCACGCGCAGGTGCTTGTTTTTCCACCGAATTCGCACTGAATCGACGTGTATGAACGGAAGCGGGCGGCGTTCGCGATGACGAGGGTGGCTTCGGGCGTTTCGCGCGGTATGCTCGTCCCCGGAGAAGCATCCCGATGGAAACATCCGGCATTGAAATGAGCCGATCGGGGCGCCAAGTTGGATGTCTCCGGATATTTCCCGAACACCTCTCCCGAACACATCCCCCACACAACGCCACGGAGTCAATCATGTCGAAGATCAATATCTTGAATACCGATGAACTGGTCACCGACGCCAAGGTCGTCCTGGAAGACGTCGAAGCCCTGCTCGACGAAGCCTCCAGCGCCACCGGCGAACGCGCACAGGCCTTGCGCGCCCGCGCCAGCGAAGCCCTCGGTCGCGCCAAGCAGCGTCTGCACGACGCGCAGACCGCCGTCGCCACCAACACCCGCGCCGCAGCCCGCGCCACCGACGATTTCGTCCACGAACATCCGTGGGGCGCGATCGGCGTTGCCGCCGGTGTCGGCTTCCTGGTCGGCCTGCTCGTCTCGCGGCGCTGATCGGAGCCATGGCTTCGGCTTCGCCCCTCGATGCCGTGCGCCGCCTCTCGGCGGCCACGGTCAATCTGCTGCTGTCGCGCGCCGAGTTCGCATCCCTGGAACTCGCGCAGGCACGCGCGCAGATCCTGCGCTGGTTCACGCTGTCGCTGCTGGTCATGGTGCTGCTGCTGTTGACCCTGATCATCGGGTCGGCGCTGCTCACGGTGGCGCTCTGGCCGCATTTCGGCTGGATCACGCTGGCGGTTCTGTTTGCGGTGTACGCCTTGGGCGCCTGGCTGGTATTGCGCAAGCTGATGGGCGAAGTCGCCGCCGCGCCGCCGGTGCTGTCGGAGACGCTGCAGGAACTGTCCAACGACCGCGATGTGTTCGTCGCCCGCGCTCGTCAATCGTCTGAAGACACCGACGGGGAGCCGCGATGAGCGACAAATCCGGAAACCGCGAATTGCGCATGGAAATGTTGCGCATGCGCGCGTCGATCGAACGTGCGGAAGTGTCCGCCGCGCTGCGCGAGCTGCGCGTCAGCACCGGGCGGATGCGCAGCCTCGCGTCCGTCGCCGGCGGCATCAGTGCGGCGGTCGCCGGCCGCAGCGGCTGGATGGGGCTGCTCGCCAGCTCTGTCACCGGCCGCCCGTGGTTGGCCGCGCTCGCACTGGGCGCGGTGCGCGCCTTGAAGAAACGGCCGCTGCTGGCGGCGTTGGCGATAGGCGCGGTGGCGATCGGGATGCGGTCGGCGAAAAAAGCGTACGCATCGCAAGCGCCCGACGCGTAGACCGCAGCATCCGGAAGGCTGTTCTCCCGGCGCGGATATCGTGCCGGGAGACGCCTTGCCTTGGCTATCTTCCGCTGTCCGGCGTCAGCGCTTCGCGACCGCGTATTCGACGTCGAACAGCCGCACTTTCGAGATTTTCTGTTTGCCGCAATTGAAGCTCGCGATGTACTTGAGCTTGGCCTTGGCGGGCACCGTGAACTCATTCGTGACACCGATCGACGTGCATGCGTAGCCTTCGTCGTCCAGAGCGGTCACGTGGCCGTTGATCGCCAGATCGGTCACGCGCACCGGCGCATCGCCCGTATTGCTGAAGCCCAGCGTGACCGCGGCCGATTCCCCGGCTTCGACGTCCAGCACTTCGCCGCTGAGCGACGCGGCAAGCTCTTTCCCGGTCGTAACGATCACCGCGCCATCGGCGCTGGTGCTGGCTTTGCGCCCTTCTTCCACGCCTTTGCCGATTCCGGTCGATGTGCCTTTCACGACTTCGACCGCTTTCGCGACCGCGCCCGTCGCCGCTTTTTCGGCGTTTTCGCCAGAGCATGCGGTCGTCAGCGCCGCGATCGTCAGGGCGGCCAGCCAATGTTTTCGGTTCAAATTCATCGAGTCCTCGGGTGTTGGATGATGTTCCTGCACGTCGTGCGGAACGATATTGCGATCACAACGAATGCTACTTCAGTTCGCTTGCGACCGTACGCCGTAGACCGTTCGCTGGTGACTTGCGCACCTGGTCGTCGTCGCAGCGCTCACGGATCAGCCAGCACACAGCCTGGCCCGTGCCTCGGCTGAAACCCGCGCAGCCTCGCGCAGCGGTTCGACATCGAACGGCGCAAGCGTCGCATCCATCGCGCGGATCCGCCCGCGGGCGAGCAGCGCGTCGACGAATGCGCGCGGCCGTCCACGCACGCGCCCCGGATCGAACACGAAGACCGGCACGCGCGTGGCGCAGGCTTCCGAGATCATGTTGACCGAATCCGGCGAACACACGATCCGGTCCGCCCAGGCCAGCAGGCCCGGATACGGGTTGGGGCCGTCTTCCGCACCGCGCCAGACCACGGCGGGCGTCTCGTCGTAGCGGTGGGCGAGGGCTTCGATCAGTTCGGGGTCGGTGCGTCGCGACGTGGTGATCAGCACGCTGCCGCCTTCGCGGGCCAGCACCGCTTCAAATTTCGAGGCCATCACCTCGAACGCCATCCGGTCGAAACGCGCATGCGCGCTGCTGCCGCCCAGCAGGAAGGCGGTGCGGGGCGAGGGCAGGTCGGCGTAGGCGGCGTGATCCCGCCGCGCGTTCGCGAGCCAGCCGTCGTCCACCGGATGCAGGCTGCCGAGCATCGGGATGACGTTCGGCCCGCGCAGCGGATCGTGTTCGGGCACAACGACCAGATCCCAGTGCCGCGGGTCGAGCCGCGGGTCGAGGATCTGCACGGTCCGGGCGCCGCGTTCGCGCAGCAGCCGGGTGGCGAGCGCAGCCTGACGGCCGCAGCCCACGGCCAGCGCGGGCGGGGCTTCGAGCAGCGCGGCGAAGGCTTCGCCGTAACCGCGCTCGGCGCCGGGCCAGCGGCGGGGCGCCGCCCAGCGCCAGGGCGATCGCGGTTCAAGAGTGAGTGTCTCGAAGCCGGCGCCGTCGGCCAGGATGCCCGCAAGCGCGTCGGCCTGACGGGCGTTGCCGGCGCGGCCATCGCTGATCGCTCGTATTTGTAGTGAATCGATGTGAGTTGCGCTCATTGTTCCGGATTTGACTCGATTCGTTCTTGCCGTGCCACTGTCGCGAGGCCGCATGGACTCTACACTGCCGCCTCGCCACCATCTTCAGACCAGGGATACTCAGACCGATGTTTTCGCCGCTGACCGACTCCGCTCTCGATCAATTGTTCCGCACCGCGCGCACCTACAACGCATTTTCGGGTGAGATCGACGACGCCACGCTGCATCGCCTCTACGACCTGCTGAAGTGGGGACCGACCGCCGCCAATGCCTGCCCGGCGCGCTTCGTGTTCGTACGTTCGCCCGAGGCCAAGGCCAAGCTGGCGCCGGCGCTGGACGAAGGCAATCGCGACAAGACTCTGGCTGCGCCGGTCACCGTGATCGTCGGCTACGACATGGCGTTCTACGACAAGTTGCCGGTGCTGTTCCCGCATACCGATGCCCGCCCGTGGTTCGCCGGCAAGCCGGAAGCGGTGCTGCAGACCGTGGCCCTGCGCAACAGCAGCCTGCAGGGCGCCTACCTGATCCTGGCCGCCCGCTCGCTCGGCCTCGATACCGGTCCGATGTCCGGCTTCGACAACGCCAAGCTCGACGAAGCTTTCTTCGCCGGCACCGCGATCCGCTCCAATTTCCTGGTCAACCTGGGCCAGGGCGACCCGGCCTCGCTGTTCCCGCGCTCGCCGCGACTGGGTTTCGACGAAGCCTGCCGCATCGAGTGACCGCTCTGGCGTTGCGCGCGCGCAACGTTTTACCCTTCCAGCGCCTCTGTGGCGTGTCCCCCGACGTTATCCATCACGCAATCCATTCAGGAGTCTTCCGATGAAACGAGTTCTCGTCGCCGCCGCCCTCGCACTGGCGTCCACCGTCGCCTTCGCCGCGCCGCTGACCTACAAGATCGACGCCAACCACACCGATGTGGTCGCCAGCTGGAGCCATTTCGGCTTCTCCAACCCGGTCGCGCATTTCGGCAAGGTCGACGGCAGCATCACCTACGATCCGGCCAAGGTCGGCGCGTCCAAGGTCGAAGTCACCCTGCCGCTGTCGGGCCTGAATTCCCACGTCGGCGATTTCGACGACCATCTGCGCAGCGACGATTTCTTCGATGCCGCGAAATTCCCGAACATCACCTTCAAGAGCACCTCGGTGAAGGCCGCGGGCGAGGGCAAGCTGACGGTCGTCGGCGATCTCACCATCAAGGGCATCACCAAGCCGGTGACCCTGAATGTGACCATCAACAAGGTCGGCGTGCAGCCGATGGCGAAGCGCGAGGCCGCCGGCTTCAACGCCACCACCACCATCAAGCGCAGCGATTTCGGCGTGGGCAAGTACGCGCCGAACGTCAGCGACGACGTGACTCTGACGATCACCACCGAAGCCATCGTGCCGAAGGCGGAAGCCGAAGTGCCGAAAACGGGTTCGTAAGCCGTCTCGCGCAAAAAAACATCAGGCTTCACCCGCAGACGGGCCGCATATCGCGGCCCGTCTGCGTTTCGGCGCGGCGGCTTTGGAGACTGTTCGAAATCTCCTACTGCTGTCATCCCGAACGCCCGCGCAGCGGGCGGAGGGATCTGTTGTTGTGGCGGTATCCGTGACAAGCAGATCCCTCCGCCCGCTGCGCGGGCGTTCGGGATGACAGGTGATGGATGCCTAGCCATGGCCGAGGAGGTTTCGACCGGGTTCGCAGAGCGACGACATCGGATCGATGATGTCAGGCTGGCACGGCTGCTTCCGGCGGCGGTGCATCGAAACGGTAGGGCGTGGCCTGCGCCGATGGCCGCGCGGCGAAAACGGCGACGAACGCCGTCAACCGCGGCATCGACGACAGGTCGAGCGGGTTGCGGAACGGCAGATGCTCCAGCAGGCAGAACAGCCCGAGGTCGAAGATCGCGATCTTCGTCGGCGGCAGCTCCGCGCGGATGTCGTCCCAATGCCGGTCGAGCCACGCGAGGCACTGCACCAGACTCGTCCGCCGCTTGCGCGAGGCCGCATCCGGCGGCCGCTTCGACACGATTTCGTGGAACACCACTTCGACCTGCGCGGCCATGGCATGCGCCAGCACCTCGTGCGCGTTCATCGCCAGCGCGGTCGCCGCCTGTTCCGGCCAGAACACCCGCGCGACGCCATCGTCCGCCTGGTGCGCCAGCCATCGGCAGGCGTTGAGGCTGCCCCAGATCACGGTGTCGCCCTGCCGTAGCGCCGGCAGTTTCAGCGCGGGATTGCCGGCGAACACCGCCGGGTCTTCGCTCATCAGATCGTGGATCGGCTGCAGCGCGTATTCGACGCCCAGCTCATGCGCCAGCAGCCGCACCTGGCGGGTGTAGTGCGAACTCTGGCGGCCGACGATCTCGATGGGGTGCGACATGGGTGGCGCTCCGATGGCAGCAAAGTGAGGCAGGACGACAGTGCGGATCGCCGCAGCGAGGCATTCTGCGACATCCTCCCGCCCACGCGCTGGGCTAAAATGCCGTTTCCGCGCAGGACGACCCCCATGACCACTTCCCAGCCCAGCCAAGCCAACGCCCAGCAACGCTATGAGGTGCATCGCGGCGATCTGCCGCTGAGCTGCCCCAGCCCGTCGATGGCGCTGTGGAACTCGCATCCGCGCGTGTATCTGCCGATCGAGGCCGAAGGCGGCACGTCGACCTGCCCGTACTGCGGTGCGGTGTACGTCCTGATCGACAGCCCGGTCATCGACTGATCCGCGACACGAGGCGCTGAGCCCATGCCGCGCCGCCTGACCGTCATCCAATTGCTGCCGGCGCTGCATTCGGGCGGCGTCGAACGTTCCACGCTGGAAATCGCCGACGCGCTGGTGCGCGCCGGGCATCGCGCCATCGTCGTCTCCGCGGGCGGCCGTCTGGTGGCGCAGCTCGAAGCCGGCGGCGCTGAACACATCGCACTCGACATCGGCCGCAAGTCGCCGCTGACCATCCGCCATGTCCGCCGCCTGCGCGCCTTGTTCGCGGAGACCGGTGCCGACATCGTGCATGCGCGTTCGCGGCTGCCGGCGTGGATCGGCTGGCTGGCGCTGCGCGGGATGCCGCAGACGTCGAAACCGCATTTCGCGACCACCGTTCACGGCCTGAATTCGCCCTCGCGCTACAGCGCGATCATGACTCGCGGCGAGCGGGTGATCTGCGTGTCGGGCACGGTGCGGGAGTACGTGCTGCGCCACTATCCCGCGACCGATCCGGCGAGCTTGCGCACGATCCCGCGCGGGATCGATCCAGCGGCGTTCCCGTCAGCGCCCTGGCCGGAGCGCGCGGCGCGTCTGCGCGTCGCCGCGCTGCACCCCGCGCTGGAGGGCGACGGTCCGCTGCTGCTGCTGCCCGGGCGGGGCACGCGGCTCAAGGGTCATGCCGATGCGCTGGCGCTGCTGGGCAAGCTGCGCGATGAAGGCCTGGACGCGCGGCTGTGGATGCCCGGTGCGCGCGAGCCCGGACGCGAGCAGTACATCGCCGATCTCGAAGCCGACGCTGCGCGCGGCGGGTTCGCCGATGCGCTGGCGATCACCCCGCCCACCGCCGCCATCGCCGAAGCCTACGCCGCCAGCGATCTGGTGCTGCAGGTGTCGCGCAAGCCGGAGGCGTTCGGACGCACGGTGATCGAGGCGTTGTCGGTCGGGCGTCCGGTGCTGGGCTGGGCGCACGGCGGCGTCGGCGAACTGCTGCGCGAACTGTTGCCGGCCGGCGCGGTGGCGCCGTTCGATGCCGATGCCCTGCATCGCGCCGCGCGCGCGCTGCTTGCGCATCCCGGGAGCGTTCCCGCTACGATGCCCGCGTCGCTGCAACGGTATTCGCTGGATGCGATGCAGACCGCGACGCTGGCCTGCTATGACGAACTGACCATCTCGAATTAATTCGCGAACCGATTCCCAGATGACCCACGCGACGACTCACGCAACGACGATCGACACCGCTCCCGCCGCCGGCTGGCGCTGGGCGCCGTTCTGGGTGCTGGCCTTCGTCGCACTGTGGCCGGCGCCCGGCGTTGCCGAAGCGGTGATGGTGCTGGGCGCGCTGGCGGCGATTGGCCGTTTGATTTTCGTGCGCTTCCGCGGCGGCGGTGCGCTGCTCAGCGCGCAGGCCTGGGCGCTGAGCAGCGTCCTGTTCTTTACCTACTGGCTGCCGGAGTTGATCGGCGCTGTCGATGCGGTCGATCGCGCCCGCGCGTTCCGCGAAGCCGCGGTCGATCTGCGCTATCTGCCGTTCCTCTGGCTGGCCGCGTCGGCGGTGGCCGATGCGCGCGGGCGGCGGATCACCTTCATTGGCATCGCCGCCATCGTCGCGGTGTGGACGCTCGATGCGATCGTGCAGGCGGCCAGCGGCACCAGTCCGCTGTTTTTCGCGATGGATTCCGCCAATGTCGCGATGCGCGGCAAGCAACTGTGCGAGCCCAACGACTATCTGCTGTTGGACCGCCTCGGCGGCGCGCTGGGGCCCTGCAATCTGAAACTTGGTCTGGTGCTGGCCAGCCTCTCGCCGTTCGCCATCCACGCCGCCGGCCGCCGGTTCGGGCCGTGGGGCTGGCTGCTCGCCGCGGTGGCGATCGGCTGCGTGATCCTGCTCGCGGGTTCGCGTGCGTCGTGGATCACCTTTGGCCTGGTGTTGCTGCTGTCGGGCTGGCATCTGCTCGGCTGGAAGCGATTGTTCGCTGTGTTCGCGTTCGGCGGCGTGTTGCTGATCGCGCTCACCTTCGTGTCGCCGCAGGTGAAGCAGCGGGTCGAGCGCACCCTGCATGCGCTCAGCGCGGATCAGGCCGGGGTCGACAGCGCGCTGTCGGGTCGCGGCCGCATCTGGAGCGCGGCGTGGTGCATGACCAAGCAGCATCCGATCAACGGCGTCGGCCCGCGCGGGTTCCGCGAAGCGTTCCCGGTCTGCGACCCGGAACCCGGCGAGATCGCTGAGTGGGGCGAAGGCCCGGCCTTCCACGCGCATCAACTGGTGCTGGAAATCCTCAGCGAAACCGGCCTCATCGGCCTGCTGCTGTGGCTCGCCGGCGCGGCGATGGTGCGTCGCGCCTGGCGCTACGCCGAGCCCGCCGCGCGCGAAGCGGCGTACCCGGCGATGTTGGCGCTGGCGGTGACGGTCTTCCCGTTCAATACTCACCTCGCGTTCTATTCGACGTTCTGGGGCGGGGTGACGCTGCTGTTGGCGGCGTTGTTCGCTGGGAGTTTGCTGGCGCGAGAACATGCCGATCCTTCGGCGGCGGCACGCTGACGGCGCAGGCATGTCGCTCAGGGATTTCGAAACCTACGCGGGGATCGCCCGCGAATTCCGGTTCCACCGGATGCGCCCGACGTTCGCTACGAACTCGATCAAGTTGTATCGCACCGCGACCAAGGGACGCTTCGTGCCCTACCTGTGGATCGATTCCCCGTGGCAGATATTCCGAGGCAACGAAGCGTTTCTGCATTCCGATACCTATCCGGACATGCATCGGCCCGGTAGCCGTGTCCGGGAACGCGAATGGCTCGAACATTCACGGGGCTTTCCGGGTGGTTATCTGCTGTCGCTGCGCCTCGTGCGCTTCCAGAAGCAGGTGGTGTTCGGCTTCGCGGACGGCTGGCGAATCGAAACCCCGATGGACGACGCCGAACCGGATCCCGATTCCTGGTACGACGACTGGTATGCGAGAGGGCGTGCCGACATTCAGTCGTAAACCCGCGCCCCATCCGGCCGCCGCTTGAAGCGGCGATGGATCCACAGATATTGCTCTGGCGCCGCGCGCGCCATCGTTTCGATCGCCGCGATCACTCGCGCGGTGTCGGTGCCGGCATCGTCCGAGGGGAAGTTGTCCAGCGCCGGCCACAGCCGCAGGGTGTAGCCGCCGTCGTCGCGGCGGATGTGCTGGAACATCACCACCGCCGCGCCCGAGAGTCGCGCCAGTTGATGCGTGGAACTCAGGCTCTTCGCCGGTTGACCGAAGAACGGCACGTAGACGCTGTCGCCCTTGCTGGGGTCCTGGTCCGGGGCGTACCAGAGCAGCCCGCCGCGTTTGAGGTGTTTCACCACGCCACGCACGTCCTGCTTGGTGAACATGCCCGCGGCGTAGCGCGAGCGTCCGCGCAGCACCGCCCACTCCATCGCCGGCTGCGAATACGGCCGGTACATGCCGGCCAGCGGAACGAAGTCGCAGAGCAATCGGCCGCAGACTTCGAGGGTGGTGAAGTGGCCCGAGACCACAATCACGCCGCGTCCATTCGCGCGCGCCGCGTCGATGTATTCCAGGCCTTCGACGATCAAGCCGTGACGCTGCGGTTCCACCGAGCCCCACCATGCGCGTCCGAATTCGAGAATGGCGGTACCCAGCGCAGCGAAATGCCGACGCAGCAGTGCGTCGCGGGCGCGCTCATCGAGTTCCGGAAAGCACAGCGCCAGATTGCGTTCGGCGATGCGACGGCGTTTGCCCAGTGCGCGTCGCAACACCGCGCCGAGTCCGCGCCCCAGCGCGCGCTGCAGACCCCAGGGCAAGCGCGCGAGCAGCGCCATCGTGCCGATGCCGAACCAGGTCGGCCAATGTCGGGCCGCGCGCGGCGGCGGAGCGTCGAATTCGAAAGGCATGCGCCATTGTACTGGCCTGGCCGGTCGTCGCCGGCCGCCTCCACCCGGTATCCTGTCGCGATGCGGGCCGACAGCTTCGAACACGCGATCGAGCACACCCTGCGCGGCCTGTATTCGGCGGCGTTGTATCTGCTGTTGCCCGTCACCGTCTATCACCTGATCTGGCGCGGCTTCCGCCAGCGCGCATATCTGCTGCGCTGGGATGAACGCTACGCGCGCTATCGCCCGTCCGTGTCCACATCGACATCCGCGCCCATATCGACATCTGCCGGCGACGGACATCTGTGGGTGCATGCGGTGTCGGTGGGCGAGGTCAACGCCGCCGCGCCGCTGGTCAACGCGCTGTTGCGCGATCATCCGCAGCGGCGCGTGCTGGTCACCACGATCACGCCGACCGGTTCCGAGCGGGTGACCGCGCTGTGGGGCGAACGTGTCGATCACGTGTATCTGCCTTACGACCTCACCGGCGCGGTCGCGCGCTTCCTGCGCCATTTCCGCCCGAAGATCGCATTGATCGTCGAGACCGAGCTGTGGCCGAACCTGCTGTTCGCCTGCCGCGATCACGGCATTCCCGCGTACCTCGTCAATGCGCGCCTGTCGGAACGTTCGCTGCGCGGATACCGCGCTCTGCGGCCGCTGGTCGGGCGCGCGCTGCGCACGATGCGCGCGGTCGCCGCGCAGTCGGAGGCGGATGCGGCGCGGTTCGTGCGTCTGGGCGCGCAGGAAACGCAGGTCGTGCTCTGCGGCAATCTGAAGTTCGACACCCCGGTCGATCCGGGTATCGAGGCCTTCGCGCAGAAATTCCGCACTCGTGTGGCCGGTCGTCCGGTGTGGATCGCCGCCAGCACCCATCCTGATGAGGAAGCGCTGATGCTGGTCATCGACCGTCATCTGCGCACGCGCTGGCCCGAACTGCTGATGCTGTGGGCGCCGCGACATCCCGAGCGCTTCCGACCGGTGACCCAGTTGGCGATCGACACCGGGCTGCAGGTGGCGACGCGCAAACTCACCCAGTTGCCCGATGCCGACGATGCGGTGTTCGTGATCGACACGCTCGGCGAACTGATGAGTTTCTACGCCTGTGCCGACGTCGCCTTCGTCGGCGGCAGCCTGCAGGCGGTGGGCGGCCACAATCTGTTGGAACCGGCCGCGGTCGGGACGGCGATCGTCACCGGTCCGCATCTGCACAACTTCAGCGATATCGCCGAACAACTGCGGCAGGCGGATGCCGTGCGGATCGTGCCCGATGCGGCGGCGGCGGCAGTGGAAATGGACCGCCTGCTTGCGGTTTCGGCCGAGGGGGGAGTTTTGGTCTCCGCTGGACGAAGGTTGGTCGACCGGGGGCGCGGCGGGTGGCGCCGCACGCTCGCGTTGATCGAGGATTCGCTGTAACAAGACGTGAGCCGATGTGGCTTGATGTAACGCGATGTAATGCGATGTAACGCGATGCAGTGATTCCTTTCCTGTACCTCGCGGTCAATGCCGCCTATGCATTGGGCGTTATCGATCCAAACGATTTCGCCGCGGATGATGTCCCTGTGATTCGGTTCGCATTCGCCGACCGTTTGATTGGATATACAGGACATGCGCAAAGATTTCTTCGACGCATCGGCATTGGCCGTCGTGTCCGATCGACGTCATGAAGTTCATGTTTCGCGCATCCGACCGACGGTCGTGAGGTTCAAGGAGTATCGATATGTCCAGGCATCATCTGGTCAGTGGTTTGTGCGTCGCTCTTTTCGCGCTCGGCATGGGTTCCAGCGGCAGCGCATCGGCATGGCCGACGCCGGCGGGGACATGCGCCGCGGAAAACGAAGGTGAATATGCGATGACGGCGGAGTATTCGCTGCTGTACGTCGAGTATGCGACTTACGTCTGCACCGACAGCGCATGGGAATTGCTCGACGTTTCCCGCTGCTATTACCTCTTCGGGCGTTGCACGCCGCTGTAAACGAAAATCGGCATCGAACGCGCCCTGGTGGCGCAAAACCATTCGCGACGCGCTGTTCCAGGCGCGTTGCGACAGGAGAAAACTCATGAGGCAAGGATTCTTGTCCGGTATCGCCGCGGCCGTCATTGCGCTGGCGCTTGGCGTTTCCAGCCCGGCAAAGGCGCAGTCCATCGATTTGCCGGAATGCAACGAGGCCACGCTCTGGACGGTGACGGAAACGTCAGTGGCCGATCCGTTCGGCACGCTGTGGCTGTTCTTCCAATGCGTGCCCGAAGGCTGGCAGCTGATCGGTGCGACCTATTGCAGCATCGATGGTGGTTGCTCGTCGAATTGAACGATGGTCGATTCGTTCCGGTCGCGATCGAGCCGAAACGACGATGGCCCGCATTGCGGGCCATCGTGAGGGTGTTGCAGGTTCTGCCTTCGTGCCGATCAGGGCGTCCGCTGGGCGCCTGTATCGGCGGTCAGCTGACGATTGACGTCCTGCAGGTCGTCGATGTCCAACGTGCCCGCAGCCTGTTCGAGCAGCAGGCGGTTCTGCAGGAAGTTGTAGCGCGACAGTGCGTATTCGCGCTCGGCGTTGAACAGCGTCTGCTGGTTGTTCAGCACGTCCAGCACCGTACGTGTACCGACTTCCAGGCCGATCTGCGATGCGTCGTACGCGCTGCGCGCTGAGAACACCGCGGCCTTGCGCGCTTCCACTTCGCTGATGCCCGCGACCAGGGTCTCGTAGGCGTTGCGGGTGTTGCGCACCAGCGCGCGGCGCTGCTGGTCGAGCTGATCCTGGGTGACATCGCGCTGGGCGAGCGCCTGGCGTACGCGCGATTGGGTCGCGCCGCCGGCGAAGATCGGGATGCTGATGGTCACGCCGAGGGTGGAGGTATCGGACGATTCGGTGGCGTTCGGAAGAACGTCGCCGTCGAACATCGAACGATTGTTGCCGTAGGTCGCGCGCAGACCGATGCTGGGCAAGTGGCCGGCGCGGGCGGTGTCGATGTCGGATTCGGCCGAGCGCAACTGCAGCTCGCTCGCCTTCAGTGCGGGGTTGCTGTCGATCGCGGTCTGCACCCAGCCGTTGACGTCGAGCGACGACGGCAACTGCGGCTGGAAATCCTGCGGCAGCGATTTCAGTGCGCGCACGTCCTTGCCGGTAATCTCTTCCAGTGCCTGGTAAGCATCTTCCAGCGCGTTGCGGGTGACGATGGTGTTGGCGCGGGCGCGGTCGTACTGGGCGCGGGCTTCGTGAACGTCGGTGATCGGCGCCAGACCCACTTCGAGTCGCTTGTCGGCGAAGTCGAACTGCTTCTTCAGAGCGGTGTCCTGGGCTTCCGCCGCGGACAGTGTTTCCATCGCCACCAGCACGTTGAAGTAGGCGGCGGAGGTGCGCGTGATCAGCGAATCGCTGGCGGCCTCGAGCTGGAAGTCAGCGGCTTCCGAGAGCGAAAGCTGCGAACGATGGCGCGAGATGTCGCCCAGATCGAGCAGGGACTGGTCGACCGTGAGGCCGTAGCTGCGGCCGCCGCCGCCGCCGGAGACTTCGAGGCCGCTGCCCAGCTCGGAGGTGGTGTCGGAGTAACTGGCACCGACCGAACCGCCGATCTGCGGCAGGAAGGCCGCGCGCGATTGCACCGCGCCTTCGCGGGTGACGAGGCGGCCGGATTCCGCGGCTGCGAGCTGCGGGTCGCTGTTGCGCGCCAGTTCGTAGGATTGCAGCAGATCTTCCGCCTGTGCGCCGAGCGGCAGTACGAGCAGGGCGAGGGCGAGGGCGAGAGGACGGCGAGTCATGATCTTCCTTTTTGATTGAACGATCCGCGCACGGGCATGGGGCCGGGCAGGCGGTTCACAGCTGGAATTGGGGGACGGGTGCGGTACCGACAAGGTACGGAAGCTCGGTTTCGAACAACGATTCGACCAGGAAACCGGCGGTGTTGTCGGCAGGGCGGACCAGCGTGGCTTCCATCGCCGGTGCCAGCCCATGGATCACGAACATGCGGCCGCCCGGTCGCAGCCACTGCAGAAAGCGCGAGGGCACCGCGGCCGCCGCGCCGCCGACGCAGATCGCGTCGAACCGGCGTTCGCTCTCCCAGCGCAGGGCGTCGATGGTGTCGATGCGGACATTGCCGATGCTCTGTGCCTGCAACCGCGCACGCGCGGTCTGGGCCAGGTCGGCGTGCAGTTCCAGACTGACCACATCGCGGGCCAGGCTGCCGAGGCAGGCCGACAGATAGCCGCTGCCGGTGCCGATTTCCAGTACGTCTTCGCCGGCGGTGATCGACAGCGCCTGCAGCACGCGGCCTTCCAGCACGGGCTTCATCATCGATTCGCCGTGGCCGATCGGCAGCGCCAGATCGGAGTAGGCCAGCGCACGGTGCGCTTCGACCACGAAACGTTCGCGCGGCAGCCGCGCCAGGGTTTCGAGGACGCGAGGCTGGAACACCTCCCAGGGGCGAACTTGCTGTTCGACCATGGTCTCGCGTGCTTTGGCGTAATCGATCGTCATCTGTGGGGTCTCTTGCGGCGGCTGCGGCGGTGGAAACGCATGATTGAGCGGGCATGATCGGGCGGGAAGTTTACCGGGACGGCCTCGCTGCGACGACATCGCTGCCACGGAGCGCAGGATCGCCGCAAGCGGGGTTGCCCGCTGAGTGCCGGAAGTCACCGGGACACAGAGCACGGCGGGGCGTGCGCAGGCGGATCAAGTCGCGGTCCCCGCCTCGGTGCCGTAGGCGCGCAGGAACAGGTCCACGGTGGCTTCGATATGGCGTTCGACGTCGCCGACAGGCGCGCCGCAGCTCATGCCGCAGAGCATCTGCATGTGCAATTCGCCCTTGATCAGGCAGAAAAACTGCGAGGCGGCGCGCGCGATATCCGGAATATGCAGTTCGTCGCGGGCCACGCGGGAACGCAGGAATTCGCCGAAGGCATCCTTGACCTGCTGCGGACCGGCCTGCCAGAACAGCTCGCGGACGTGGGTATCGCCCGTGCCGGGCATCATCATCATCCGGTGCATGGCGATGGCTTCTTCGCTGGTCACCAGCACGAAAAAAGCGCGCGCGATGAGGGTCAGCTGTTCGCGCAGGCTGCCTTGCAGACCGGCCAGGAACAGCGCCGCCGGCAGTTGTTCCTCGCACTTGGCGCGGATCGCGGCGCTGAACAGCGATTCCTTGTCGCCGAAATGGCTGTATACGGTGAGTTTGGATACGCCCGCTTCGGCCGCGATCTGATCCATGCTCGCGCCATCGAAACCATGCTGGCTGAACAGCCGCTTGGCCACGTCGAGGATCGCGGCGCGTTTGCCGAGGTCCTTGGGGCGCCCGGGGCCGGCCGGTTTGGCGGGCTCTGGACTGGCGGGATTGGGGTTCGAGGCAACCATGGTTTTCAATACTAGACTAATTGGTATGTTATTTATACGATACCGACGAGTTTATTAATCCAAGTCTGTCAACCCAGACACCCTCCCGGGCCATCTCCGGGATCGCTAGAGGCGGCCATGGCAATGCGTTTTACAGCAGGAATGAGTACTGCAGGCTTCAGAGCGGCACGCTTCAGAACTGCATGCTTCAGAGCGGCAGGCCTGGCGCTGGCCGCCGCGGCCCTGGCCGCCTGCGGCAACGGCGAGAAAGTGTCGCAGCCGCCGCGGCCGGTGCTGGTGATCCGGGCGGACGCCGCGACCGGGCATGGCGCCGACGGCCTCAGCGCCTATGCCGGCGAGATCCGCGCCCGCGAGGAAACCGCGCTTTCGTTCCGGGTCGGCGGCAAGCTGGTGCGGCGTCTGGTGGATGTGGGCGACCTGGTGCGCCAAGGCGACCTGCTCGCCGAGCTCGATCCCGGCGACCTGCGTCTTCAGGTCGAAGCGCTGCAGGCGCAACTCACCGCCGCCGATGCCCAACTCGCCCGCGCCCGCGCCGACCACGCCCGCACCGCCAGTCTGGCCAAGGATCAACTGGTCAGCCGTTCCGCGCTGGATCAGCAGACCGCTGCGCTGCGTGCGGCCGAAGGTCAGGCCCGCGCCGCCCACGCCCAGCTCGATCTGTCGCGCAATCAGGCCGGCTACAGCCAGCTGCGCGCGCCGCAGGATGGCGTCGTCGCCAGTCGTCAGGCCGAGGCCGGCCAAGTGGTGGCGGCCGGGCAATCGGTGTTCGGACTGGCCGCCGACGGTGGCCGGGAAGTGGCGTTCGCGCTGCCGGAATCGAATATCCGCGACTTCAAGGTCGGCCAGCCGGTGGTGATCGAACTGTGGAGCGAGGAGGGCGAGCAGATCCCGGGCCGCATCCGCGAAATCGCGCCCGCGGCCGACCCGCAGGCCCGGACCTATGCCGCCCGCGCCAGCCTGGACGGCGATGTCGTCCGGCGGGTCGATCTGGGGCAGAGCGCGCGCGTGTACGTCCCGGCCGGCCTGACGGGCGATGCGCTGCGGCTGCCGTTGTCGGCGCTGCATCGCGGCGACAAGGGGCAGACGGTGGTCTGGGCCGTGGATCCGAAAGTCCGCAAGGCGCGCCGCGTGCCGGTGCGCATCGGCCCGTACGCCGCCGATGGCGTCGCGGTGCTGTCCGGGCTGAAGCCGACCGAGTGGGTGGTGATGGCCGGCGGTCATCTTCTGCACGAAGGCCAGGCGGTGCTGCCGGTCGACCGCAGCAACCGCCCCGTCGGTCCGAACTGACCGGAGCGCCGCGATGAACGCAGCAGCCCACGCATCCGACACTACGACCGGACTCGCGACCTCACTCCGCATCCGCGAGACCTCCTGACCATGCGCAGATTCAACGTGTCCGAATGGGCGCTCGCGAACCGTTCGCTGGTGCTCTACATGATGCTGGTGCTGGCGATCGTCGGCGCCTGGTCGTATCGCAGTCTCGGGCAATCGGAAGATCCGCCGTTCACCTTCAAGGTGATGGTGGTGCGGAAGGCGTGGCCGGGCGCTACCGCCGAGGAAGTCTCGCGCGAGATCACCGATCGCATCGAAAAGAAACTGATGGAAACCGGCAATTACGAGGAGTTGCTCTCGTATTCGCGCCCGGGCGAATCGCAGGTGTTCTTCATCGCGCGCGATTCGATGGACAGCAGCGAACTGCCAGAACTCTGGTATCAGGTGCGCAAGAAGATCGGCGATATCCGTCCGACCTTGCCGCAGGGCACGGTCGGCCCGTTCTTCAACGACGAATTCGGCGACACCTACGGCAATATCTACGCGATCAGCGGTAAGGGTTTCGATTACGCGCTGTTGAAGGATTACGCCGAGCGCCTCGAGCTGGAGCTGCAGCGCGTCCCGGACGTGGCGAAGATCGAACTGCTTGGTCTGCAGGACGAGAAAATCTGGATCGAGCTGTCCAATACCAAACTGGCCACGCTGGGCATTCCGCTGCCGGTCGTGCAGCAGGCGCTGGCCGAACAGAATGCGGTCACCTCGGCCGGATTCTTCGAAACCGCCACCGATCGCGTGCGTCTGCGGGTGAGCGGTGCCTTCGAATCGGTGGAAGAGATCCGCAGCTTCCCGATCCGCGCCGGCGACCGCACCGTGCGCCTGGGCGATATCGCCGAGGTTGAACGCGGTTACGCCGATCCCGCCGCGCCGCGCATCCGTTACATGGGCGAGGACGCGGTGGGAATCGCGGTGTCGATGAAACCCGGCGGCGACATCCTGCAACTGGGCAAGGCGCTGGATGCCGAAACCGAACGCCTCCAGCGCTCATTGCCGGTGGGCATGGAACTGCATCGCGTCGCCGATCAACCCGCGGCCGTGCGCGATTCGGTCGGCGAATTCGTGCGCGTGCTGGCAGAGGCGGTGATCATCGTGTTGCTGGTCAGCTTCTTCTCGCTCGGCCTGCGCACCGGCCTGATCGTGGCCGTCACCATTCCGCTGGTGCTGGCGATGACCTTCGCCGCGATGCAGTACTTCGGCATCGGCCTGCACAAGATTTCGCTGGGCGCGCTGGTGCTGGCGCTCGGCCTGCTGGTGGACGACGCGATCATCGCGGTCGAGATGATGGCGATCAAGATGGAGCAGGGCTACTCGCGCCTGCGCGCCGCCGCGTTCGCCTACGAAACCACGGCATTCCCGATGCTCACCGGTACGCTGGTCACCGCCGCCGGTTTCCTGCCGATCGCCACCGCCGCGTCGAGCACCGGCGAGTACACGCGCTCGCTGTTCCAGGTCGTCACCATCGCGCTGCTGGTGTCGTGGGTGGCGGCAGTGCTGTTCATTCCGTATCTCGGCGACAAGATGCTGCCGGACCCGCATACGTTGCCGAAGCCGCGTTCGCTGGAAGGCCGCATCCGCGCGTTCCGCGAACGTCTGGCCGAACGCTGGCCGCAGTACGCGGGCGTGCTGGGCCCGGCGCCGATCATGGTCGAAGGCGCGCATGCGCACGATCCTTACCACTCCGGATTCTATCGGCGCTTCCGCGCGCTGGTGCGCTGGTGCATCCACAGACGCTGGCTGGTGATCGGCGCCACCGTGGCCGCGTTCGTGGTCTCGCTCGCGCTGTTCCGTTTCATCCCGCAGCAGTTCTTCCCCGACTCGACCCGGCTCTAACTGTTGGTCGACATCGAGCTTGCGGATGGCAGTTCGCTGAAAGCGACCGACGATGCCGCGCGCAAGCTCGAGAAGCTGCTGGCGGCGCGCAAGGAAGTGGAAACCTACACCGCGTACATCGGTACCGGTTCGCCGCGCTTCTATCTGCCGCTCGATCAGCAGTTGCCGCAGACCCACTTCAGCCAGTTCGTCGTGCGCGCGAAGGACATCAAGGCGCGCGAATCCTTGCGCAACTGGATGATGGGCGAGGTGCGGCAGCAGTTCCCGGAGTTGCAACTGCGGGTTACCCGTCTCGAAAACGGCCCCCCGGTGGGTTACCCGATCCAGTATCGCGTCTCCGGCGAACACGTCGAGCGCGTGCGCGAGATCGCGTACCGGGTGATGGAGAAAGTCCGCAGCAATCCGAGCGTCATCAACGTCAACCTGGACTGGGACGAGCCGAGCAAGGTGATGCGGTTGGTCATCGATCAGGATCGCGCCCGCGCCCTGGGCGTGAGCACGGAGCAGGTCGCGAACTTCCTCTCCAGTTCACTGTCGGGGCTGCGCGTCAGCACCTATCGCGAGGACAACGAACTGATCGAGATCCTGCTGCGCGGACCCGAAGACGAACGCGCGCGGCTCGAACTGCTCGGCAGTCTCGCGGTGCCGACCACCAGCGGAAAAACCGTGCCGGTGATGCAGATCGCGCGTCTGGAATCGGTCTTCGAAGACGGCGTGATCTGGCATCGCAACCGGTTGCCGACCGTCACCGTGCGCGCGGATCTCGTCAACGGACCGACGCCCGCGACCGTGGTGGGTCAGATCGATCCGACCCTGGATGCGATCCGCGATGCGCTGCCGGCGGGTTATCTCATGACCACCGGCGGCAGCGTCGAGGATTCGCAGCGCGGCCAGAATTCGATCAAGGCCGGCATGTCGCTGTTCATTTTCGTGGTGATCACGCTGCTGATGCTGCAACTGCGCAGCGTGTCGCGGGTGCTGCTGGTGATGTCGACCGCGCCGCTCGGCCTGATCGGCGTGGTCCTGTTTCTGCTGGTGTTCCGGGTGCCGTTCGGCTTCGTCGCGATGCTGGGCGTGATCGCGCTGTCGGGCATGATCATGCGCAACTCGGTGATTCTGGTCGATCAGATCGAACAGGACATCGCCAGCGGTCACGACCGCTGGACCGCGATCATCGAATCGACCGTGCGCCGGTTCCGGCCGATCGTGCTCACCGCGCTGGCCGCGATCCTGGCGATGGTGCCGCTGTCGCGCAGCGCGTTCTTCGGGCCGATGGCGGTGGCGATCATGGGTGGTCTGATCGTGGCCACCGCGCTCACATTACTGTTTCTGCCGGCGCTGTACGCCGCGTGGTTCCGCGTGCGCGCCAGCGAAGCGCGCATCGAGCCCGCCGCCGGCTGAGACGCGCAACGACATTCGGGCCGCAGCCACGGCCGGTAGCAACGAAATGGCGACGTATTCATGTAGAGCGGCCTTCAGGCCGCTGCTTCTGCGCAGGCATCATCGACAGCAAGCGGCCTGAAGGCCGCTCTACAGCGCCAATAGTCGCTCCCGCAGCGTCGCATCGTCCGCCGCCAGCGCCTCGCCGTGCGCGGGCCGCGCCAGACACGCAGCGAGTGCGGGCGGCAATGCGACTTCATGCCCCACCAGCGGTTCGACGATGCTGTCGAACTTCGCCGGATGCGCCGTCGCCACCACCGTCCACGGCCGCGTATCGCCCTGTGCGCGCAGGGTTTCGAGAACATGCAGACCGCAGGCGGTGTGCGGGCAGGGCACGATGCCGTGCCGCTCCGGCGCCGCTGCGATGGTCGTGCGGATGGTCGCGTCGTCGACCGCATGCGCCGACACCGCCGCACGCAGCGCCGCATCGCTGTCGTGCCAATGACGCAGGCGCTCGAAATTGCTCGGTGCGCCGACGTCCATCGCGTTCGCGAGCGTGGCTTTCGTCGCTTCCGGCGCGTAGTCGCCGCCGGCGAAATAGCGCGGCAACACATCGTTGGCGTTGCTGGCCAGCACGATCTCGCCAATGGGCAAGCCCATCCGTTTTGCGACGAACGCCGCTGCGGCATTGCCGAGATTTCCTGTCGGCACGATCAGATTGAGCGCCTCGCCATGCCGTGCGTGGAATCCGAGCGCGGTGTGCGCGTAATAGGCGACCTGCGGCAGCAGTCGGCCGAGGCTGATGCTGTTGGCCGACGTCAGCGCCATGCGTTCGCGCAGATCGCGGTCGGACAGCGCCGCCTTCGCCATCCGCTGGCAGTCGTCGAAACTGCCGTCGATGCGGAAGGTGCGGACGTTGTCGCCCCAGCATTCCAGGCCGTGCGCCTGTCGCGGCGATACGCGGCCGTCGGGATACAGAATGACCACCTCGAAGCCCGGGCGGCGATGGAACGCGCCGGCCACCGCAGCGCCGGTGTCGCCCGAGGTCGCAACCAGAATCGTGGTGACGGGCGCGTCGTCGGCGCGCAGGCCGGCCAGGGCTTCGGCGAGAAAACGCGCGGCGTAGTCCTTGAATGCCGCGGTCGGGCCGTGGAAGAGTTCGAGCAGCGCATCGCCGTCGCCGCGCATCGCGACCAGCGGTGCGTCGAAATCGTAGGCGCGCGCGCAGATCGCCGGCAGCGCATCGCGCAGCCGCGATCCGGAAAAATAAGGCGCGAGGACGCGCGTCGCGGTGTCGGCGAGCGTCATCGAAGGCAACCATCCACCTTCGAATACCGGAATGTGTTCTGGCACATACAGCCCGCCATCGGGCGCGAGCCCGGCGATCAATGCGTCGTCGATGGCGGTCGGTGGCGTGTTGCCGCGAGTGCTGATGAAGTTCACGGCTGGCTTCATGAGGGGATGACCTCCGCGCGCGGCGCCGCGACCGGCGAAACATAGGCGCGGGCGTCGTAACCGGCCGCCGCGAACGCGGCACGCATTGCCGGTGCGGCGGCTTCGGCCTTGGCTTTCGATGCGAACCACGCGAACACGCTGGGGCCGGCGCCGGAGATGCTGGCGCCGAGCGCGTCGTGATCCAATGCGGCCTGTTTCACCGCGGCGAAGCCCGGAATCAGCGGCGCGCGCCGCGGCTCCACCAACACGTCGTTCAAACCTTCGTGGATCATCCGCGCGTCGCCGCGCTGCAGGCCGGTGAGGAACAGCGCCAGATGCGTGGACTGCACGACGAATTGCGACAGCGGATACGGGTCGGCCAGCGCGGCGCGCGCGCGGCGGGTTTCCAGCACCTGATCCGGATGCGTCACCACGCAGTACAGCCAACTCGGCACGGACAGCGGGATCATCCGTTCCTGCGTCGCCAGCACCACGCCGCCGAGCAGCATCGGCGCGACGTTGTCGCCGTGCAGGCTGCCGCTGGCGACGGCCTCGCCCTGCAGCGCGAACGGATACAGCGCGTCGCGCGACAGCGGTTCGTCGAGCACCGCATTCGCGGCGATCAGCGCGGCGACGCAGGACGCCGCCGAGCCGCCGAGGCCGGAGCCCAGCGGAATGCCTTTCTCCAGTTCGATCTCGAAACCGTAGGGCAATGCCAGCGCATCGCGCAGTGCCATCAGCGCACGGCCGGCGGTGTTGCGTTCGGCGTCGAGCGGCAGCGCATCCGCGCCGACGACCGTGCCGCGGATCGCGGCGATGCGCACTTCCGGCGCGTCGATGCGGCGGACGATGGCGATATCGCGCGGGCCGTCGATGGCGTGACCGAGCAGATCGAAGCCGACGCCGATATTGCCGACGCTCGCGGGCGCGAACGCGCGGGCTTCGTGTTTGTTCTGTCCTGGCTGCTTTACTGCGTTTCGATTCGAAGCGTCTTGCTTTGGTTCGGCATCTGCCGGTGAGGAAGTCATGCGCGGGCTCCGAGCGTGCGTGCGATCGCAAGAATATCGCCGAACACGCCGGCCGCGGTCACATCGGCGCCTGCGCCCGGCCCCTGCACCACCAGCGGGTTGTGCGCATAGCGCCGGGTGCGGAACTGGATCAGGTTGTCGGTGAGGCGGCTGTAAAGACTGGCGTGGCCGGGTTCGGGCATCGCCAGGCCCACGCGCGCGCGGCCGTCGGCGTCGAGCTGCGCCAGATAGCGCAGGCTGCGACCCTGCGCGCGCGCCGCGTCCAGCCGCGCCTGCATCGGCGCGTCGAGCTCGTGCAGGCGCGCGAGGAACTCGTCGCGCGATACTTCGCGCAGTGCTGCCGGCACCAGACTTTCGATCTCGACATCGGCCAGCGACAGCGATGCGCCGGCTTCCCGCGCCAGGATCACCAGCTTGCGCGCGACATCGGTGCCGCTGAGGTCGTCGCGCGGATCGGGTTCGGTGTAGCCCAGCGCGCGCGCTTCGGCGACCAGTTCCGAAAACGGCGCGCTGCCGTCGTAGCGGTTGAACAGCCATGCGAGCGTGCCCGACAGCACGCCTTCGATGCCGGTCAGTGCGTCGCCGGTGTCGAGCAGCGAACGCAGTGTCTGGATGACCGGCAGGCCGGCGCCGACGGTGGCTTCGTAGCGGAACAGGCCGCCGTGTTTCTCGGCGTCGCGGATCGCGCGGTAGCGCGTCCAGTCGCCGCTGCCGGCGTGTTTGCTCGGGGTGACCACATGGATGCCCATCGCCAACCACTCGGGATAGCGCGCAGCGACCGTATCGCTGCCGCTGCAATCGACGATCAGCGCGTGCGGCAGGTGTTCGGCGCGGACATGCGCGGCGAACTGGTCGAGATCGAGCGCTTCGACGCTGCCTGCGCCGAGCGCTTCGACCGCGGCGGCGGGATCGATGCGCGAGCCGCTCAGCAGCATGCTGCGACTGCTGGCGACCGCGCGCAGGCGCAGGTCGAGGCGATGTTCGATCTTCGATTCGTCGGCGAAACGCGGCAGCGCCTCCGCCAACTGCGCGAGCAGGGCGCGGCCGACGTTGCCGGGGCCGATCAGGCCGACCGATAGCGTCGCCGGCGACAGCCAGAACGCACTGTGCGCAGCGCGCAGGCCGCGCACGGCATCGGCATCGGCGACCGCGACCGAGATGTTGCGTTCGCTCGCGCCCTGGGCGATCGCGCGGATGTTCACGCGCGCCCGCGCCAGACCTTCGAACAAACGCGCCGACACGCCGGGCATGCCGACCATGCCGTCGCCCACTGCGGCGAGCACGGCGATGCCGGTCGTGGCGTCGATGCCTTCCACCTGGCCATCGGCGATCGCATCGGCGAACGCATGACGGACCGCATCGCGACCGCGTTCGGCCTGCGCGGCCGTCACCACGCAGCAGATCGAATGCTCGCTGGAACCCTGCGAAATCATGGTGACCGAGACGCCGGCGGCGTGCAGCGCGGCGAACATGCGCTCGGCGGTGCCGGGCACGCCGATCAGGCCGGCGCCGCTGAGTTCCAGCACCGCCATGTCGCGCACCACGCTCAGACCTTTGACCGGCGAATCGTTGGTCGACGCAGGGTTGTCCGCAGCGATCCGGGTGCCCGGTGCGGCGGGATTGCGCGAATTGCGGATCAGGATCGGCAGCCCGGCCTGCATCGCCGGCGCCATCGTCTGCGGATGCAGCACTTTCGCGCCGAAATAAGCCAGTTCGCAGGCTTCGGCGTAGGACATCGACGGCAGGCACACGGCGTCGGGCACCAGTCGCGGATCGGCGCTGAGCACGCCGTCGACATCGGTCCAGATGGTCAGGTCTTCGGCGCCGAACAGCACCGCGAAGATCGCGCCGGAATAATCGCTGCCATTGCGGCCGAGCGTGGCGATACGGCCCGCGCCGTCGCGGGCGGCGAAGCCGGTGATCACCACGTCGCGCTGCGGATGGCGCGCGCGCCAGTCGGCGAAGCGTTCGCGGGACTGCGCCCAGTCGACGCCGACGCCGAGTTCGCCCGGATGCACCACCAGCACCTCGCGCGCATCCAGTCGCGCCCAGCCCGCCGCCTCGCCGCCGAGCGCGGCCTGCAGTAGTCGCGACGACCACACTTCGCCCAGGCTCTGCACCGCGGCGAAATCGTGGATGGGCAAGGGTTTCGAGGTCTGTGCGCAATCCTCGGCGATGCGGCTGAGCAGCGCCGACAGCCCGGAAAATTCAGCGTCGAGCCACACCACCAATGCGTGCTTGTCGCTGGCATCAAGACGGTAAGCGGTGGCGAGATGTTTGTCGCGCAATGTCGACCACGCATCCTGCCAGTCGTGGCCGGCAGCCGCGGATTGCGCGAGCGCGGTCAGCGCATCGGTGACGCCCTGCATCGCCGACACCACCACTGCGCGCGGCTGCGGGCAGGTGTCCAGCAGGTCGGCGACATGTCGATAGCGGTCGGCATCGGCGACGCTGCTGCCGCCGAATTTGTGCGCGCGATAAGGCGGATCCGCGAGCTGCGGCGCGGCGTGTTCGACATTGCGGTGTGGTGCGGACGAATCCATGGTGAGGCTCCAGTGGGGAGCCCCGCGGCCCTTGGTTCGCGGGCACTCGCCCCGCGACCCTGTTGGGGTGCGGGGCGAAGGTCGAAGGGGTTATTCCGTTTCGCTGCCGCAGCCCGCACCACTGGTGGTACCAGTACCGGTGCCGGTGGTGGTCGAGGTCGAGGTCGAGTTAATCGAGATCATCGTGACGACAGCGGTCGTCCCGCGTGGAGCGCGGGTGACGGAGGCGGCGATGGCGGTGCGGCTGTGCATGGCATCAGATGTAAACGATCCGTGGGCGGGGCGTCAAATGATTTTTACGGGATGGATATGACAGGGTTCGCAGAATGGTGCCGTAGGGCGGGCCCAGGCCCGCCATCTCGACAGTTCCGCTCACGACCGACAACGGTTGAAACCGGTTCGGTCATTGCAACGTCATCGGATCATCCGCAATGGCGGGCCCGGGCCCGCCCTACAGGCGGAGTCAATCCCGCAGTTCGACCGCGATACAGTCCACTTCGAGTCTGGCGATCACCGCGGCGGCCATCGCTTCGGTACCGATGGCCGTGCCGGAGGGCGCCAGATCCGCAGTCAATACTCCATTGTCGATGGCATCCGCGACCGCGCCTTCGATGCAGCGGGCTTCGGCCTCCAGACCCAGCGAATGCCGCAGCAGCATCGCCGCGCTGAGGATCGCGCCGCAGGGGTTGGCGATGCCGCGGCCGGCGATGTCCGGCGCCGATCCGTGGATCGGTTCGTACAACCCGCGACGACCTTCGCCCAGCGACGCCGACGGCAGCAGGCCCATCGAGCCGGCGAGCATCGACGCTTCGTCGGTGAGGATGTCGCCGAACATGTTCTCCGTCACGATGACGTCATATTCGCGCGGACGCGCGATCAGATGCATCGCCATGCTGTCGACCAGTTGATGTTCGAGGCGCACGTCCGGGAATTCATCGCGTGCGATCCGGGCCGCGACCTGGCGCCACAGCCGCGAGGTTTCCAGCACGTTGGCCTTGTCGACCGAAACCACATACTTGCTGCGTTCGCGGGCCAGCGCGCAGGCCCGCCGCACGACGCGCTCGATCTCCTCGACGGTGTATTCGCACAGATCGGTCGCGCTGGTCTCGGTGCGCGTGCGCTGACCGAAATAGACGCCGCCGGTGAGTTCGCGGACCACGATCATGTCCACGCCGGTGAGCAGATGCGATTTGATCGGCGATGCGGTCAGCGCGACCGGGTGTGTCTTCACCGGGCGCAGATTGGCGTACAGGCCGAGTTCCTTGCGCAAGCGCAGCAGTCCCTGCTCTGGGCGCACTTCGCCATCGGACCATTTCGGACCGCCGACCGCGCCGAGCAGGATCGCGTCCGCTTTGCGGCAGGCGTCCAGCGTGGCATCGGACAATGCCGTGCCTTCCGCATCGATCGCGGCGCCGCCGATCAGGCGGGTGTGGAAATCGAAGGTGTGGCCGTAACGGCGTGCGGCGGCCTGCAGTACGGCGACCGCGGCGGCGGTCACTTCCGGGCCGATGCCGTCGCCCGGCAGAACCACGATGTCAGCGTGCATGGTAAGCATCCTCGTAAGACTGAATGGAAGACTGTTGTTTCAGCAGATAGCCGAGCTGATCGACGCCTTCGAGCAGGCAGGTGCGCGCGAAGCCGTCGATCGGGAATGTGTAGCTGCGGCCGTCGGGCAGGGTCACGCTGCCGGCGGCGACATCGATGTCGAGTTCGATGCCCGGGTTCGTCAGCAATTCGTCGACTACGGCGGCGTCGAGCACGACCGGCAGCAGACCGTTCTTCAGTGCGTTGCTGCGGAAGATGTCGGCGATCTCGGCGCTGATCACCGCGCGCAGGCCGAAGTCGCGCAGCGCCCATGGCGCGTGTTCGCGCGAGGAACCGCAGCCGAAATTGCGGCCGGTCACCAGGATCTGCGCGCCCTGCGCTTCGGGTGCGTTCAGTGCGAACGCCGGATCGGGGCTGCCGTCTTCGCGATAGCGCCAGTCGTTGAACGCGAACTTGCCAAGACCTTCGCGCGAAGTCGTGGTGAGAAAGCGCGCCGGAATGATGCGGTCGGTATCGATATTGCTGTCGGGCAGGCAGGCGGTGCGCGAATGGACATGCGTGAGAGGGGCATGGGTCGCCGCTGCATTGTTCGGAACGGTGCTCATGCCGCGTCCTCCTGCAGATAGCTGCGCGGATCGACGACGTGACCGGCGATGGCGCAGGCGGCGGCGGTGTAGGGCGAGGCCAGCACCGTGCGCGCCTCGCGGCCTTGGCGGCCCTCGAAATTGCGGTTGCTGGTGGACACCGCAAGTTGTCCGGGCGCGACCAGATCGCCGTTCATCGCGATGCACATCGAACAGCCCGGCTCGCGCCATTCGGCGCCGGCGGCGCGGACGATGCGGTCGATGCCTTCGGCTTCCGCGGCGCGCTGCACCTGCACCGAGCCCGGCACCACCAGCATGCGCACGCGCGGATGCACATGATGATCGAGCAGGATTTCGGCGACCTGGCGCAGATCGCTCAGCCGGCCGTTGGTGCAACTGCCGACGAACACCACGTCCACCGGCTGCCCGGCCAGCGATTTGCCGCCCGGGAAACGCATGTAATCGAGCGCGCGCTGGGTGTCGGCATCGTTCGCGACCGGCAGTTTGGCGTCGACGCCGGCGACCTGCCCGGGATGCGTGCCCCAAGTGACCGTGGGCACGATCGTGCGCGCGTCGATGCGCACCACGCGATCGAAACGCGCGCCGTCGTCGCTGCGCAGCGTGCGCCACTGTGCGACCGCGCGCGCGAAATCGTCGCCTTGCGGCGCGCGCGGCGTGTTGGCGAGATATTCGAACGTCACTTCATCGGGCGCGATCAACCCGGCGCGTGCGCCGGCTTCGATCGACATGTTGCAGACGGTCATGCGTTCTTCCATCGACAGTGCGCGGATCGCGCTGCCGCGATATTCGATGACATGGCCGGTGCCGCCGTCGACGCCGATCGCGCCGATGACGTGCAGGATCAGATCTTTCGCGGTCACGCCGACGCCGAGTTCGCCGTCGACTTCGATCGCCAGCGTTTTCGCTTTGCGCTGCAGCAGGCACTGGGTCGCCAACACGTGGCCCACTTCGCTGGTGCCGATGCCGAAGGCCAGCGCGCCGAACGCGCCGTGCGTCGCGGTGTGGCTGTCGCCGCAGACGATGGTCATGCCAGGCTGGGTCAGGCCGAGTTCCGGGCCGATGACATGCACGATGCCGCGATGGTCGCTGCCGAAGTCGAACAGTTCCACACCGAACCGCGCGCAATTTTCGCGCAGGGTGCGCACCTGTTTTTCGGCATCGGGGGTGTAGTACTCCAGTTTTCCGGTGGCATCCGGCGGCGTGGTCGGCGTCGAGTGATCGAGCGTGCCCTTGGTGCGTTCGGGCCGGCGTACCGGCAGGCCACGCGCATCCAGCTCCGCGAACGCCTGCGGCGTGGTCACTTCATGGATCAGGTGCAGGTCGATGTAGAGCACTGCGGGCGCATCGGCGGTTTCCGCTACGACGACGTGCGCGTCCCACAGTTTCTCGAACAGGGTTTTCGGTTGGTGTATTTGCGGATCGGGAGTCATGGAGAAGGCTCGATGAAGAACAGGTTGCCCCTGGATGCTGGGACACGTGAAAAATCGACTTTGCTTTTGCCCCCTTTGGAAAAGGGGGCGGGCCTCGCGAAGCGAGGACGGGGGATTTGCGGGATTTCCGAAGAGCAAATCCCCCCGCCGATCGCTGCGCGACCAGCGACCCCCTTTTGCAAAGGGGCAAGCGGGCATCGTTTCTGTTGGAAAAATATTTCATGTCCATCACGCTGTTGCGCTCAGGATTTCTTTCGATGGAGTTTCGGGCATCTGCGCTGTTCCAACTGCAGCCGGCGAGCTGCGACGATGCACGCGGTTGACGATATCCAGCCACGCATGCGCGCTGGCTTCGAGGATGTCGGTGCTGGTGCCGGAGCCGGTGATTTCATCGACGCCGCCCTGCGCGTTGCGGATGCGCGCGGTGAGGCTGGCCTGGCCTTGCGCGTCGTCGCCGGTGGTGACGCTGGACACCTGATAACTTTCGATATCCAGATGGGTGCCGGTGCCGCGCGCCAATGCCGCGAACAGCGCATGCACCGGGCCGTCGCCGGTGGCCGCTTCGGTCACGCGCTCGCCGTCGGGCGAACACAGTTCGACGCTGGCCGTGGGCAGCGTGCCGTCGCCCACCCCGGTGCTGACGTGCAGACGGTTCAGGCGCCAGCCGCCGATCACCCGGCCGTCGATGCCCAGCGCGAGTGCTTCCAGATCGGCGTCGAAGACTTCGCGCTTCTTTTCGGTCAGGGTCTTGAAGCGGCCGAAGACTTGATTCAGCTGCGCCTCTTCCAGCGCGAAGCCGAGCTCGCGCAAACGGTCGGCGAGTGCGGCGCGGCCGCTGTGGCGGCCCATGATCATCTGCGATTTCGCCCAGCCGACAGCCTCCGGGCGCAGGATCTCGTACGTGCCGCGATGCTTGAGCATGCCGTGCTGGTGGATGCCGGATTCGTGCGCGAATGCATTCGCGCCGACGATGGCCTTGTTGCGCTGCACGTTCATGCCGGTGATGCGCGTGAGCAGGCGCGAGGTCGGTACCAGCCGTTCGGTGTGGATGCCGGTGGTCGCACCGAAATAGGCGCGGCGCGTCTCCAGCGCCATCACCAGTTCTTCCATGGCGCAATTGCCGGCGCGCTCGCCGATACCGTTGATCGTGCATTCGACCTGGCGCGCACCGCCCTCGATCGCGGCCAGACTGTTCGCCACCGCCAGGCCGAGATCGTCGTGGCAGTGCGTGCTGAAAATGGCCTTGTCGGCGTCGCGGACGTTGGCGCGCAGATATTCGAACAGCGCACGGATCTCGCCCGGCGTGGTGTAGCCGACGGTATCGGGAATATTGAGCGTGCGCGCGCCGGCGGCCAGTGCCGCCGAGCAGATTTCGGCGAGGAATTCCGGTTCGGTGCGCAGCGCGTCCTCGGCCGAGAATTCCACGTCGTCGACATAACACTTGGCGAGGGTCACGCCCATGACCGCGCGTTCCAGTACTTCGGCCTTGCTCATGCCGAGTTTGTGCTCGCGATGCAGCGGGCTGGTCGAAATGAACACATGGATGCGCGGCCGTTCCGCGCCTTCGAGCGCGCGTGCGCAGGCTTCGATGTCGCCGGCATGGCAGCGGGCGAGGGTCGCGAGCGTGGCGCCGCGCACATCGCGCACGATCGCGGCGCAGGCCGCGAGTTCGCTCTCGGAACTGGCCGGGAACCCGGTTTCGATCGTATCCACGCCGAGTTCGGTGAGCGCATGCGCGAACCGCAGTTTCTGTTTCGCGGTCATGCTGCAGCCGGGCGATTGCTCGCCGTCGCGCAGGGTGGTGTCGAAGATCGAGACCCGTGCGGGCGGCTCGCGGGTAACGTCGGTATCCATCAGGCAAAAGCCTCCAGAGCGGGCGTAGGAGAAGTCGGGGCGACAGTGGCGGTCGCGGGAGCGACGGCCGGTGTGAAAGCCGGCCGGGCGGCGACAGGAGAGAGCGTCGTCGCTCGGCCGGCGCGGGCAACGGGTTTAAGAGCAGCGGATTTGTCGACAGCCGGCTTGGCGACGGCTGGTTTGATGGCGGTCTCGTCGTGGGCGCGACGCCGCGGTTTGCGCGGCGCGCGCGGGCGCACATCGGCGAGCAGGCCGGCCAGCACCGCGGCGTCGATGTTGCCGCCGGAGACCACGGCGCATTTGCGTTTGCCGGCGACGCGGCGTCCGGCGGCCAGCGCCAGCGCGCCCGCGCCTTCGGCGATCACGTGTTCTTCCAGCGCCAGCCGCACCAGGGTTTCGCGCAACTCGGCTTCGCGCACGATCACGATGTCGTCGAGCAGACGCGAGAGGATTTCGCGGGTCAGCAGGCCCGGTTGTTTCACGCGCACGCCGTCGGCGAGGGTGGCGGCCGGCAGCGCGCCTTCGGGTTCGCCGCGCAGCGCGCGATGCATGGCATCGACGTGTTCGACCTGCGCGCCGATGATGCGCACGCCCTGCGCGTGCAGCGCCAGCGCGACGCCCGCGGCGAGGCCGCCGCCGCCGATCGGCACCAGCACCACGTCGGGCGCGAACGCGGCGATTTCCATGCCGACCGTGCCCTGGCCGGCGATCACGTCGGGGTCGTCGAACGCGGACAGAAAGCGATAACCGTTGCGTTCGGCCAACTGCATCGCGAATGCGCGGGCTTCGTCGAAGGTTTCGCCGTGCAGGCGCACGGTGGCACCCCAGTGGGCGACACCGGCGATCTTGGTCTGCGGTGCGCCGTGCGGCATCACCGCGATCGCCGGCACGTTCAAGCGATACGCGGCCCAGGCCAGGCCTTGGGCATGGTTGCCGGCGGAGGCGGCGATGACCGGACGGTGGTCGCCGCGTTCGCGTGCGGCCAGCAGTGCGTTCAATGCGCCGCGCACCTTGTACGAACCGGTGCGCTGCAGATTTTCCAGCTTCAGCCAGCAGCCGAAGCGTTCGGCATGATGCAGCGGTGTCGGCGGCAGATAGCGTCGCAGCCGCGCCTGCGCGGTGAGGATGTCGCCCGCACCGACCGTGGCCGGAGTGCGAACGTCGCCGACGACATCGCTCTCCATCGCTCAGACCTCCGTCAGCCAGTCGCTCGACCACGCGCTCTCGCCGCGCACGGTACGCGCGTAGACGGCGGAGATTTCGCGGGCGACCGGGCTGTCGGCGTCGTAGATGCGTCCGTCGATCTCTGCGATCGGCGCGACTTCTGCGGCGGTGCCGCAGGCGAACACCTCGTCGGCATCGCGCAACTCTTCCATGCTCACCGGCCGCGATTCCGCGCCGATCAATCGGATCAGCGTGTCGCGGGTGATGCCGGGCAGAGCGTCGCGGTGTTCGACCGCGGTCACGCGACCATCGCGGACGATGAACAGATTTGCGCCGGTGCATTCGACCACGAAGCCGTCGTCATCGATGAACATCGCTTCGTCGAAGCCGCGCGCTTTCACTTCGCGTTTGGCGAGGATCGAATTGACGTACGCGCCGCAGAGTTTCAGCGGCGGCAGCGAACTCGCCGGATTGCGCCGCCAGCTCGACACCGACACGCGGGTGCGGTTGCCGCCCAGATGGACGTTGGTGGCCGAAGTGGCGACCATCAAATGCTGCGGATGGCCAGCCACGTCGAGGCCGAAACCGCCGTCGCCGTACCAGGTCAATGGCCTGATGTAGGCGTCGCCCTGACGATTGGCGCGCAGCGTCGCCAGCACGGCTTCGGTCGCTTGGGCGACGTCGAAGCTCATGCCCAGCAACTCGGCGCCTTTGCGCATGCGTTCCAGATGTTCGGGCAGACGGAACACCGCAGCGCCGCGTTTGGTGGCGTAGGCGCGGATGCCTTCGAACACGCCGCTGCCGTAGTGCAGCGCATGCGTGTGTACGCTCGCTTGCGGACGGCGGCCGTCGCCCGGTTCGGCGTCGATCAATTCGCCGTCGTACCAGATCCGGTTCGGTGCGGTGGCGGTGTCGACGCGCGGCGCGGGCGCCTGTTGGGCCGGCGTCTGTTGCGCAACAGGGCGCTGTGCCGGAGTGGGTTCTGTCGGAGCCGCCAGCGTGGCGGATGCGCTCACAGACATGGTTGCACCTGCACGTCGAGGCAGTCGTAGAGTTTCGCCAGCTGCTGATGCAGGCCTTCGGCCGAGCGTTCGCCTTCCACGGTCATCTGCAGATGCCAGCGGTCGCCGTCGGCGCGCGCTTCGCCTTCGACCGCGAGCGGACGGAAGCCGCGGCGTTCGGTGGTGCCGAGCACACGGGACAGCGCGCCTTCGGCTTGGCGCAGCGTCAGATCGAGTCGATAGCGCATGGTGGAACTCCTACGACGAGATGGGGAGGGAGAGGGTGGAGGTCGGTGCGGTCGATGTCGGGACTTGCGGCATCGCGGGCATCGCGATGCGTTCCAGCGTGGTGGCTTCGTCGGCGTCCAGCATTTCGGTGTTGTTGCGGTTCGGCGGCACCAGCGGCCACACGTTCGCGGTCTGATCGATCGCGACATGCAGCAGTGCGGGCCCGGGCGCGGCCAGCAGTGCCTGCAGCGCGGCTTCCACGTCGTCGGCGCGATCGACCTTCAGCGTCTGCACGCCGAAGGCCAGCGCCAGCGCGCAGAAATCCGGGTTGTCGCTCAGATCGACTTCGGAATAGCGGCGTTCGAAAAACAGTTCCTGCCACTGCCGCACCATGCCCAGCGCCTGGTTGTCGAGCAGCACGATCTTCACCGGCAGGCGATAGCGCGCGACCGTCGCCAATTCCTGCACGTTCATCAGGAACGAACCGTCGCCGCTGACGCAGATCACTTGGGCATCAGGGTCTTCCATCTGCGCGCCGATCGCGGCCGGCAGGCCGAAGCCCATCGCGCCCAGCGCACCGCTGGTCAGATGATTGCGCGGATGATCGAAACGCCAGTGCTGGGCGACCCACATCTGATGCTGACCCACGTCGCAACTCACGATCGCGGCCGGCGCGAGTTCCGACAGCCGACGCAGCAGCGAGGGCGCGTACACGCTTTCGCCCGGTGCGTCGTAGCGCGGCGCGGCGATCTGTTTCGCGTGCAGGCAGGCGTCGCGCCAGGCGTGGCGCGCGACGCCGTGGCGACCGTGCAGGTGCGCGGCCGACGCCGGCTGCATCCGCTGCAGGCTGGTCGCCAGATCGCCCTGCACCGGCGCGTCGGCGATGCGCAGCTTGCCGATTTCGCAGGCGTCGATGTCCAGATGCACCACGCGCGCGTTCGGCGCGAACTCGGCCAGCTTGCCGGTGGCGCGGTCGTCGAAGCGCGCGCCGACCACGAACAGCAGATCGCATTCATGCACCGCCAGATTCGCGGCGCGGTTGCCGTGCATGCCGAGCATGCCCATGTTCAGCGGATGCGCGTGCGGCAGCGCGCCCAGTGCCTTGAGCGTCAGCACTGTCGGGATCTGGGTGGCGTCGACGAACGCGCGGAAAGCTTCCACCGCATCGCCCAGTGCGATGCCGCCGCCTGCGTAGATCACCGGTTTCTGCGCCAGTGCCAGCTGCGCGAGGGCCGCATGCAGCGCGGCATCGGTGGCACCTGGGACCGCATCGATCGTTGCCGGCACGTGCGCGGGCAGATGCGAGGCATCCGCGTTCTGCACGTCTTTCGGCAGATCGATCAGCACCGGGCCGGGCCGACCTTCGCGCGCGAGACGGAAGGCCTCGCTGACGATGTTCGGCAGATCTTCGACGCTGCGCGGCAGGAAGTTGTGCTTCACGATCGGCATGGTCATACCGAACACATCCAGTTCCTGGAACGCATCGGTGCCCATCAACGGCGTGCCGACCTGACCGGTGATGCAGACCATCGGCACCGAATCCAGCATCGCGTCTGCGATGCCGGTGACGAGATTCGATGCGCCCGGGCCGGAGGTCGCGACGCAGACGCCGACGCGACCGCTGGCGCGCGCATAACCGTTCGCCGCGAACGCGGCGCCCTGCTCGTGCCGCACCAGCACGTGTTTGAGCGACGATCCGTGCAGGGCGTCGTAGAAGGGCATGATCGCGCCGCCGGGATACCCGAACAGCGTGTCCACGCCTTCCGCGAGCAACGCTTGCACCAGCCAGCGGGCACCGTTCATCAGGCAGTCTCGGCAATCGGATGTGTGGAGGGTTTCGCGGCGGCCTGCGCAGCGTCCTGTTGCGTCGCAGCGGTTTGCGGAGCGTTCTGCTGCAGCCACTGCATCTTTGCGCGCAGTTCCCTGCCGACTTTTTCGATCGGATGATCGAGATCGGCCTGCTGGAATTTCTTGTAGTTCGGCAGGCCGGCGTCGTATTCGGCCACCCAACGCTGGACGAAGGTGCCGTCCTGGATCTCGCTCAGGATGTCCTTCATTCGCGCCTTGGTGTCGGCGTTGATGACCCGCGGGCCGCTGACGAAATCGCCGTACTGCGCGGTTTCCGACACGAATTCCAGCATGCGGGTGATGCCGCCTTCATAGAACAGGTCGACGATCAGCTTCAGTTCGTGCAGAACCTCGTAATACGCGATTTCCGGCTGGTAACCGGCTTCCACCAGGGTTTCGAAGCCGGCCTGCACCAGCGCGCTGGCGCCGCCGCACAGCACCGCCTGTTCGCCGAACAGATCGGTTTCGGTCTCTTCCTTGAACGTGGTCTTGATGAGGTTGGCGCGCGCGCCGCCCAGGCCCGCGGCGTAGAGCTTCGCGAATGCCTCGGCGCGACCGCTGGGGTCCTGATGCATCGCGTAGATGCAGGGCACGCCGCGGCCGATTTCGTATTCGCGACGCACCAGCGCGCCCGGGCCTTTCGGCGCGACCAGTACCACGTCCAGATCGGCGCGCGGCGAAATCATGCCGAAATGCACGTTCAGACCGTGCGCGAACAGCAGGCAGGCGCCCTGTTTCAGGTTCGCGGCCAGCACGTCGTTGTAGAGCTTCTTCTGCACCATGTCCGGGGTGAGCACCGCGACCAGATCCGCGCTGGCCGCCGCTTCCGCCGGCGTTTTCACGATGAAGCCATCGGCGAGCGCCTTGACTTCGGTCGGGCCGCCCGGGCGCAGGCCGACGACGACATCGAAGCCGGAATCGCGGAGATTGAGCGCGTGCGCGCGGCCCTGGCTGCCGTAACCGATGATCGCGATGGTGGGTTGGGTAGAAGCGTTCATGAAAAGGATCCTGGTAGGAGGGGCTTGAGCCCCGATGTTTTGAAAGACGGAAGGGGTGGAGGGAAATTCAGGCTGGTACGGATTCAGATTCGGACTCGACAAGTTCGGCGGCGATGCGCTTCGGATCGGCTGCGATGGCATCGAGCAGCCCCGGCGACGTCACCGCGCCCTGCGACGCCGAGCGCACGTCGCGCGCGTATTTAGCGAGCACGCCGTGGCGCACGCGCGGTGCGATGCGCGCGGCGGTGCGCGAGGACAGATCGGCGGCGACATCCAGCCGGCGCGAAGCGACATCGATGGTCACCAGGTCGCCCTCGCGCAGCTTCGCGATCGGGCCGCCGTGCGCGGCTTCCGGCGACACGTGGCCGACCATGAAACCGTGGGTGGCGCCGCTGAAACGACCATCGGTGAGCAGGGCGACATCGTTGCCCAGACCCTGGCCGACCAGCGCCGCGGTCACCGCCAGCATCTCGCGCATGCCGGGGCCGCCGGCCGGGCCTTCGAAGCGGATCACCACGATGTCGCCGGCGTTGATCCTGCGCGCCTGCACCGCGGCGAACGCGGCTTCTTCGCTGTCGAACACGCGCGCGGGGCCGGTGTGTTTCTCGCGACCGTGGCCGGCGAGTTTGACGATGCAACCTTCCGGCGCGAGGTCGCCGTAGAGGATCGAATAGCCGCCGCGCGGCTTGATCGGATCGCTGACCGGACGCACCACGTCCTGCGTGGGCGAGGTGGTCATGGCATTCGACTGCCCAAAAAAACTTTGGCCGGCGACCGTGGGGATATCCTCGATCAGACCGGCCATTTGCAGTGCCTGCGACACCAGTGCGGTGCCGCCTTGTTCGAACATTTCCGCCGCGGTGTAGCGGCCGCCCGGTTTCAGATCGGCGATCACCGGAGTGTTCGCGCTCGCCGCTTCGAATTCTTCCAGATCGAAACGCACGCCGGCTTCGTGCGCGATCGCCAGCAGATGCAGTGCGGCGTTGGTCGAACCCGCGGTCGCCGACACCGCGCGCGCGGCGTTGCGCAGTGCGGCCGGCGTCAACAGTTGGCGCGGGGTCGGGCCACTGTCGTTCAGCAGCTTCATCACCAACTCGCCGCAGCGTTCGGCGGCCTTGGATTTCTCCGGATGCGTGGCCGGGATGTCGTTCTCGCCCAGAGGCGACAGCCCCAGGAATGTCAGCACCATCGCCATCGTGTTCGCGGTGAACTGGCCGCCGCAGGCGCCGGCGCCGGGGCAGGCCTTGCGTTCGATCTCGCCCAGTTCGGCATCGTCGATCTTGCCGGCGGCGTGCGCGCCCACGGCTTCGAACACGTCCTGCACGGTCAGTGCGCGATCGCTGCTGGTGCCATCGGCATTCTTGGATTTGCAGCGGCCGGGCATGATCGTGCCGCCGTAGAGGATGACGGTCGGGATGTCGAGCCGCGCCGCCGCCATCGCGGCGGCGGGGATGGTCTTGTCGCAGCCCACCAGCAGCACCATCGCGTCGAGGCAATGGCCCGTCACCGCGAGTTCGATGGAATCGGCGATGGTTTCGCGCGACGCCAGCGAGGCGCGCATGCCGTCGCTGCCCATCGCGATGCCGTCGGTGACCGCGATGGTGTTGAATTCGATCGGTGTGCCGCCGCCGGCGATCACGCCGCGGCGCGCGTCCTGGGCCAGATCGCGCAGGGTGATGTTGCAGGGGGAGACATCGGACCAGGTATGCACCACCGCCACCAGTGGTTTGGCGATGGCCGCATCGTCGAGACCGGTGGCGCGGAGCATGGCGCGCGCCGGGGCGCGGGCGGGGCCGTGTTTGATCGCATCGCTGAGCATGTCGCGGAATCCTTGGAACGTTGGAGTGTCGTGGCGGGAGAAAACGTGGTCTTCGAAGCGCGTGATCAAAAATTTCGTGGCCCAGAAACGCGAAAACCCCCGCACCTTCTTCAGGGGCGGGGGTTTTTTAGAAACCCGGGTTGTCAGTAGTTCAACCCTATCCCGCACCTGTGATGGTGGTAATAAGGACGACGACGACAAGAACGAGCGACGCAAGCGCGACGTTGATAACGGTGATGTCGATGCGCTTGGCTTGCGCGACGCTCGCATGCGCCCGCGCCGCACGGTGTGCGGTGGCGTGTTGCGGGTGCTGGATGCTGCGCTGCGTCATGGGGTGCAGAGAACCATGCCCTTTCGCGGCATGTCAAGCCTTCGCCTGCTGACGAATCGGAATAAGCGCAGTCATGAGCCGCGGCCGCGGCACGAAATCCTGTTCGATCAATGCGATAGCGCAACTGCCCGAGATGCCTGGCGACCACTGTACGGCGCCGTTTCGAGTGGTCGTCGACGGGGCGATGGACATGGGCGATACGCGAACTGCGCGAATCGCGGTCGCACTCGATGACCGATCCGACGCTTCGGCAAGACTGTCCGCATCGGCACGACAGGACTGCGATCACAGGTTTCGCGGCCGGTTTCATCGTCGATGGAGGCCTGCGTGACGGCGGGCCGATTCCGGGTCTAGACTCGGGCAGCGAGCGACGACCGACGCCTTCGGTCCGACAGCCAGCGAGGATCGCGGTGAAGCCTACCGATATTCGCAACCCGGACACCTTTCACAAGGTCGTCGATTGTCAGTGGGCCTGCCCCGCGCATACCCCGGTCCCCGAGTACATCCGGATGATCGCCGCCGGACGCTATACCGATGCCTATATGGTCAACTGGCGCAGCAACGTCTTCCCCGGAATTCTCGGCCGCACCTGCGACCGCCCCTGCGAACCGGCGTGCCGGCGCGGGCGGGTGGAGGAGAACAACGGCAGCGGGCCCGATCCCGTGCCGCCGGAACCGGTCGCCATCTGCCGGCTCAAACGCGTCGCCGCCGACAACAAGGGCGATGTCAGCGCACGCATGCCGCCGCCAGCGACCCACAGCAACGGCCGGCGCATCGCCTGCGTCGGCGCCGGGCCGTCGGCGCTGACCGTGGCGCGGGATCTCGCCCCGCTGGGCTATCAGGTCACCGTGTTCGAGGCCGACCCCAAGCCGGGCGGCTTCATGCGCACCCAGGTGCCGCGCTTCCGCCTGCCGGAAGAAGTCATCGACGAGGAAACCGGCTACATCCTCGATCTCGGGGTCGAATTCATCGGCAACCGCCGCATCGAGTCGATGAAGGATCTGCTGGCCGAGGGTTACGACGCGGTGTTCGTCGGCAGCGGCGCGCCCCGCGGCCGCGATCTGGACCTGCCGGGCCGTCAGGAGGCCGCGGCGCAGATCCATGTCGGCCTCGACTGGCTTGCCAGCGTGTATTTCGGCCACGTCACCAAGGTCGGCAAACGGGTGCTGGTGCTGGGCGGCGGCAATACCGCGATGGACTGCTGCCGCTCCGCACGCCGGCTCGGTGGCGATGAGGTCAAGGTGATCGTGCGTTCGGGCTTCGACGAGATGAAGGCGAGCGCATGGGAAAAAGAGGACGCGATGCACGAAGGCATTCCGATCCTCGATTTCCGCGTGCCGAAAACCTTCGTCCACGCCAGCGGTCGTTTGACCGGCATGACCTTCGAGAAGGTGCGCGCCGAATACGACGCCAAGGGCCGGCGCAAGCTGGTGCCGACCGGCGAGCCCGACGAATTCTTCCCTTGCGACGAGGTGTTGATCGCGGTCGGTCAGGAAAATGCGTTCCCGTGGATCGAACGCGAGGTCGGCATCGATTTCGACGAATGGGGCATGCCGGTGGTGGATCAGGTCACCCATCAGTCGAGCCTGCCGCACGTGCTGTTCGGCGGCGACGCCGCGTTCGGGCCGAAGAACATCATCTGGGCGGTCGCCCATGGCCATGCGGCGGCGATCAGCATCGACAAGCTGCTCAACGGCGAGGACACCAGCGAACGCCCCGGGCCGGAAGTGACGCTGATCTCGCAGAAGATGGGCATCCACGAGTGGAGCTACGACAACGGGGTGTCGAACGACGAGCGCTACAAAGTGCCGTGGTCGGAAGCCGCGAAGAAGCTGGACAGCATCAGCACCGAAGTCGAACTGGGCTTCGATATCGCCACCGCGTGGAAGGAAACCCAGCGTTGCCTCAATTGCGACGTGCAGACGGTGTTCGTCAAGGACAAATGCATCGAGTGCGATGCCTGCGTCGACATCTGCCCGACCGACTGCATCACCTTCACCGCGAACGGCGACGAGGACGATCTGCGCAAACGCCTGACCGCGCCGGCATTGAACGCCACGCAGGATCTGTACGTCTCCGAGCCGCTGAAAACGCTGCGGGTGATGGTCAAGGACGAAGACGTCTGCCTGCACTGCGGCCTCTGCGCCGAACGCTGCCCGACCGGCGCCTGGGACATGCAGAAGTTCCTGTTCAACGAAACCCAGGCCGGGCAAGGCTGTCGCGGCGCGCAGAAGAAGGAGGCGGCATGACGTCCGCACACATGACGTCTGCGCACCCGCCGCTGCAGGCGATCAACGATTTCGTCGTCAAGTTCGCCAACGTCAACGGCTCCGGCTCGGCGTCGGCCAATGAATTGTTCGCCAAGGCGATCCTGCGGATGGGCGTTCCGGTCAGCCCGCGCAACATCTTTCCATCGAATATCCAGGGTCTGCCGACCTGGTACGAGGTCCGCGTCTGCGAACGCGGCTGGCTCGGCCGCCGCGGTGGCGTCGATCTGATGGTGGCGATGAACCCGCAGACCTGGGACGCGGACATCGCCGAGATCGAAACCGGCGGCTATCTGTTCTACGACAACAGCAAGCCGCTGCCGAAATCGAAATTCCGCGACGACATCCACGTGCTCGGTGTGCCGCTCACCGAAATCTGCAACGCGACCTACAGCGATCCGCGCCAGCGCCAGCTGTTCAAGAACATCATGTACGTCGGCGCGCTGAGCGCTTTGCTCGACGTGGACGTGCCGGCGATCGAGACGCTGATCGCTGAGCAGTACAAGGGCAAGGAAAAACTGCTGAAGCCCAATCTCGAGGCGTTGCATCTGGGCCGCGACTGGGCGCTGAAGCACCTCTCATGTCCCATCGGGCTGCGCGTGCGCAAGGCCGATGCGGTGGGCGACCAGATTTTCGTCGAAGGCAATGCCGCTGCTGCGCTGGGCTGCGTCTACGGTGGCGCCACGGTCTGCGCGTGGTACCCGATCACGCCGTCGTCGTCGCTGGCCGAGGCGTTCCAGAAGTATTGCCAGAAATTCCGCGTCGATGCGGACAGCGGCGAAAACCGCTTCGCGATCATCCAGGCCGAGGACGAGATCGCCTCCATCGGCATGGTCGTCGGCGCCGGCTGGAACGGTGCGCGTGCGTTCACCGCGACATCGGGGCCTGGCATTTCGCTGATGAACGAATTCATCGGTCTGGCGTACTTCGCCGAGATCCCGGCGACGATCATCGACGTGCAGCGCGGCGGCCCATCCACAGGCATGCCCACGCGCACGCAGCAGTCCGACATCCTCGCCGCGGCCTATGCGTCGCACGGCGACACCAAACATATTCTGCTGTTTCCGGAAGATCCGCACGAATGCTTCGCGTTCTGCGCCGACGCGCTCGATCTGGCCGACCGCCTGCAGACGCCGGTGTTCGTGATGACCGATCTGGACATCGGCATGAACCAGCGTCTCTGCGCGCCGTTCGTCTGGGACGATAGCCGCGTCTACGATCGCGGCAAGGTGCTGGATCGCGAGGCGCTGGAGGCGGGCATGGAATTCGCGCGCTACAAGGATATCGACGGCGACGGCATTCCGTATCGCACCTATCCGGGCACGCATCCGGAGAAAGGCGCGTATTTCACCCGCGGCACGTCGCGCAACCCGCAGGCGCAATATTCCGAGCGCGGCGCCGACTATGTCTACAACATGCAGCGGTTGCTGAAGAAGTTCGACACCGCCAAAACGCTGGTGCCGCAGCCGCTGTTGTCGCAGACCGAAGTGCCGTCGCGGTTCGGCGCGATCTATTTCGGCTCGACCAGCCCGGCGATGCAGGAAGCCATCGCGCGTCTGCACGAGCAGGACATCCCGCTCGATACGCTGCGCGTGCGCGCTTTTCCGTTTCCGGCGTCGGTGCGCGAGTTCGTCGATGCGCACGAATCGGTGTTCGTGATCGAACAGAACCGGGACGGACAATTGAGGAGTCTGCTGATCAACGAATTCGACATCGATCCGGCGCGGTTGATCGCTGTCCTGCATTACGACGGTACGCCGATCACCGCCCGATTCATTTCCGATGCGATCACCGCGCGCGTCCGGCCGGCGTCCCAGCGGGAGAAGGTGGCATGACCTATCTCACCAAGCCAAAACTGCATCACCCCACGCTGTCCTGCAACGCGATCGGTTTCACGCGCCGCGATTACGAAGGCAAGATCAGCACCCTGTGCGCCGGCTGCGGTCACGATTCGATTTCGGCAGCGATCATCCAGGCTTGCTGGGAACTCGACATCGAGCCACATCTGGTCGCCAAGCTGTCCGGCATCGGCTGCAGCAGCAAGACGCCGGATTATTTCCTCGGCCAGTCGCATGGGTTCAACACCGTCCACGGGCGAATGCCGTCGGTGCTCACCGGTGCGAATCTCGCCAATCGCGAGCTGATCTATCTCGGCGTCTCCGGCGACGGCGATTCCGCGTCCATCGGCATCGGCCAGTTCGTGCATGCGATCCGCCGCGGCGTGAACATGGTCTACATCGTCGAAAACAACGGTGTCTACGGTCTGACCAAGGGCCAGTTCTCGGCGACCGCGGACCAAGGGTCGGTCTCGAAAAAAGGCGTGGCCAACACCGACAGCCCGCTGGATCTGGTGACGATGGCGCTGCAACTCGGCGCGAGTTACGTCGCGCGCGGCTTCTCGGGCGACAAGCAACAGCTGGTGCCGCTGATCAAGGGCGCGCTGTCGCATCGCGGTGCCGCGTTCCTTGACGTGATCAGCCCCTGCGTCGCCTTCAATAATCATGCGGGCAGCACCAAGAGCTACGACTACGTACGCGAGCACAACGACGCGGTGAATCAGCTCGACGTGATCCTGCCGCGCGCGGAGATCGCGGTCGATTATCCGGCCGGCGACACCATCTCGGTGGAGCAGCACGACGGCACGGTGTTGCGGCTGCACAAGCTCGATGCGGGCTACGACCCGCGCGACCGGATCGCAGCGATGAATCTGATCCAGCAGCGTCACGCCCGCGGAGAAGTGGTGACCGGTCTGCTGTATGTCGATGCCGCGGCCGGCGACCTGCACGGCCACCTCAACACCGCCGCGAAGCCGCTGAACGCGATGGGCGCGGACGAACTCAATCCCGGCGCGGCAGCGCTGGACAAGATCAACGCATCGCTGCGCTGAGCATGCTTTGCTGAGCATGTCGTACCGGGCATCGCTGCGGCCGATGTCGGCGTCGACCGCAGCGCGCGATCAATCTTCCGCGAGCACGATCACCTGGTCGTCTTCCGCGAAAGCGAAGCGTTCCGATTTGTTCGGGTTGACCTTCACCCCGAATCCGCGCGTCGAGTCGCTGCCGTCGGCGGCGACGCGATAGCCGATCGCGGTTTCGCCGCGTCGTGCGGCCGCTTCCAGCACCGTGTGGAAATCCACCTCCGCGCCGATGACGACGTAATCGCGCGCGGGACGGATGTAGATTTCAGAACCGTCCGCGCTGAACAGGCTGCGGAACACGTGGTCGAGATGTTTGTTTTCCGACAACTGCGACAGCATCAGGCTGACCAGCGAGTCGCCGACGATGAAGTCGTCGGCGCGCGCCACTTGCGCCAGCGCGCGGTTGCGCAGGTCCATCATCTCGCTGACGATGCTCAGATCCTTGCCGCCGGCTTCGGCGAGATTGCGCAGATGCAGCAGGCAGATCAGCGTTTGCGCATCGGCTTCCTGTATCGGCAGCCGGGTGTCGCTCATCACGATGATGTGGTCGTAATCGGTGACGCGCGCCCACTCCAGCGTGGCGAGACTGGCGATGTCGCCGGTGACCAGGGCCATGCGCTGGCGGGTGAGCGCTGCGGCTGCGGCCATGCTCGCCTCGTCTTCGCTCCAGGCGCGGATCACGGTGATCTTCGAGCCCTTGGCGACGTAATTATCGAGTTCGCGGATCACCGCCTCGGTCTTCTCGTTCCAGCCGAGCACGAGAGTGCGCTCGGGCGTGGGTTCGGTCTTCGAGCCCTCTACTATCCGGGACGTATCGGGCGCCGGCGGTGCGGTCTTCGACGGGATCAGGGTGTCGTCGTCCTCGCTGATCGCGATGATCCGGTCGTCGGCGAGCAGACGCATGCCCATGTCCGGATTGATGTGCGCTTCGCCATCGGCGCGCATCAGGCCAATCACCGCCGAATCCTCGAAACTCGACAGCACTTCGCGATAGCTGCGGCCGGCGAGGCTGCCCGCCGGGCTGAAATAGATCTCGGCGCCGTCGAAATCCAGCAGCTCGGTGTAGACCACGCTGAGTCCGGACTGCCGGCAGGTCTGCGCGGTGACGCGGGCGATCAGGTCCGAGCCCTGGATGAACACGGCTTCGTCGCCGCCGACCAGATGCGCGGCTTCGAGATTGTGCGCATCGCGGATCTCCGCGACGATGTGGTATGCGTCCTTGCGCCGCTCCGGGTTGTTGGTGATCGCCAACACCGACTTGATCACATGGATGTCGGGATTTTCCGTTTCCGGCGCCAGTACGATGATCGAGCGCGCTTCGTGCGGCGCGGCCACCGCCAGATCGTCCAGGTCCAGCGGATCGCCGCTGCGGCAGATCACCCGGGTGTTTTTCGTGTTCTGGAATTTCGCGCGGATGTCGTCTTCCATCTCGACCTTGTCGCGGTCGGCCAGGATCACGATGCAGGGATTCTTCTGGTTCTCGTTGGCGATCATCAATTCGCCGATGATCGAGAACACCTTGCTCGACCAACCGAGGATCAGCGTGTGGTTGGTTTCGATCACCCGCGAGCGGCCCTTGCGCATTTCGTGCAGCCGCGCTTCGAGGCCAGAAGTGATCGTGCCGATCAGCATGCTGACGACGAAAATGCCGCCGACGGTCACCACCAGCATCAGCGCGCGCAGCGGCCAGCCCTGATCGCCGGCGAGGGTGCCCGGGTCCAGTGCGTGCAGCATGCTCTGCCAGGCGCCTTCTATCGCGCCGAGCTCGCTGCTGGCGTCGTCCGGGGTGGTGTTGAGGTGCAGCGCCCAGATCGCAAGGGTGGCGACGGCGACGATCCCCGCCGACAGCAGCGCCAGCCAGCCGATGATCGCGATGGTGCCGCGGGAGAGGGTGTTCTCGAAACGGTAGCGCAGGCGGTCGCGCCAGGTGATGCGACTGGAGTTGGGCATAAGCGGTGTTCCCCCTGGATCAGCGGTTATTGTCGGCGAATTCGGCCCGAAAAGAACCCTGAAACCCGTTCGGAAGCGGCCCGGGCGGTGGCGGTCGGCCGCGAGGAATGGTTCAATGTCGCCAGAAGCGGGGGTATCGCCGGCCCGGCCGGCGATTGAGACAGACCCTTCGAACCTGATCCGATTGATATCGGCGTAGGGAAGCTTCGCCAGCCACCACTGCGCCCGCCGCGTGGTCGGCAGCGCCGCCGCTTCGTCCCGAACACTTCGCGCGCCCGTGCGAAGGCTTCAACAAGACCAGGACGAATGCCGATGAATGCCGTGCCCGCGACGCTGCTGCAGCAGACCGATCAACTTTCCGAATCCGTGACCCGGCCGATTCCCGGTTCGCGCAAGATCTTCGTCGAGGGCTCGCGCCCCGACCTCCAGGTGGCGATGCGCGAAGTCTCGCTGTCGCAGACGCCGACGCTGTTCGGCGGCGAAGAGAACCCGCCGATCACCATCTACGATCCGTCCGGCCCGTACACCGATCCGGATGCGAACATCGATCTCGCGGCCGGCCTTGCGCCGCTGCGCGCGCGCTGGATCGAAGAACGCGGCGATACCGAACAACTGATCGCGCTGAGTTCCGAATTCGGTCGTGGTCGCGAAAGCAACGCCAAGCTCGACGCGGTGCGTTTCCCGAATCGTGCGTTACCGCGTCGCGCCAAGGCGGGCGCCAACGTGTCGCAGATGTATTACGCCAAGCGCGGCATCGTCACCCCGGAGATGGAATACGTGGCGATCCGCGAGAACCAGCGCCTGGACGCGGTGCGCGACGCGCGCCTGCTGTCGCAGCATCCGGGCGAAACCTTCGGCGCCAATATCCAGAAGTTCATCACCCCGGAGTTCGTGCGCGACGAGATCGCCCGCGGCCGCGCGATCCTGCCGAACAACATCAACCATCCGGAAAGCGAGCCGATGATCATCGGCCGCAACTTCCTGACCAAGATCAACGCGAACATCGGCAACAGCGCGGTGTCGTCGGGCATCGCCGAGGAAGTCGAGAAGCTGGTGTGGGCGATCCGCTGGGGCGGCGACACGGTGATGGATCTGAGCACCGGCAAGCACATCCACGAAACCCGCGAGTGGATCATCCGCAATTCGCCGGTGCCGATCGGCACCGTGCCGATCTATCAGGCGTTGGAAAAAGTCGACGGCCGCGCCGAGGAACTCACCTGGGAGCTGTTCCGCGACACGCTGATCGAACAGGCGGAGCAGGGCGTCGATTACTTCACGATCCACGCCGGCGTGCTGCTGCGCCATGTGCCGCTCACCGCGAAGCGCGTGACCGGCATCGTGTCGCGCGGCGGTTCGATCATGGCGAAGTGGTGCCTGGCGCATCACAAGGAAAACTTCCTCTACACGCACTTCGAGGACATCTGCGAGATCATGAAGGCCTACGATGTGGCCTTCTCGCTGGGCGACGGCCTGCGTCCGGGCTGCATCGCCGATGCCAACGACGCCGCGCAGTTCGGCGAACTCGAAGCGCTGGGCGAATTGACCAAGATCGCGTGGAAGCACGACGTGCAGACCATGGTCGAAGGCCCCGGCCATGTGCCGATGCAGTTGATCAAGGAAAACATGGACAAGCAGTTGGTCGAGTGCGGCGAGGCGCCGTTCTACACTCTCGGACCGCTGACCACCGACATCGCGCCGGGCTACGACCACATCACGTCCGCGATCGGCGCGGCGATGATCGGCTGGTACGGCTGCGCGATGCTCTGCTACGTCACGCCCAAGGAACATCTCGGCCTGCCGAACCGCCAGGACGTGCGCGACGGCATCATGGCCTACAAGATCGCCGCGCATGCGGCCGATCTGGCCAAGGGCCACCCCGGCGCGCAGATCCGCGACAACGCGCTGAGCAAGGCGCGCTTCGAGTTCCGCTGGGAAGACCAGTTCCACCTTGGCCTGGATCCCGAAAAGGCCAAGGAATTCCACGACGAAACCCTGCCCAAGGACGCGCACAAGGTCGCGCACTTCTGCTCGATGTGCGGTCCGCACTTCTGTTCGATGAAGATCACCCAGGACGTGCGCGACTACGCCGCCGAACACGGCGTCGACGAGACGAAGGCGCTGGAGGCCGGCATGGCCGAGAAGTCCGAGGAATTCCGCGCCCAGGGGGCGCAGGTCTACCATCGCGAATGACCGGCCGCCGCGCCGCGATCTCCAGCCCGCGACGGCCGCCAGCAGGCGGCCGTCGTGTTTTCTGCGGTCATGCCGGGTCGTTTCCGACGTGGATGCGCGCAGGACTTAGGGAGGCTGGCGTCCGCTGTGCGGCTGTGAGAGGCTTGCCGGAGGCGCGGTTTCCGGCGTTTCCGGCAAGCAATCGCGCCCGGGGGGCGACATGAACGAGGCCGACGCGGCAACCGCACAGGCGTTGCGGCAGTTGGCGACGCTGAATCGCGTCGCGAGAATCGCGCTCCAGGACATGGCGCTCAGACCCATGCTCCAGAGGATCGTGGAGACTCTTTCCGACGAGTTCGACTGGGAGTTCGTCGCTTGCGCCGCCATCGACCGCGAGCGCCACGAATTCGTCTGCGAAGCGGTGTGCAGCCAGCTCGCCAGTGAGGTCCGGGTCGATTACCGGCGCGCCCTCGGCACCGGCGTCGTCGGCACCTGCGCGGTGAGCGGGCAGACGATCGATATCGACGACACCCGCGACCATCCGATGGTGATCGACACCTTGCACGGCACCGGATCGGAGCTGTGCGTGCCGGTGCTGCACAACGGCGAGGTGCTGGCGGTACTCAACGCCGAGAGCCGGCGCGTGGGTGCGTTCCGTGGCCAGCGCGCGCTGTTGGAAACCGTCGCCGACCAGATCGCGGGCATCCTGCGCGCGGCCCATCTGCTCGAGGATCTCGCCAAGGCGAACCGGCAACTGCAGGCGGCCAACCGGGCGCTGGAAACCATCTCCGAACAGGACGGGCTGACCGGCATCGCCAACCGTCGTTGCTTCGACCGCTGGCTGCTGGAAGGATTGACCGAATCCGACGCCAACGGCGAACCGCTGGGCCTTCTGATCGCCGATGTCGATCATTTCAAGGCCTACAACGACGGTTACGGCCATCTCGCGGGCGACGCCTGCCTGCGCGAAGTGGCCACGCTGCTGGCCGAGGCCTTGCGCGATTCGTCGGCGCGGGTCGCGCGTTTCGGCGGCGAGGAATTTGTCGTCCTGCTGCCGGGCGCCGATGGCGCGCGGATGCTCGTGCTGGCCGAGGGCCTGCGCGCCGCGGTCGAGGCGCAGGCGTTGGCGCATGCGCACTCCAGTGCCGAGCGCGTGACCCTGAGCATCGGTGCGGCCAGCCGGGCGCCGGGCGCCATGCAGACCGCGGAGCATCTGATCATCGCCGCCGATGTCGCGCTGTATGCGGCGAAGCGCGGCGGCCGCAATCGTGCGGTGCTGTCGCCGGATTGACGCCGATGCGGCCTTGCGCTCCGCGCGCGCGGATGACGGCCTGTCGCGACTACGCCGCCCTGTTCGCGAACGTGTCCCGGAATGTCCTCATCATCTCGCGATAAGCATCCCTGCGTTTGTCGATGTGCGCGTCCTGGGCGAGTGCGAGCATCGTGTCGATGTCCAGCGGGCTCAACTCGAGTCCGAGCTGGCTGCCGTGTTGTGCGACGAGGCCGGCGCAAAGTTCCGACATGGCGAGGAAACGCAGCCACAGGATCGATTTTCCCGCGATCGTGAAATCGGAGATCAATTCCGGTATCGGCGCGATCATCGCGAAGCCGGGATCCTGCCCGGAGATCTTCGAGAACTCGTCGAAGCGCAGCGCGCGTTCGCTGCCATTGGTTTCCTTCACGATCATTTCGGAGGCGATGATCGCCAGCACGTCGTAGTAGACGTGCTGTTCCTGTCGCTTCCAGTTGGCGGCGGGGTGGTCCAGGCAGACGAGATGGCTGGACATGCACAGGTAGGCCTGCCGTTTGAAATGGAGCAGGTCGCGCATGTCCGGGTCGACGGAGAAATCGGCGTAAGCGATCTGCCGTTCGATGAGTTCGCCGATCGCGAGGATCCGCACGAGACGGTAGGCTGTGCTCTGTCCGAAATAGCCGGCGATCGACATGTGGTACGTGAGCTTGTCGTTGCCGATGCGGGCGATGCGGTTGGTGTATTCGGCGCAGGCGACCAGCAGTTGATATCGCAGCGGGCCCACCGCGGAATACAGCCGCTTCCTGGCGTCGGACCGGTACTGCCTGTCCGCATTCTTCTCGCCAAGATATTCCTCGACTTCCTTTTTCAATTTCGCATCGGTCTCGGACTTGGCCTTGCCGAGCTTCTCGTCGAGCTCGGCCCGATGTACCGCGAGCGTTTCCGCGATCCGGGCATCGTATGCCTTGATGTCCTTGCTGAGGCGGTGCTCGACGATCTTCTGGCTCAGCCAGTAGGCGGCGCCGATGCTGATGGCGCCACTGGCGGTAATGGTGCCGAGGAGGGTGATGAGATCCATGGGAACGCTCCTTGCGCGAATGCCCGGGTCTGTCGTTACCGCCGCCCCGCCGATGCGGGGCCGTGCCTGCCTCTGGTCGCTCGCGTGATCAGTCGCCGGATATCGAGAACGTCAGCCCCGCCCGTTCCCGCAGCCGCTCGATCAGCGGCATGCTCATCGCCGCGCCGGGCGTCCACACGCCGCCGGGCGTCGCGGTGCGGTCGATATCGCGCACCAAGCACAGCGCGGCTTCGGCGATCATCTTGCTGGTGGAGCCGTAGCCCGGGTCGCGATCGCCGGTGACGCTGGCGGTGAGTTTGCGGCCATCGGCGGTCGCGCCGAAGAACAGCACTTCGTAGCGGCCGGTCTCGCGCTGCTGCTGGTTCGGACCTTCGCCGGGTTTGGGCAGGGCGAAGCGGCGCAACAGCGCGCGCGTCGGTGCGAACGCCAGCAGCACGGCCTGCAGTTTCGACGATCGCGCCATCTTCTTCGCGCGTTTCTCGCCCTTGTCGCCCTTGCCGGTGAGCATGCATTCGCTGTAGACGAAATCGGCGCCCCAGGGGTGACCGAGCAGGAAGTGGCTGCGATGCACGTTCTTGGTGTTGATCGTGGCCATCACGAACGGGGCGGTCCAGCTCTGCGCGAGTTCGTCGAAAGCGGCGATGTGGTCGCTCGGTTGGCGCGGCCCCTTGAAGCCGGGCGTGAGCGCGAACGGGTCGATCAGCGTGCGCTTCAGCGACGGATCGGCCTTCATCGCTTCCATCGTCGCGAGCATGCTGGCGACGGTGCCGCCGGAGAATGTGCCCTTCATGACTTTTACCCGGCCATGCACGCGCGCGAGCGGTGCGCCGAGGCGCTGCTGCGCTTCGTGCTGCGCATAGACCACGCCGAGGTCGAAGGGGATCGAGTCGAAGCCGCAGGAGAACACGATGCGCGCGCCGCTGGCCTGCGCGGTGTCCTGCAACAGCGGGACCATCTTCGCCATCCAGCCCGGTTCGCCGCAGAGATCGACATAATCGGTACCGGCCGCCGCACAGGCGCGGATCAGCGGTTCGCCGAAGGTCTGGTAGGGGCCGACCGTGGTCAGCACGACATGGGTCTGGGCGACCAGCTTGGCGAGTGCGTCGATGTCGCCGGCGTCGGCCACCAGCAGCGGCAGCGATGGATCGATGCCCAACTCGTCGCGGACCTGGGCGAGCTTGGTCGCGCTGCGTCCGGCCATGGCCCAGCGCACCGAGTCGTTCACGCCGTAGGTCTGGTTGAGATATTCGGCGACCAGCCGGCCGGTGAAGCCGGTGGCGCCGAAGACGATGATGTCGAAGGATTTGTCCATGCCCTATCTTGGCACGGACGGCGCGGCTGCGGGTCGCGGCCGCGCCGGTGCGGCCGATTATTCGGCCGACACGTTGCCCGAACGCGGATAGACCCGGTAGATGCGGTTGTTGGTGTTGGAGCGGATGCGGATTTCGTCCCCGGCCACGCCGTCGAGATTGGCGTAGCCGACGAGCGTCCACGAACTGCCGAAGGTGCCGGAGCCGCTGATCGACTGCAGATAGCCGCTGGCCGGACGCAGGATATGCAGCATGCCGTCCGCGCGGGCGATCGCGATGTCGTTGCCCGCGGCCCCGTCGAAGTCGCGCACGCCGTTGTTGAGGGTCGCGTACTGATTGCCGATCCAGTAGCTGTTCAATCCGCCGGACGCCATCGAATAGATCTTCACTTCATTCGGCAGGGCGAGCAGCAGTTCCGCACCGGTCGCGGCGTTCATGTTGCTGGCGCAATTGGCGATGTCGGTGCAGACCTTCCAGTTGCTGCTGGGGGTGATCCAGACCGTGCGCAGGATGGCGTTCCTGCCGTAGATGACCAGGTTGCTGCCGCTCTCGAGCGGGATTTCCTTTCCGGCCACACCGTCCAGATCCGTTACCGCGCCGACGGCGATCGTGAAGTTCGGTCCGATGTACTGCGAGACCTTCGAACGCGAGTAGTGCCGGATGACGGTGAGATGGGGCGCCTGGCCCAGGACGACCTCGGCGCCGGGGGTGCCGTCGATATCGTCGATGACCGACTGGGTCCAATAGACATTCGATATCGGGTAGCGGGTCGCGGTGCCGTTGCTGGCGACGACGGCGATTTCGCTGTAGCCGTTGCAGACCGCTTCGAGGCTGCCGTTGCCGTCGAGATCGGCGGTCTGCATCAGCACGCCGTAATAGGCGGTCGAGGTGGTGCATGACTGGGCGAAGACCTGGGACGGCGCGACTGCGGCTGCGGCCAAGAGCAGCGCGGAACATACTTTTCCGATCAGATGTTGCATGGGGGAACTCCTTGTAAGAGATGGAAAGAAGCGAGTCCTGACGGCGGCGATATTTCCATTCTTCCGCTTCGCGAGCCGGCCGGACGAACATGGGTCCGGAACATCGCTCGCGCGTCCGGACCCATGGATGATGACGAGCGGCCATGACGCTTCCCGCCATGTCGTCGACGTGCGTTCAGCCCATGGCAGGGCAGGAATGTGAGCGTCGTCTCACGTTGCGTAGGTGTAGACGAAATACAGATGCATCAGCGCCAGTGCGGCCAACAGGCAGCCGGCGCCGATGTGCAGTGCAGTGGTCCATTGCCCCCACGAGCCGAGGCGATGGCTCGGCAACAGATTGAGCACGGCGCCGGCGACGACCACCAGCATGGTCACGGCGAAGGTCGCGTGCAGGAAGCCCGCATGCCCGAAGCCCGCGTGCAGCACCAGCATCGCCAGCATCATCAGACCGAGCACGCGATGGGCGATCTGCAGTACGCGCAGCGACGTGCCGCTCAGCAATCTTCGCTTGATCAATGCCAGCGACAGATCGAAGCTCAGCAGACCAACGAGGATGTAGCCGGTCAGTTGCTTGTAGGCGTCCAACCGCTGCAGCGCCAGCAGCGATGTCCAGCGCGGCGGCCACAGCCAGGCGATGCACGACACGAACACGCCGGCCAGCGCGCACCACGACGCCACGATCAATGCGGTCTGATACGCGGATTTCGGCGCGGGGCGTCGTCGCGATTGCGCGTTCATGGCGCGCTGTCCGGCGTGCCGGCGCTGCCGGTGAGTGCCGGTGGCTTGTCCGCGCCCGCGGGTGTGCGCTGCGAGGGCGAGTATGTCTGCAGCAGCAAATTCAGCGATGCGGTGGAATTCTTCGCTTCGATGCGCTTGCGGAAGGTCTCGGCATCGGGCAGGAACAGTCCGTCACTGGGCCAGCGTTCGCCCAACTGCGGGCGCTGCGCGGCATCGAAGCTCGCACTCTTCTTGAGATACGAGCCATAAGCGTCCATGGCGACGACCCGATACGCACCGAGGATTTCCACCAGTTCGTCGGTGGAGATCTTCGCGCGCGGGAACGACCAGGTGGTGGCGCCCATCACATCGTTGAGTTTCCAGTCCTTGCGCGGACTGTCCGGGTGCTCGTTGTGGCAGCTCACGCAGGCGGGCGCCGAGGCGATATCCGGAAACATCGCGGTATGGCGCCCGGTGCTTTCGTCGATGAAGAACTGCGGTTGCTGTTGTTTCTCGATCTTCTCGAAGTACGCCAGCTGCGCGCCCTTGAAATGATTCGAGGCTTCGATCGGATAAGTCGAACCCAGGAACAGGCTCAGCTCCGGCATGCGCTGCTGCAGCCGGTTGGCGGTTTCGCGCAGGAATAGTGCCGGCAACGGCCCGGCATGCACGTCCTTGGTTTTCCAGTCCTCGCGATATTTCAGGCCTTTCTTCAGCCCGGGAGTGACGATCTCCGCGGTGTAGATCGCGCGGATCGAGGCGTTCTCGGCATCGAGCAGGCGGAACAGGGTTTCGACCGGCACATCGCGGCCGCCGCTGGCGCTGTCGTCCAGATCGGCGGGTGCGGTCGCGAACAGATAGATGCCGATCACCGACAGCGCCGCGAGGATGAGCACGGATTTGTGGATTTTCGCTGGCTTCATGGCGTGGCCCCGGGCTGTCTGGCTTTCACGACGGTTTCGCCGTACGGCGAAGCGGCGGTGTCGAGGTAGGCGGCGACGACATCGGGCGTCAGCGCGTCCTTGAGGTCGTGCGGCGGATCGTGGCCATGATTGCCGTGGAAATCGTGGCAAGTGAGGCACGTCTCCCAACGCTCATCCTCGATCAGGACCGCGTGCGTGGGCTGGGCCGGATCGTCCTTCATCGCCATGTCGTTGTGGCAGGCGACGCAGAAGCCGGCGTTGGTCTGACTGATGCGCGTGCCGGTGTGTTCGCGATGGCAGCTGACGCACTGCTGCGGCGCGATCGCGCGACGCGCGGCTTCGAAGCGCGGCTCCAGGAAACGATGCGCGGGATGGCGGTCGTCGGGATTGTCGTGGCAGTCGATGCAGGCGGCGTTGTTCACCGGACGCATGCCGAAATCGACATCGCCCGCGCGCAGGCCCAGCAGATGTTTGGTTTTGGCCTGCACCTGCTGACGAAAGCTGCCGGGCGCTTCGCGATGGCAGTCGGTGCAGGCCAGTTCGGTGTGTCCCGGGTTGTGGGCATTGTTCGGTACGAAATCCGCCAGCGCCGGCGCCAGCAGCAGCAGCGGCAGGAAGGCCGCGGCAAGCCCGGCGGCGTAGGCCAGCCGGCGGACGCTGCGGCGGCGCGGGGCATTCGTCTTCAGGAAGAAGGCCTCCACCCGCACGTCGGCATCGTTCACGTCCGCCTTGAACAGACCTTCCAGCAGCCGGCGCGTATAGCCCGGCGGGCCGCAGACGTAATAACGTGCGCCCGGAAACTGTTTCACGGTTTCGAGGATGTCCTCGTTGTCGAGGAAGCCGTCGATGTCGTCGGTGCGCAGATGGCAACTCACGCCGCGGCCGCTCATGGCGGAGGCCTCGATCCGGTCGGCGTACACCATGTCGCCGCGCCGCGATGCGCTGTAGTCCACGTGCAATTGCTGATCGGGGCGACGGCCGTGCAACAGCGACAGCGCCAGGGTCACGCCTACGCCGGCGACGAAGCACACCACCGGGCGGCCATCGGCGGGATCGGCTTCGCCGGCCGGCACCGCGATCCGCAGTGGAATCGCGGCGAAGGTCGGGTCGTCGGCATCGAGCAGGCGCGTGCTGAGTTCGCCGCCTTCGATGCGGCGCATCGCGATGCTGACGGTGTTGCCGTCTTCCGACTGACGCACAACGGTGTAGGTGCGCGTCACCCACGTTTCGTCCAGCCACGCCTGCACCACCACGTGTTGCGCGGGCAGCGCCTGCGGATAGGGTGGGAAGCCGACGAGCTGCAGATCGATCTGCACGATCCGGCGTTTCGGGGCGTCGGCGTCGGTGAGCGCCGTGCGCGTGGTGTTCGCCACCTCGTACCACGGCGATTCGCCCAGCAGTTCCTGCACCAGCGGCCGACAGCAACCGCACTGCACGCCGCAGCCGAGCTGGGTGCCGAGCGATTCCAGCGTCGATGCCGGCGCGGTGGCGATGGCGGCCTTGATCCGCGCGCGACCGATGCCCGCGCAATGACAGACCAGATCGTCCTGGTCCTGTACCTGTCGAATGGGGATCGCGTCCATGCCACCTCTGCGGCGAGCGCCGTCGTAGCGACGGCCATCCGGGCCGCCGGCATCCTTTCCGCGCCTCGCGATCGCTCGGCGGGGCGTTGCTCGCGAGCCTCCTGTCGACCGTTCCGACCCCTTGCCGGGCGTCGGTACGATCCCTCGCTGTCGCTATGGTTAACAGCCCTGTGCCGGTTTTTCAAGCGGCGTTGCGCACTGGCGTTACTGAAACGCGGATCCGTCCGCCGCGAGCGACTCCGGTTAGCATTGCGGTCGCGCATCGCAAGCCGCATGTCGCGACCGGAACATCCCGCGCAGACCCAAGAGAACCACCGTGCCCAATCCGCTTTACGACCGACTGTTCGCACCCTTGGCCGACAAGCTCGGCCCTTTGCTGACACTGGCCGACGACACCGCGATCTCCGGCGTCGAATTCTTGGCGATGATCCATCGCGCGGCCGGTGCGCTGCGCGCGCACGGCGTGCGCGCCGGCGATCGCGTCGCCGTGCAGATCGCGAAGACGCCGGAGGCGCTGGCCGTCTACGGCGCGGCGGTCGCGTCCGGCGCGGTGTTCCTGCCGCTCAACACCGCCTACACCGCCGCCGAAGTGGATTATTTCGTCGGCGATGCCGCGCCGACATTGCTGCTGGTCGATCCTGCGCGCGCGGAGGCGCTCGCGCCGGTCGCCATCGCGCACGGCGCGCAACTGCTCACGTTGGATGCGGATGGGCGCGGCACGTTCCGCGACCTCTGCGACGTGCAGCCGGACGCGTTCGCCGTCGAAGATCGCAGCGATGACGACCTCGCCGCGCTGCTGTATACCTCGGGCACCACCGGGCGCTCGAAGGGCGCCATGCTCACGCACGGCAATCTGCTGTCGAACGCCGAGGCGCTGGCGCGCGAATGGCGGTTCACTGCGGACGACGTGCTGCTGCATGCGCTGCCGATCTTCCACACGCATGGTTTGTTCGTCGCGACCAATGTCGCGCTGATCGGCGGTGCCTCGATGCGTTTCCTGCCGGGCTTCGATCTCGACGCGATCCTGCGTCTGCTGCCGCACACGACCGTGCTGATGGGCGTGCCGACGTTCTACACGCGCCTGCTCGACGCCGCGTCCTTCGATCGCGCGCTGTGCGAACGCATGCGGCTGTTCGTGTCGGGCTCCGCGCCGCTGCTCGCGGAAACGCATGTCGCCTTCGAGACCCGTACCGGGCATCGCATTCTCGAACGCTACGGCATGACCGAAACCAACATGAACACCTCGAACCCGTACGACGGCGACCGTCGCGCGGGCACCGTCGGCCCGCCGCTGTCGGGCGTGGAGGTGATCGTCGCCGATCCCGCGACCGGCGCGCCGCTGCCCGCGGGCGAAACCGGTTCGGTCGAAGTGCGTGGCCCCAACGTGTTCAAGGGCTACTGGCGCATGCCCGACAAGACCCGCGAAGAATTCCGCGATAGCGGTTTCTTCATCACCGGCGACCTCGGCTGTTTCAGCGACGACGGTTACCTCACCCTGATCGGCCGCCAGAAAGACCTCATCATCACCGGCGGCTTCAACGTCTATCCGAAGGAAGTCGAACTGCTGCTCGACGAACAGCCCGGCGTGCTGGAGTCCGCGGTGATCGGCGTCGCGCATCCCGATTTCGGCGAAGCGGTGGTCGCGGTGCTGGTGGCGCAGCCGGGCATTGTGTTGGATCTGGCCGCCATCGATGGAGTTCTGCGTGAGCAACTTGCGCGCTACAAACAGCCGAAGGCGCTGGAGATCGTCGACGAGTTGCCGCGTAACACCATGGGCAAGGTGCAGAAGAATCTGTTGCGGGAACGCTTCGGTGCGAAGTTCGCGCCGTAGCCCGGGCCACGGACTTGCCCCGAATGACGCATCGCATCTCGCGGCCTGGGCGGCGTTTTGAACAGCGCATGCACAGATGCTTCTTCCTCCGAACCACAGGTATCCTATCGTCCATGACCTTCCTCTCGCGTCTGTCCTGTCTGTTGCTCATACTGGCTTTGCCGTTGCCGGCGCTGGCGCAGCCCGCGGAACCCCGGCCGATCACCGTCTTCGCCGCGGCCAGTCTCAAGGAAAGCCTGGACGAAGCCTCCGCCGCTTGGACGAAGCGATCCGGGCAGAAGCTCTCGATTTCCTATGCGGGCAGCTCCGCTCTGGCCAAGCAGATCGAACAGGGTGCGCCTGCGGATGTCTTCATTTCCGCCGACGGCGAATGGATGGATTATCTGCAGCAGCGCAAACTGATCGATGTCGGCAGCCGCGGCAATCTCGTCGGTAATCGCCTGGTGGTGATCGCGCCCGCGGATTCGGCGCTCCGCACATTGGTGCTGAAGCCGGCGGCGTTGCGCCAAGCGCTGGGCGACGGACGCCTGGCCATGGCGGAAACCACGTCGGTACCAGCCGGGCGCTACGGCAAGCAGGCGTTGACGACGCTGGGGCTGTGGGACACGGTGTCCGGTCAACTGGCCCAGGCCGACAACGTGCGCGCCGCGATGGCCTTCGTGTCGCGCGGCGAAGCGCCGCTCGGCATCGTTTACGCCACCGATGCGCAGGCCGAACCCAAGGTGCGCGTCGTCGCTGCGATTCCGGCCCGCACCCACGATGCCATCGTCTACCCGCTGGCGCGTCTGGCCAGGACGCCGCTCGCCGCGACCAAAGGTTTCCTGACGTTTCTCCGTGGCGATGAAGCGAAAGCCATCTTCAAACGCGCCGGTTTTCTGCCTTCGCGATGACCGTCTGACGTGTTCACCGCCGAGGAAACCACCGCCATCGCGCTGAGCCTGCGCGTCGCCGCCCTGGCGGTGGTGTGCGCGGTGCCGTTCGCCGTCGCCACCGCTTACATCCTGGCGCGCTGGAATTTCCCCGGGAAAATCTTCTTCGATGCGCTGGTGCATCTGCCGCTGCTGATGCCGCCGGTGCTCACCGGTTATGCGCTGTTGATCGTGCTGGGCCGCCAGGGTGCGGTCGGGCAATGGTTGGAGTCGTGGTTCGGCATCACCTTCGCGTTCCGGTGGACCGGCGCGGTGGTGGCCGCAGCGATCATGGCCTTCCCGCTGTTCGTGCGCTCGGTGCGGCTGTCGATCGAAGCGGTGCCGCGCGAAATCGACGAGATGTCCGCCAGCCTGGGCGCGAGGCCGTGGGCGACGTTCTGGCAGGTGATCCTGCCGCTGAGTTTTCCCGGCATCGCGGCCGGCGCCACGCTGGCCTTCGCCAAGGCGCTCGGCGAGTTCGGCGCCACCATCACCTTCGTCTCGAACATTCCCGGCGAAACCCAGACGATTTCGCTGGCGATGCACACCCTGATCCAGACCCCCAACGGCGGCGACGGCATTGCGCGTCTTGCGCTGGTGTCGCTGGCGCTGGCGCTGGGCGCGTTGATCGCTTCGGAATGGGCGGTGCGTCGTTCCGCGTATCGGCGGCAGAGCGAGTAGGGCGCATCAGCGCAGCGTCATGCGCCATCGAATGACTGGAATCAGCGTTGGATTAGAGTGTTCATTGGTGCATGACGCTTCGCTTATGCACCCTACGGCCCTGTCTATGAGATTTCTACTTCAGAGTTTTCTCTTTGCTTCCACATCAACGCCGAACCAAACACCAATGAGATGATTGTAAGGGCATAGAGGCTTACCTTTATCAGCGTTACAAGGCTAACAAATTGTGCCACAGCAAGGGGCTGAGCCGGATACACAGAGATTAAGTAAACAAAAGTTGAATTCTCAATCCAATCAAGCACCATAGAGAGTAACGGCATTGCTATCATTGCATTCACCAGGCCAACTGGCACGTTGAGATTTAAGTACAGTCGACGGACGAGGAGTGCAAAGAAAATTCCATAAGAAATCGGGAACAGCATATCCAGCGTCATAAGACTCGTGGCATAGGCGCTTCGCCCCACTTCCCCATAGGTATTCAAAACTTCTGCAAGATAAGCTGGTGAATAACCAGGCAGCACATCCAAGGTGAACATGGGAATAGCCCCTGTGTAACCAGCGCTGGCTGCAATCATGTTAGGAACATTGATGCCGTTCATAATGATTAGAAATACGACTAAAGCAAACGTCGAATACCACAATGATCGCGGAAATTTATTTACTATTTTCACGCCAAAAATCATTTGATCTCTACTCTTATTAGACATATGCAAACTCAAGATTAAATCGATTTAAAAGAATATTTTCAGTCAGATGTGCGCCGTTTTGGCCTGACAAAAATTGCCAACCCTTGCGCCGGTTATTACAAACAATTTGTTCGTTGCGCCATGATACAGTCTGCTTTTAGTCGCACAAGGAGGCACAAAAATGGGAAATACGAACAAGGTTGTGCGTGGCGCCGAGTGCACGAAGCCCTCAAGCCATTGCCGGGAAATCGCCGACACGCTCGCCCGCATCGGCGACAAGTGGACAGTGATGGTGGTGGCAGCCCTTTCGACGGGTGAGCCGTTGCGCTACAACGAAATCAGCCGCCGCATTGACGGCATCTCGCAACGTATGTTGACGCTAACGCTTAAAGGTTTGGAGCAGGACGGATTTGTGAGCCGGACTATGTACCCGACCATTCCTCCGCGCGTGGACTACGAACTGACCGATCTGGGCAAGAAACTGGTCGTCCCTTTGCGCGCTCTTTACGCTTGGGCGGAAGAGTATCGTCCGACAATTATGGCGGCACGCGAGGAATTTACTCAGCGAGAGAACGTAGAAGCACCCCGCCACGTGGCATTTACTGCGCCGAAGTGAGATTTTGAGGGTATTCATCCTAATTGTTCATTAGCTAGTGTAGCCTCGATGAAGTGAGTAGGCTGGGTCATTGACCCAGCATCTTCGTTCAGCAAAAAACGCTGGGTCGATGACCCAGCCTACGAGCTGCGTGATGCGGGATTGTCGTTCGATGACAGGTTAATCGTTGGATTTCATTGGCGGGTACGAGACCCGCCTTCCGGGTTGTTGGAGTCCATCAAGGGCGCCCCCATTCCAGCGCTCTGATGACAGTTCGGTGCGCCTCTTGAGCGATTACCACTACAACCGCTTCGGAAAATCCGTCGCCAGAAATAGCCACGTACGCCCAGCCCAGATCGTTTGCCTGACGGTCTGGCCATGTATCCATGACGGATATGAGTTCAACGCTGTCTGGAAGGCTGCCGCCGTAAGAAATCATTTCCGAATATTCTTCGTTCAAGTCGCTTGGCGCGCACTGTTGCCGAAGATGCCCGGACAGCATGGCGTGGGCATCATCGAATCGGCCAGCGGTGAGATGCTTCGCAAAAATCAATGCGATCTGACCGTGTGCGGAATCTTTGTCTTCATTCATGGCGACCTCATGGATTACTTGGGCTTTCTGCTCATCAATGTCGATGTGGTCCGGTATTGCGCGTAGGGCTCGCCGCTCGTCGTACGCAAGTTGGGGGCGAGCTTCATTTTCTGATCGATGAAGAACTGGCCGGGGATCAGCATTGCGGTGTTGAGCTTTTCGATCAGTGCGGGTTTATAGCCAAGTTGCGCCATCGTCTTCTGCACGTCGGCCTGTTGCTGTGCGAAGGGCGTGGCGAACGTCAGGCTTTCCAGGGCGCAGATCCACTGTCCTTTCGCGGGCTTGTCGCAGTCGCTATGGGTGAATTCGAGTTGGAAATCGCTGATGACGGCAATCTGGCCGGGTTCGATCAGGAAAGTGGCCAAATTGCTTTGACCGTTTGATGCGTACGGCGCCACGCCGCGCATATCGATGAGGATCGCGTCTGTGCTGGTCGTGCCCGTGCGGTCTTCGTAATAACCGGGGCTATACCAGTTGGTCACCATCTGCCCGTCGAATGTGCTGCCGGTAAAGCTCGGCGACACCCAGGCGGTATAGCTGTAGAGCGCAGGCAGCGTAGTGGATGAGTAATTGACGAAGCCCAGCGCCGAGCGGATCGGAGCGGTCGCTTGAGGGTGGGTGGTCAGAGTGCTCAGTCGGCGGGTCTTCTTCCCGAAGCCGACAAGATCATAAAGTCCGGGTTCGATGATGAAAAAGTGGTGTTCGTTGGTGAGCAGTTTTCCGCGGCCTTCTTCGGAGGTGTAGCCGCCGAGCACCAGCGTATCCTGCGTGCCGCGGCGCAGCCAATAGGTCAGCGGCGGTCTGTAGTCGCCGCCACGAACCGATGGCGATTCGCCGAAGTCCGTGAGCGGAGAAAAGATGGTCTTTTCCGCGACCAGAACGCTCTTGCCTTCCGCGAGCGCGCGATTGATTGTGCGGCTCTGGTTGCCGACGATCAGTTTTTGAGCGATCCCCGCATGGCCGACGACAGGCGTTGCGCCGAGCGCGAATGTCAGCAGAAGCGCGGCGGCCGGGTGAAATCCAGTGCGATTCATCATTTTCATTTTCCAATGCGATGTTCGAGGTCGAAACCTGCCATCGATGGATCTCGACAGGCGGTCGGGAATCGGGTTTTGAGGTGTCGAGGCGCGGGCCGGGTCAGAATGCTTCCTTCTTCGGCTTGTGGGGAATCGCAATGGCTTTTCCGCCGTGCAGTTCGACCAGATGCAGGAGCGCTTTCTGCATTCTCGGACCGAGCGATGCATCTACCTTTCCGTACATTTCGATCAGAACGACATCCTTGTAGCTGTCGGATTTGAACGCGCCGTCCGAGTCGGTCTCGGTGAAATAGACGCAATCGTCGTCGCACTTGAGAAAGAAGGTCATATATTCTTCGGTATGCACCATGCTCACGGTTTTGATCGACCCGATGGGAATGGTTCTTTCGAAGCGGCTGTCGCTCAGCGATATCTTGGACGCCAGATCGCTTCCGCTGATTTCGTAGCTCGCGCCATAATTGTAGTTTTCGTTGGCTTTGGAAACGATCCACTCTGCAGTTTCTTCTTTCGTTTGCGCGACAGCAAAAAACGGAAACAGTGCGAGCAGCAGCAACATCTTCATTCTGAATAACCCCATGGTATGAGTGATCGTGTGGTGCGGGTCTTGCGCCCGCCATGCGTTGGGGCATTTTCTGCCGGAATGAATTTCGTTCGCGAACGGATTCCTCCGGGCGCGTCGGGGAGGATTGTACAGGCGGGCGAGCGACTCGGCTGGAAGCTGATCCCCGGTTGCGCGCGCGGCCCGTCGATCTGCGCCGCACATATTGCGTGTCTCAATGGCTGGATTCGAAAAAAAGCCGGCGATGCCGGCTTTTCGTTCGACGATTCGGCGCGTCCAAGAGCCGGTGCGCCAAGGCGCACCCTATGGAAGTCGTGCCAACTCGAATGCGGTACGCCCGCTGGCCGCAGTAATGAGCCCAAGCACCCGCGTCGCCTCCGCATCCACCATCGCCCACTCGAACCGCCAGGTCCAGTTGTGATCGCCCACGGTGCCCGGCGTATTCATCCGATGCTCCAGACCCAAGCCGAGCACATCCTGCAATTGATAAACTGCCATGTTGGCGACGGAGTTGCAGCAGGCGCGGATCATCGCCCAATGCACATCGCCGTCGTAGGCGGGCAGGTAGCTGCCGGCGTAGGCGCGTTCGTGCGCGGTGGCGGTGTTCCACCAGCCGCGGACGGTGTGGTTGTCGTGGGTGCCGGTGTAGGCGACGAAGTTGCGCGCCCAGTTGTGCGGCAGGAACAGGTCGGTGGCGTCGCCGCCGAAGCCGAACTGCAGGATCTTCATTCCGGGGAAGCCGCAGTTTTCGCGCAGTTCCACGACATCCTGGGTGATCAGGCCCAGGTCTTCGGCGACGATGGGCAGCGGACCGAGCACGCGCTCGATGGCGTCGAACAGCGCCTTGCCGGGGCCGGGTTTCCATTCGCCTTCTTCGGCGGTGGGGCAGGTCGCGGGGATGTCGTAATAACCCGCAAAACCGCGGAAATGATCGATGCGGAACACGTCGGCCTGATCCAGCGCGCGACGCAGGCGTGCGGTCCACCATGCGAAGTCTTCGTTCGCCATCCGGTCCCAGCGATACAGCGGGTTGCCCCAGCGTTGGCCGGTGGGCGCCATCGCGTCCGGCGGACAACCGGCGACCGATGTCGGCTGGTAGGCATCGTCGAGCAGATACAGGTCGGGTCGCGACCAGCAGTCGGCGCTGTGATGCGCGATGAAGATCGGCAGATCGCCCATGATCGCGACGCCGCGGTCGTTCGCGTAGCGCTTGAGCGCGTGCGACTGCGTGTCGAAACACCATTGCACGAAGGCCCAGAAGCCGATTTCGTCCGCTTGTTGTTCGCGCGCGGCGGCGAGTGCGGCGGCATCGCGAACGCGCAGCGGTTCGGGCCACTGCCACCACGGCGCGCCGTCGTGCGCGGTTTCCAGCGCCATGAACAGCGTGTAGTCGTCGAGCCACTCGCACTGCTGCGCGGACCACTGCGCGAAAGCGTCGCGTTCATTCGCATCGTGTTTCGCGAGGAAGCCGGCATGCGCGTTGCGCAGTTGCGTCTGGCGCCAACCGATGACGCGACCGAAGTCGACCGTGCGCGCGTCGAAGCCTCCGTCGGGCAGCGCTGGTGTGGGCAACCACCCGGCTTCGATCAATGGTTCCAGCGCGACCATCAGCGGGCTGCCGGCGAACGCGGACACGCTCTGGTAGGGCGAATTGCCGGGACCGATGGGATTAGTCGGTAGCCATTGCCACACGCGCTGCCCGGCCGACTGCAGCCAGTCGACGAAACGATAGGCATCCGGCCCGAAATCGCCGATCCCGTGCGGTCCGGGCAGCGAGGTGACGTGCAGCAGCACGCCGGCCGCGCGTAGCTCGAGATCGATCATCGGTGCATCTCCTGGGGATTCTGGTCGTGGCGCAACAGCAGCAGGCTGCGGAACGGTACATCGAACATGTGGTCGTCGCCCTGTGCGAGAGGTCCCAGTGCAGTGAGCGTGCCGCTGCTGTCCGCCGCCAAGCGCCATGGGCCGTGAGGCAGGCGGAAGCGTGCGGGCTGCGCGCCGGGATTGAAGACGATGCACCAGCGCGGCGGCGACGCGGCGTCGGCGGCGAGCTGGCAGGCGAAAGCCTGCGCGTGTGCGTCGTGCCAGTCGTCGACCTGCATCGCTTCGCCGTCGGGTCGCAGCCAATGGATCGCGGCTTCGTGCGCGTCGGGTTCGGTCGCGAACCAGCGCGCATGGCGCAGCAGCGGGTCTTCGCGGCGCAGCGCGATCAGCGAGGCGACGAAATCGATATCGGCTTCGGAGTCGTCGCCATTGGCCCTGCACCAATCGAGCCAACCGGTGGCGTTGTCCTGGCAATAGGCGTTGTTGTTGCCGCGCTGGCTGTTGCCGAACTCGTCGCCGGCGCAGAGCATCGGTGTGCCCTGGGCGAGCAGCGTCGTTGCGAGCAGCGCGCGGCGCACGCGACGGCGGGTGTCGATCACCAGCGGATGTTCGCTGTCGCCTTCGATGCCGAAATTCGCGCAGACTTCATGTGAATGGCCGTCGCGATTGCCCTCGCCGTTGGCGAGATTGTGCTTGTCGCGATACGTCACGACATCGGCGAGCGTCCGTCCGTCGTGCGCGGCGACGAAGTTGACGCTGGCGGCGGGCAGGCGATGGCCGTGATGGAAGAGATCGCTCGAAGCGGTGAAGCGACGCGCGAATTCGCTGCGGCCGATGGCGGTGCCGTGATGTGCATCGTGACCCAGCCAGTAGTTGCGTGCGCCGTCGCGGAAGCGGTCGTTCCATTCGAGGAAACGACCGGGCATGCGTCCGAGTTGATAACCGTCGTGGCCGAGATCCCAGGGTTCGGCGATCAGATGCACCTGCGAGAGCGTCGGATCCTGGCGCAGCGCGACCCAGAACGGCGCCGAGGGATCGAAGCCCTGGCGCGTGCGTCCCAGCGCGGGCGTGAGATCGAAGCGGAAACCATCGACGCCCATGATGTCGACCCAATAACGCAGCGAATCCAGCACGAACTGGGTCACGCGCGGATGGATCAGTCGCAGTGTGTTGCCGCAGCCGCTGGCGTTTTCGTAACGACTGCGGTCGTCGGCTTTCAGCCGGTACCAACTCGGGTTGTCGAGGCCGCGGAAACTGATCGTCGGGCCGTGTTCGTCGGCTTCTGCGGTGTGGTTGAACACCACGTCGAGCACCACTTCGAAGCCTTCGGCCTGCAGCGCGGCGACCATCGCACGGAATTCGTCGATGACCGCGCCGACCGCATGATTGCCGGCTTCGCGCGAAGCCGAGTAGCGGGCATCGGGGCAGAAGAAGCCGATGGTGTTGTAGCCCCAGTAGTTGCGCAGTCCGCGTTCGTGGATGCCATGTTCGTCGATCGCGGTGTGGACCGGCAGCAGCGACAGCGTGGTTACGCCGAGACGTTTGAGATGCGCGACCGCCGCGGGATGCGCCAGACCAGCATAGGTGCCGCGCAGCGCGTCGGGTATGCCGGGCAGCGTCATCGTGAAGCCCTTGACGTGCAGTTCGTACAGCACGAGTTCCGACAGCGGACGACGCGGACGCTGCGCTGCGCGTGTCGCGAGCGGCGGCGTCACCCGTGCCTTCAGTGCGAAAGCGGCGTTGTCGCGGGTGTCGAGCACGCGCGCGCCTTCGGGATGCCCCTGTGTGTGGGCGAAGTGTTCCGGGCGCCATTCGAAGTGGCCGACGATCTCGCGGGCGTACGGATCCAGCAGCAGTTTGTGCGGGTTGAAGCGATAGCCGGAGTCCGGTTTCCAACTGCCGTGCACGCGATAGCCGTAGATCAAGCCGGGCTGGGCGCCGGGCAGCACGCCGGAGAACACGCCGTCTTCCGCGTGAGACAGTGGGTAGCGTTTGAGTTCGTGCGTGCCGCTGGGGTCGAACACGCAGAGTTCGATCTGTTTCGCGCGCTGCGAGAACACGGCGAATTGGATGCCGTTCTCGACGACGTGCGCGCCGAGCGGTGCGGCGCGGCCGGGGAGCATTTGTTCTGGCAGCAGGTCAGTCATCGTCTGTGGGAGCGACGCATGTGGGAGCGACGGAAGTCGCGACAGGCTGCAGAAAGACTTGCCGCAGGCGATCGCGACTTCCGTCGCTCCCACACATGGCATAGGTATGGATCCCCGCCTTCGCGGGGATGACGGTCGAAAGCGACAAGCCGTTCGAGGAGATTTTGTTCATCCCGGCACCAGCATCAACGTCGCCAGCGGCGGCAGCGTCAATGACAGCGAACGCGCGCAGCCGTGTGCGGGAGTTGGATCCACGTGAAGCGTCTGCGTACCGTTGCCGAGATCGGCGCCGCCGTAGTGGCGCGAATCGGTGTTGAGCGCTTCGCGCCAGTGCGCGGCGCTGTCGTCGGGGATGCCGAGGCGGTAGCCGTGGCGCGGCACCGGCGTGAGGTTGCAGATGACCAGCGCGCTGCCGCCCTGGCCGTCGCGGCGGATCCACGCGAACACCGACTGTTCGTGGTCGTCGCCGCTGATCCATGCGAAGCCGGCGCTGTCGCAGTCGAGTCGGTGCAGCGCGGGCGTGGTGCGATACAGCGCGTTGAGATCGCGTACCAGTTCGCGCATGCCGGCGTGATCGGATTGCTGGAGCAAGTCCCATGGCAGGGCTTCGTCGTGGCGCCATTCGTAGGGCTGCGCGAACTCCTGGCCCATGAACAGCAGCTTCTTGCCCGGGTGGCCCCACATGAAACCGAAATACGCGCGCAGATTCGCGAATCGCTGCCAATCGTCGCCCGGCATCTTCTGCAGCAGCGAACCCTTGCCGTGTACCACTTCGTCGTGCGATAGCGGCAACACGAAATTTTCGCTGAAGGCGTAGATCAGGCCGAAGGTCATCGTGTCGTGATGCCAGCGCCGATGCACCGGATCTTCGTGCATGTAGCGCAGCGTGTCGTTCATCCAGCCCATGTTCCATTTGTAGTGGAAGCCCAGGCCACCGACGTCGGTGGGCGCGGAAACGGCGGGGAAGCTGGTGGACTCTTCTGCGAGCGTGATCGCTCCCGGCGCGTCGCCGCCGATACGGGCGTTGATGGTCTGCAGCAGCGAGATCGCTTCGAGATTCTCGCGTCCGCCGTGCAGGTTCGGCACCCATTCGCCGGCATTCCGCGAGTAATCGCGATACAGCATCGACGCCACCGCGTCGACGCGCAGGCCGTCGATGCCGAACTGTTCCAGCCAGTGCAGCGCGCTGCCGGCGAGGAACGCACGCACTTCGGTGCGGCCGAAGTTGTAGATCAGCGTGCCCCAGTCGCGATGCTCGCCTTCGCGCGGATCGGCGTATTCGTACAGTGAGGTGCCGTCGAACTGCGCCAGACCGTGCGCGTCCTTCGGGAAATGCGCGGGCACCCAGTCGACGATCACGCCGAGACCCTGCGCATGGCATGCATCGACAAAACGCGCGAATCCTTCCGCCGAACCGAAGCGCGCTGTCGGCGCGAACATGCCCAGTGTCTGGTAACCCCACGAACCGTCGAACGGATGCTCCGAGACCGGCATCAGTTCGAGATGCGTGAAACCGAGATCGGCCGCGTACGCCGGCAGTTGCGCGGCGAGTGCATCCCAGTCGAGAAAGCTGCCGTCTTCATTGCGGCGCCACGAGCCCGGATGCACTTCGTAGATGCTGATCGGTGCGTGGCGCGCGTTGGCGGCGGCGCGCTCTGGCGGCAGCGCGCGTGGCGACATCGCCGCGGCGACTTTGCTTGCGGTGTCGGGTCGCAGCTGCGCGGCGCGCGCGTACGGATCGGCCTTGGTCGGCAGCAGCGCGCCGTCGGCAGCGACCAGTTCGAATTTGTAGAGATCGCCGACGGCGGCGTGGGGGACGAAGATCTCCCACACGCCGGCGGTGTGGCGCAGCCGCATCGGGTGGCGGCGGCCGTCCCAGGCGTTGAAATCGCCGACCACGCTGACCCGGCGCGCGTTCGGCGCCCAGACCGCGAAACGTACACCGTCGATGCCGCCGATCGTGCAGGGATGCGCGCCAAGGAAGGTGTGGGGGCGCAGTTCGCGGCCTTCGCGGAATGCGAGCAGGGTGTCTTCGTCGATCTGCGGCCCGAACGCGAACGTGTCTGCATACACGCCTTCATCACCATCGCGCCAGCGGACCTTCAGCCGGTAGTCGAAGCGTTTGCGACGCAGCGGCACGCGCGCTTCGAAAAAGCCGCCGCGGTGGCGGAGAAGGTCGGTCAGCGATCTGCCGCTGGCGGCATCGAGCAGTTCGACAGCTTCGGCGCCCGGCAGCAGTGCGCGGATCCATAGTTTTCCGGCGCTGTCGGCATGCAGACCGAGCACCGCGAACGGATCGGCGTGTCGCGCCGCCAGCAGTGCATCGATGTCCCCCTGGGCGAGCATGCTCAGCCGCGTTGGCCGCTGTGCTTCGGCGCGGCCCAGACGTTTTCGGCGTATTCGTGGACGGTGCGGTCGGTGGAGAAGAAGCCCATGCCGGCGATGTTGCGCAGCGCGCAGACATTCCAGGCGCCGCGATCGCGATACAGCGCATCGACGCGCGCCTGTGCGGCCATGTAGTCGGCGAAGTCGGCCATCAGCAGATACGGGTCGGCGCCGAGCAGGCCGTCGATCAGCGCGCGATAACGTTTCGGTTCGCCCGGGCTGAAAGCGCCGTTGCCGATCGCGTCCAGTACCTGCTGCAGCGCAGGGTTCTGGCTCGCGATCCAGCGCGGGTCGTAGCCGACCGCGCGCAGCTTGGCGATGTCGTCGGTGCGCAAGCCGAATACGAACAGATCGGATTCGCCGATGGCTTCGGCCATCTCGATGTTCGCGCCGTCCCAGGTGCCGATGGTCAACGCGCCGTTCATCGCAAACTTCATGTTGCCGGTGCCCGAGGCCTCGGTGCCGGCGGTGGAAATCTGTTCGGACAGATCGGCGGCGGGGATGATGGTTTCGGCCAGACTCACGCCGTAGTTCGGCATGAACACCAGTTTGAGCTTGCCGCCGAGGCGCGGGTCGCTGTTGATGGTGCGACCGATGTCGTGGGCGAGGCGGATGATCTGTTTCGCGGTGTGATACGCCGATGCGGCCTTGCCGGCGAGGATCATGGTGCGCGGTATCCAGCCGTTGCCGTCCGGACCTTCCGGCTGCGCAAGCATCGCCTGATAGCGCGCCACCACGTGCAGCAGATTCAACAGCTGGCGTTTGTATTCGTGGATGCGCTTGATCTGCACATCGAACAGCGAGGCCGGATCGACTTCGATGCCCAGCTCATGGCGGATCAGCGCGGCGAGCCGCTGCTTGTTCGCCTGTTTCACCTCGGCGAGACGCTGGCCGATGGCGCGGTCGTTCGCGTGTTCGCGCAGCTGCGCCAGCGCAGCGAGATCGCGACGCCAGCCGCTGCCGATGATGTCGTCGAGCAGCGACGACAGGCCCGGGTTCGCCTGCTGCAGCCAGCGTCGCGGCGTGACGCCGTTGGTGACGTTGATGAAGCGATCCGGAAAGAGTTTCGCGAAGTCGGCGAAGATGGTGTCGACCATCAGTTCCGAATGCAGTTTCGCGACGCCGTTGACCTTGTGCGACGCGAGCACCGCGAGCGCGGCCATCTTCACCCGGCGGCCGCGGGTTTCGTCGATCAGCGAAACGCTCTGCACCAGCGCGTGGTCGTCTGGATAGCGCGCGCGCACGTCGGCGAGGAATTCGTGATTGATGCGATAGATGATTTCCAGATGTCGCGGCAGCAGCGCCTCGAACATCCGCACCGGCCAGGTTTCCAGTGCTTCGGGCATCAGCGTGTGATTGGTGTACGACACCGCTTGGCGGGTGATCGCCCAGGCCTCGTCCCAGCCCAGACCGTGGTCGTCGATCAACAGGCGCATCAGCTCGGCCGGCGCGAGCGCGGGATGCGTGTCGTTGAGATGGATCGCGTTGCCTTGGCCCAAAGCGTCCAGCGCGCAGCCCTCGGCGAGATGACGTGCGATCAGATCCTGCAGCGAGGCGCTGACCAGCAGCGCTTCCTGCTTCAGGCGCAGCTCGCGGCCGGCGTCGGTGCTGTCGTCGGGGTAGAGCACCCAGTTCAGCGCGTCGGCGGCGACCAGATGCCGCGCGGCGGCAGCGTGATCGCCGCGGCAGAACGCGGCGAAGTCGATCGCGTCCTCGGCGCTGGCCTGCCACTGGCGCAGGGTCGACACGCGTTCGCCGTGATGCGCGGGCACGATGAAGTCGTAGGCGCGCGCGAGCACGCGCTCGGCCGGCTGCCAGCGGCGACCGCCGATACCGTCGGATTCGACCTGGCCGCCGAAACCGACGACGTATTCGACATCCGGACGTTCGATATCCCACAGCGCGCCGTGGCGCAGCCAGTCGTCCGGGCGCTCGATCTGGCGGCCGTCCTGGGTGCCCTGCGCGAACATGCCGTAGCGGTAGCGCAGGCCGTAGCCGAACGAGGGCAGGCCGGTTTCGGCGAAGGAATCGAGGAAGCAGGCGGCGAGCCGGCCGAGACCGCCGTTGCCCAGCGCGGCGTCGGGCTCGGTTTCCAGCACGTCGGCCAGCGAGAGTCCGCGCGCGGACAGTTCGCGCTGCAGTTCGGGCTCCAGCCGCAGCGCCGCCAGCGCGTTGCGCAGGGCGCGGCCCATCAGGAATTCCATCGACAGGTAATGCACGCGGCGGCTGGACGGCGCCCGGCGGGCGTCCTCGGCCTGGGTCGCGGCCCAGCGTCCGGCCAGCGCGTCGCGACAGACCTCCGCCGCCGCACGCAGGGCCGCGCGCGCGGCCGGCGCGGTCTGGCGCTCGTCCCGGGTCCGCGCCAGCGCGGCGCGGAACGCCGGCAGCAGGTCGGTGGAAGCGCTGTCGGCCGCGGTCCGCACAGGGGAGGGGCGTGCGGGTGTGGCGTCGTTTCGATGCATGCGTGATTCTCCGTGCGGGGTCTCCGCGAGGGGCCAGCCGGCGCCCGGGTGCGACGATTCCCGTTCGGGAACGGCCGCTTCAACCCGGGAAGCTTATGAGCCGCATGCCGTCAGGGCGAGCCCGCTACAATCGTATTCACTCGCAGCGGCGGCAGTACGTGCCGTAGCGGCCTCCTGCATACGTATTCATACAGATTCGGTATGTCTCCGCTTCGATCGGTGCAGGCAGCTGACGGCAATCGATGCGACACGCACGAAACGACTCGGGACGGAGAAGTGGTATGGGAATGTGGATGAGACGTTGGATGCGTTCGCCATCGCGGACGCTGTTTCTCGTGCAACTGGCCGCACTGCTGCTGTATCCGTTCATCGGTGACAACCGCGCCGGGCAGGTCGTTTCCACCGCGGTCAGCGTGGGCGTGCTGTCCGCTGCGGTGTGGATGGTGCATCGTTCGCCGCGGCCGGGCTGGATCGCGGGTCTGCTGGCGGTTGTGGGTGTGTCCGCGTGGGCTGCGCACAGTGCGACCGATAGTGTTGCGCTCGCAGTCATCGGAGCAGTCGGCTACGCCGCAGCGTACTTCTACGCGGCGGCATCGTTGATTACTTACATGATGAGCGACGAGCGCGCGACCCGCGACGAACTGTGGGCGGCCGGCGCCACCTTCATGTTGTTCGCAGAGGCGTATGCCTGGTGTTTCATGCTGTGTCAGCAACTCCAGCCGGAGGCGTTTCTCGCGCCCGGCGGCGTCAAGCAGCCGCTGACCTGGGTCGAGTTGATGTTTCTGAGCGCGACCAATTTTTCCGCGACCGGCCTGAGCGACATCATTCCGTTGTCGCCGCACGCGCGTACGCTTGCGATCGTCGAACAGTGGAACGGGGTGATGTATATGGCCCTGATCGTGTCGCGACTGGCCGGTATGATCGGTCGCAAATCCGCTGGCGGCAGCGCCTGACGCGCGACTTTGCCGAGTTTGCCTTTTCGGGCCCAGATTCATGCTGTGGAGCGTGCATTTCGGCACGCAGAGGCGCGGCGATGGCCTGCTAAGCTGTGGTCAACGTCGCATCGTGCGTTCTTCCCGCCCGCCATGCTGAAATCCCACAGGAATCTGCTGGAACCGCATCCTTCCGATCGCCTGCGCATCGGCGAGCGGATCGTGGACATTCCGCTGCGCGAGATCGCATCCGCCACCGGCAGCGAACCGATGCGGGTGACGCTGAAATCGCTGGGCGTACTACTGACGCTGGTGGCGCACGCGGGCCGGCCGGTCAGCCGCGAGGCGCTGCTGGAATGGGTGTGGCCGGACACGTTGCCGACCGACGACGTGGTGACCCAGGCGGTGACGCAACTGCGTAAAGCGCTCGGCGACGACCGCGAGCATCCGCGCTACATCGAAACCTTGGCCAAGCAGGGCTACCGTCTCATCGCACCGGTGGAATGGCTGGTCGAAGCGACATCGCCGTCGCCCGATGCCGCGGCAGAGGCTGTCGTCGCGCCTCCAGCGGCGATACCCAGGCGCAAACACGGTCTTCGGCTCGTCGCGGTGGTGGCGGTGGTGACCTTGCTGGCGGCCGCCGCCGTGTGGCAGTGGCGCAGCCGCGCGTCCGCAGGGGCCGTGCCGGCCGCCATCGCCGCCTCCGCATCGAACATCGCCACTGCGGCGGTGCCGGATTACCAGCGGATCGCTTCGCTGCCGCAGGCCGAGGAGCGGCCCAGTCTCTCGCCCGACGGCGCCGTCGTGGTCTACAGCCGTGCGGCGGAGCAGGGTTCGGGCGCGAGCCTGATGCTGCAGACGTCGGCGGCGGTGGCGCCGCGCGCGCTGACCGAGCCGCTTGCGAAGCAATTCGACCTGATGCCGGCATGGTCGCCCGACGGCCGTCAGATCGCGTTCTTGCGCGCAGGCCACAAGCGCTGCGTGGTGATGTCGATTCCCGCCGCAGGCGGCGCCGCGCGCGAGCTGGGCGAATGTCTCGGCGGCGAAACCCATTCGATCGGATGGTTTCCCGACGGCAAGGCGCTGGTCGGCGCGCAGCGCAGCGGTTCGGCGTCGGGGCAGACGTCGGCGACGGCCGGCGAGAAGGCGCTGTACCGGATGACGCTGGACGGCGGCCGCTGGGAACGCATCGACTACGCGAAGACCCCGACCGACGAGGACATGTCGCCGGCGGTGTCGCCCGACGGTCGCTGGATCGCGTTCCAGCGCAACGTGTCGCTGGCCGATCTGTGGCGGATCCCGGCCGGCGGCGGCGAAGCGCAGCGGCTGACCGATCTGCGCACCAATATCTATGGCCTGGCGTGGATGCCCGACAGCCGCCACCTGCTGTTCTCGCGCTACATCGACGGCAAGGTGGTGTTGTCCAAGCTTGCGGTGGACACCGGCCGGATCACCGATTACGTCGGCGCCGACCACAGCTTCCTGTATCCGTCGGTATCGATCGGCACCGGCGCGGTCGCGTTCGAGGTGGAACTGGTGCGCTCGCGCGCCCGGCGGGTCGCGGTGGCCGATGGCGCCAAGGCGATGGACAACTCGAAGGTGCTGTTCGACAGCACCGGCTCCAATCTGTTGCCGTCGGTCGCGGCGGACGGCCGGCAACTGCTGTTCGTCTCCGACCGCACCGGCGACATGCGTCTGTGGTGGCTGGATCAGCAACAGCCCGAAACCCTGCGTTCGTTCGAGGGGTTCGTGCCGATGCCGCGGCACCCGGTGATGTGGCGTGCCGACTCGCAGCGGGCCCTGGCCATCGGCCGGATGGCCGGCGAAGGCACCGGCGTCTACGAACTGGAGCCTGGCCGCGGCCGCGCGACCCGGCTGCCGGTGCCGGACGGGCAGCCGGTGCATGTCGCTTACCACCCCGACCCCAACCGCCTGCTGGTGGTCGCGGATCGCGGCGAGGGGCGCTTGGGCGTGACCCTTTACGACCGCAGCCGGACACCGTGGCGTGCCTTGGCCGAAGTCGTGGATGTCGCGGTCGCCGTCGTGGACCCGTATCGCCGGCGCATCGTGCTCGCCACCATGTCGAAGCCGGAGATCCGCAGCACCGATCTCGATCTGGGCGATCTGCGCACCATCGACCGGGTGACGATCCAGCGCCGCAACCGTTTCCTAGTCGCCACGCCCACAGGCGTGCGGGTGATGGATGCCGACCGGGGCTGTCTGTGGCGCTGGCGCCTGGTTGCCGACATTGATCGTGCCGGTCAGGACGGCCCCTGCCTCGGCGAGATCGAATGGTATCTGGAAGGGCTGACCTATCACCCCGGCGAGAATGCGGTGTACCTGTCCTCGATCGAGAACATGCAGACCGACATCGGCCTGATGCCGCAGTCGGCCTTCGTCGACGGCAAACGTTGACCGTACAGCCGCTGACCGCACAGCGTCGCCGGCCGCTGCTCCTGTCGGCCGCTTTCCGGCCCGCAAGTCATTGATCCGAAAGGTTTCGGAACGATTTCGGAACCGGTTCGCGCCGATTTAGGCGAAATCTCCGCGCAATTTCCGGTGCTCCCGCCGTGATCCGGTCACACCGGAAGTCCGATTCGGCACGGAGCAAGGACATGCAGGGCAACCCCATTCAATCATTCGCGGACCGCGGCAGTGCGGTCGATCTGGAACACCTGGCGCTGGAGCACGGCGAGGCTACGGCGCGCTGGCTGGCGGTCGCCCGCATGGGCAGCCTGCGCACCGGCGGCAGCGGCTTCTCTATCTGGATCCAACTGCGCGGGCAGACCCGCGTCGCGGCGCGGGAAGGCAGTTTCACCCTGCGGCCCGGCGAGTGGCTGGCGCTGGATCGCGATTCCGCCCCGGAACTGCTGGCCGGACGCTCCGGCGCCACCCTGGGCGTGTTGTTGCCGGCCGACCCCGGCGGCGGCCGTCGCGGCGAACTGCTGCCGGGTCGTGGCGCCATGAGCCTGCGCGACCTTCGCATCGCGATCCGGCTGTGGCGCAACGGTCGCGATGCGGCCGCGGGCGCAGCGACCGGCGAACGGGCGCGGGCGGCTAACGGCAATAGCAACGGCAACAGCGACGCGGCGGTGCGCGCACTGCCCTCGATGCTGGCGCATCTGTGCGCGCTGCAGCGCGAACTCGACGGCGGCATCTCCCGCTGCCCGGGGCGTTCGGTGCGCCGCAAGCGTCAGGTGTTCGGTCGTCTGCAGCGCGCGCGACTGTTCCTGGACGGCCATCGCAATCGCGTCGTGCGTCTGACCGAACTGGCGGAGTTGACCAGTTTCTCCAGTTGGTATCTGTCGAAGACCTTCCACGAAATCTACGAAGAAAGCCCGCAGGCCGCGTCGGTGCGGCTGCGCTTGGAACACGCCTGCGATCTGCTGTCGTCCACCGATTATTCGATCAGCGAGATCGGGGCCGCCTGCGGTTTCGACAACAGCTGCAGTTTCGCCCGCGCATTCCGCGCGCGCTTTCTCAGCACCGCCACCGCATATCGCGAGACCGCCCGCGAAGCCGCGCGGATTCGCGCCAAGGTCGGCACAGGCACGAAACCCCTTGCGCACAGCGCGTACGCGACGCGAAACGTAATGTGGTCTGGCCTTTAACGGTGCGCTAACAAGACGCCGCCGAACGAGCGGCGATCACCTTGCGCCATGACCGACAACGCCCTGTCGAACGCGGCGCGTGCGGTTTCCCGGCGCCGCAACCACACACAACGGAGATGACGATGACCCACCCGCCCTACAACACTCTATTCAAGCCGGCCGCACTGCCGTTGGCCGTTCTGGCCGCGCTGGTGCCGACGATCGGTCGGGCCCAGGATGCGCAGTCGCAGGACGCGCCGCAGCAGGAGGATTTCGATACCGTCGTCGTCACCGGCTCGCGCATTCCGCGCAGTTCGGAGGTGGAAGGCACTTCGCCGGTGCTGGTGATCGACCGCGCCGCGATCGATGCGTCCGGCATGACCTCGATCGGCGACATCCTGTTCAACATCACCGCCAGCGACGGCGGTGCGCTGCGCAACGTCACCACCACCACCAACGGCGGCGACGGCACCCAGAACGTGTCGCTGCGCGGTCTCGGCGCGACCCGCACCTTGATCCTGGTCAACGGCCGGCGCTGGGTCACCGCCGGCATCACCAACAATGCCGTCGTCGATCTCAACTCCATCCCGGTGTCGGTGATCGAACGCATCGAAGTGTTGAAGGACGGCGCATCGGCGATCTACGGTTCCGACGCCATCGCCGGCGTGATCAACGTCATCACCCGCAAGAATTTCGAAGGCGCCGAGGCCAACGTTTATTTCGGCGGCTACAGCAAGGGCGACGGTTTCCAGCAGAGTTACGACTTCACGGTCGGTTCTTCCAGCGACCGCTGGAACGCGGTGATGAACATCGCCTATCAGGATCAGGAACCGGTCTATGCCGGCGATCGCACGATTTCGTCGGTGCCGAATTTCGGCGGCGGCGATCTGGCATCGGGCGGACTTTTCGGTTCGGGCACCAACGCCTACGGCAACTTCACCCGCTGCGCCGGCGCGTTCACCACCAATCCGGCCGGATTCCGCACCTGTACGC
>CBIHKW010000002.1:0-69421 GCA_966203835.1 uncultured Thermomonas sp.
CAGGACACCGGCTTCTGCCTGATCGGTTCGGCGAAATCGAATATCGGCCATTGCGAATCGGCGGCGGGCATCGCCGGCCTGACCAAGGTGCTGCTGCAGATGCGGCATCGCCAGATCGTGCCGTCGCTGCATTCCGAGCGGCTCAATCCGCACATCGACTTCGACAAGAGCCCGTTCGTGGTCAACCAGACGCTGCGCGACTGGGACGCGCCGGTGGTCGACGGTCGCGTACTGCCGCGGATCGCGGGGCTCTCGTCGTTCGGCGCCGGCGGTTCCAACGCGCATATGCTGATCGAAGAGTACAACGCGCCGGTCGATCAGCCGGTGACGCATGCGCAGGTCGTGGTGGTGTTGTCCGCGCGCACGGTCGAACAATTGCGACAGAAGGCGCGCGAACTGCTGGCATTCGTTCGCAGCGATATCGGCGCGATCGATCCGACCGCGATGGCCTACACCCTGCAGGTGGGTCGCGAGGCGATGGATGAGCGCCTGAGTCTGGTGGTGGATTCGACGCAGCTACTGGCGGAGAAGCTTTCCGCGTATGTGGCGGATGAAGAGGGCATCGACGAGTGCTACCAGGGCCAGGTCAAGCGCAATCGCGAAGCTTTGGCGCTCTTCGGCTCGGACACGGATCTGCAACAAGCGGTGGAGAAGTGGATCGCGAACCGCAAGCTGTCGAAGCTTGCGGAATTGTGGACGAAGGGTCTGGATGTGGATTGGGCGCAGTTGTACGCCGAGGCCAGACCGGGGCGGATCAGTCTGCCGACGTATCCGTTCGCGAAGGAGCGGTATTGGATCGACCTGCCGGCGAATGGTCGCAGCGCGACGACGCGAGGTGCGACGACAGCGGTGCTGCATCCGCTGTTGCACAGCAATACCTCCGATTTCAGCCAGCAGCGCTACAGCGCGACGTTTACCGGCGATGAGTCTTTCCTGGCCAATCATCAGGCGACAGCGGAAGGGCGGGCGAGCAGCAAGATACTGCCCGCTGCGGCCTGTCTGGAGATGGCGCGGGCGGCGATCCAACTGGCGCTGTCCGAGCAGCCGGATGCGATGGTGCTGGAGCTGCGCGACACGGTATGGGCGCAGCCGCTGGTGGTATCGGGGACGACGCAGATCGACATCGCATTGTCGGCGAACGACGACAAGAATTTCGATTTCGAAATTTACACCGGCGCCGGCGAACAGGAAATCGTCCATTGCCAAGGGCGCGCGGAATGGGCGCCGGCCACGGCTGCGGCACGGCGCGATCTGGTTCAGCTGCGTGCGCAGGCGACAGATTCGAATCGACAGCGCGTGGTGGAATTGCGTTTGCCTGCGGGCGCGGAATCTACGGCGAGTGGTTTTGTCCTGGCCCCGAGCCTGCTGGACAGCGCGCTGCGCTCCGCGCAGGCAATGCTAGAAGACGGCGGGAACACTGCTCGTGAGATGTTCGCGCTGGAGACGTTGAGGATCGTATCGCCCTGCGTGCGCGAGATGTGGGCCTGGGCGCGCTATGCGTCCGGCAGCCAGGCAGGCGATGCGACGGTCAAACTGGATATCGATCTGTTCGATGCGCAGGGCAATCTCTGCGTGGAAATGCACGGCGTGGGTTGGCAGCACCGGTTGCAGATAGAAGCTGGTGAGGTCTACAGCGAATACGCGACTGCAGCACCCGCACAGGTTGCGCGGTCGATCGCCGTCGCTGCGTCTTCGACTGCGCCGGATACGGATACAGTGCGGTCGTCGTCGCTCAGACGAATCGCTTTTCTGGCGTCGAAACCCGCGTCGCAGACACCTGCGATGGCGGCTGTGCCGGCTGCGATTTCGCTGTCGGCACCGGTGGTAAGGCCAATCATGCCCGCTGCGGTTGCTGCGAAGCCGGTGGTCGTTCTGGGACAGACCCCGGGCGTGGCGTCGGCTGCTGCGGCACTATCGATGCCGGTTTCGCCTGTGCGCGGCAAGTCGACGGTCGACCTCGGCAAGCCCGGAGCGATCGCGCTTTCCATGTCGACCGCAGCGATTTCGACGCCTGCAACTTTCGCCTCGCGAGCGCCTGTAGTGCTCTCGAATGCGGCGATCGGCGGGGTGGTCGCGAAAGACGAAGCCGGGACTTCGGCGGTCGATCTGTTCGATAACGGCAACGGTCTGTTCTCGATCAGGATCGCGACGGCCGATGGCGACAACGTGCTGTCGGAGACGGTGATCGATCATCTGCTGCAGGCGTTGACGCATGTGCGCGAGGACGGCAAGGCCAAAGTATTGACGCTTTTCGGTACGATGCGCAGCTTCCTGCGCGGTGGACGCGAAGCGATCAATGCAGCGCTGCCGCTGTACCGCGCCATCGTGGCGTTCCCCTGCCCGGTGATCGCCGTGGTTCAGGGCGAAGCGACTGGCGCGGGCCTGCTCGCGGCGGCGCTGTGCGACCTGATGATCTGCAGCGAAGAAGCGGTCTGCGGCTTCACCGATCCGGCGCTTGGGCTTTATCCGGTCGCGGCCGAGGCGTCGCTGCTCGCCAGTCGTTTCGGCGAAGCGCTGGCGCAGGATCTGCTGTACGTCTCGTCTACCTCCACCGGTCTGCAATTGCGCGCAAAAGGTTTGACTTGCGCGATCGTGCCGGCATCGCAGATCGACGCTCAGCTGCAAACGATGGTGTCGGCGCTGGTCACGAAATCGGCGCTGGCGCTGCGCTTGCTGAAGCAGCATCTGGTCCGGCCGCTGAGCGATGCGGTCGACGCGCTGACCCGGATCGAGGTTCCTGCCGAGTTGGATTCGTCCGTGTCGGGTGTGAACAAAATCGCCTCGCCGTCGAAGCGTCTGCAGGTGGAAGGCGGAGCGGACGGCGTTCTGCAGGTGCGTTTGCTGATTGCCGGCCAGCCGGTCACGGCGGATGCGCTGTTGTCCGATCTGGGTATCGTATTCGCGAAGTTGCGCAAGGGTCGTGCCTATAAAGCGGTGGTGCTGTCCAGCGATGGACCGGAATTCCTGCCGGGTTCGCTGCTGCCGGAAACCGCCTTGCTGGACTTCCAGCGCATGCTTGCGGAGTCGTCGATTCCGGTCGTGGTGGCGCTGGAAGGCGGCGCACGCGGCGGCGCATGGTTGATGGCACTCTGCGGCGACGCCTGCGTCTATCGCAGTGAAGGCCTGTATGCCGCTGCGCAGATCGAACGCGGCGCGCTGTCGCGGCTGGCGTCGGCGCTGTTCCCGCATCGTTTCGGCACTGCGGCGGGCCAGACACTCCTGTTGGGCGGCGGCGAGCACACGGGCGCGGAACTCCAGCGCTACGTCCCGTCGCTGAGCGCAGTAGCGCAGGATCAGGTGCTGCCGACAGCGATGCGTCTGGCGCAGCACTGGGCGAATCTTCCGAAGGCGATGCTGGCGGAGTGGAAAGCGCGCAGCGCGGCGATGATCGATGAGCGGCTTCGCGCCATTCCCATGGAAGACGCGAATGCGACGAGCGTGGACGATGCTGTGCTGGCGTCGATGCCGGAGCCCACACGGATCGTACTCGATTCCGAAGTGGTGGCAGTCACCGCGCACCCGGATGGTGTGGTGGTGGTGACGATGGCGGATCGCCAAGCGAAGAACATGTTCTCGGATGCGTTCATGGCCGGGGTGGAGGAAGCGTTCGCGCATATCGAACGCACGCCGGGTTACAAGGCGGTGGTGCTGACCGGTTACGACAACTATTTCTCGTCGGGCGGTACGAAGGACAACCTGCTGGCCATTCATGCCGGGCAGGCGAAGTTCACCGATTACCGGATCTTCGAGTCGGCGCGGACGTGCCGATTGCCGGTGGTCGCGGCGATGCAGGGTCACGGTATCGGCGCGGGTTGGACGCTCGGCATGTTCGCGGATGCGGTAATTCTGAGTGAAGAGAGTCGCTACGTCAGTCCGTACATGAATTACGGATTCACGCCGGGCGCCGGTGCGACCTGGATCCTTGCGGACAAGCTGGGTCAGGATCTGTCGCGGGAAAGCCTGCTGACGGCGCAATACGTGTCGGGCCACGAGCTGAAAGCCCGAGGGGCCGGACTCACGATATTGCCGAAGACGGAAGTTCTGGCGGCGGCGATGGCCTTGGCGCAGCGGATGGTGCGCGCATCGCGCGGCGATTTGATCGCGCTGAAGCGGCAGCTGACCGCTGGCGGCGATGCGGCGCTGGAGGCGGCGTATCGCCAGGAGCTGTCGATGCACGACGAGACGTTCGTGGGCCAATCGGACACCTTGGCGCAGATCGAACGCAGTTTCGAAACGGAATCGCAGCCGGCGATGTCGCAACCGCCGATATCGCATCGCCCGCCTGCCGCAGCGCAAGCGCGCAGCGTCGCCCGTGACGGCGTGTCGGAAGTGGCATCGACACTGAGGACGCTGTTGGCGAATGAACTGCACCTGGGCGAAACCGATATCGACGACCATGCCCAGTTCGTCGACCTCGGGCTGGATTCGATCAGCGGTGTGACCTGGATTCGCAAGATCAACGAATACTACGGCACGTCGATCGAAGCGACGAAGGTCTACAGCTATCCGACATTGGCGCAGTTGGCGCGTCATGTCAGGGAGCAATCGGGGCAAACGGTCGACGTAGCGAATCCAGTCGAAATGGTCACTGTGCAAGCGCCTTCTCCCGCGCCGACGGTAACCACCGTTGCCGCAAGAGATGGGCAGCAGCAGATCGCTCAGATCCTGAAGACGCTGCTCTCGAACGAGCTGCATATCAGCGAGGGCGATATCGACGAGAACGCCCAATTCATCGATCTGGGTTTGGACTCCATCAGTGGCGTGACCTGGATCCGCCGAATCAACGCGCATTACGCTACATCGATCGAAGCGACCAAGGTGTACAGCTATCCGACGCTGGCACAGTTGGCCCGGCATGTGCGGGATGAGGTCGACAAGAACGCTGTGCCGTCGACCGCAACGGTCGCCGCGAGTCCTGCGGTTGTCGATGTCGTTGCGGTAAGCGCACCGACCAATGCATCGACGAGCGCATCGACAGGTGCGGATGTGCTGGCGGAGGTGGTGACGACGCTCAGGACGCTGCTAGCGAACGAACTGCACCTGCGCGAGGTCGAGATCGACGACAACGCGCAGTTCATCGATCTGGGGCTCGATTCGATCAGCGGTGTGACCTGGGTGCGAAAGATCAATGAAACATACGGCACGTCGATCGAAGCGACCCGGATCTACAGCTATCCGACCTTGATGCAACTTGGTCGCTACGTCAAAGAAGAAGCCGGGAAGCTGGGCACCTTGCCGATGCAAACGGCGCTTCCGGTTGCGCAAACCACGCCCGCGCCGATACGGCCGGTGCCTGCCGCCGTAGTTGCGCATCGGAGCCCGGTCGCGAAGCTCGCTTCGCGGCGCGGACGCAATGCGCTGCGGCTCGCTTCGAACGCGGCGGAGCGATCGACGCAATCCGTTGCGATTATCGGTATGGCCGGGCAGTTTCCGCAGGCGCGCAACGTCGACGAATTCTGGCAAAACCTCTCGCAGGGCAGGAATTGCATCACCCGCGTGCCGCTTCAGCGCTGGGACATGGCCGCTTACTATCAGCGCGGCGAACCGGTTCCGGGGAAATCCAACAGCCAGTGGATGGGCGCGCTGGAAGAATACGATCTCTTCGACCCGCTGTTCTTCAATATTTCGCCGACCGAAGCCGAGCACATGGACCCGCAGCAGCGTCTGTTCCTGCAGGCGTGCTGGCAGGGGATCGAGGATGCGGGCTACAACGCTCAAGCCTTGTCGGGAAGCAAGTGCGGCGTCTTCGTCGGCTGCACCAACGGCGATTACCACCAGCTGTCGCGCGAGCATCAACTCAGTGCGCAAGGTTTCACCGGCGGTGCGATTTCCATCCTCGCCGCGCGCATTTCCTATTTCCTGAATCTGCAGGGTCCGTGCGTCTCCATCGACACCGCCTGCTCCTCTTCGTTGGTCGCCATCGCACAGGCCTGCGACAGTTTGACCAATGGCGCCAGCGATCTGGCGTTGGCGGGCGGCGTCTATGTCATGGCCAGCCCGGAGATGCATATCAAGGCATCGCAGGCGGGCATGCTCTCGACCGAAGGCGGGTGCTTCACCTTTGATCAACGCGCCGATGGCTTCGTTCCGGGCGAGTGCGTGGCCGTGGTGATGCTGAAGCGGCTCGATGACGCCGAGAGGGATCGCGACAACATCGTCGCCGTGATCGAAGGTTGGGGCGTGAATCAGGACGGCAAGACCAACGGCATCACCGCGCCGAATCCGGAATCGCAGTCGCGTCTCGAGGGGGAGATCTACGACAAGTACCGCATCGACCCTGCTGGCATCCAGCTGATCGAAGCGCACGGTACCGGCACGAAGCTGGGCGATCCGATCGAAGTGGAAGGACTGAAGCAGGCGTTCGGAAAATATACGCAGAAACACGCCTACTGCGCCCTTGGATCGGTCAAGAGCAATATCGGTCACTGCGCGACCGCGGCGGGCATCGCCGGCGTCGTCAAACTGGTGTTGGCGTTGAAGCACAGGCAGTTGCCGCCGACGATCAACTTCGAGCGCCTCAACGAGCACATCGATCTCGCAGGCAGTCCGTTCTACATCAATGATCGCCTGCTGCCCTGGCAGCCGCATGATGCGCAGAAGCGCAGGGCTGCGGTCAGTTCTTTCGGTTTCAGCGGCACCAATGCGCACGTGGTCATGGCCGAATATGCGTCGGGCGTCGAGCGCGGCCCGCGCGCATCGGTGGTGATGCAGGACGGTAAAATCATCGTTCCGCTGTCGGCGAAGACGCCGGAACAGCTCCGCCAGAAAGCGCGCGAACTGTGCGACTTCCTGCGCAGTGGCGGGTCGCGGACCGATCTGGTCGAGATGGCGTACACGCTGCAGGTGGGTCGCGAGGCGATGGACGAGCGTGTCGGCTTCCTGGCGGCGACGGCGGAGGAGCTTGCGGCGAGTCTGCAGGCCTATGCCGACGGCGAGCAGCGGATCAAGGACTGCTTCCGCGGGCAGGTCAAACACGGCAAGGAAAGCATGAGCATCATCGCTCAGGACGACGACATCCACGATGCGGTCGTGGACAAGTGCATCGCGAGGAAGAAACTTTCGAAGCTTCTGGAAATGTGGGTCAAAGGCCTGGAGTTCGATTGGAACAGGTTGTATGGCGATGCCAAGCCGCAGCGGATCGCGCTGCCGGTGTATCCGTTCGCGAAGGAGCGTTATTGGATCGATGCGGCAGCGAGCGGGCAAAGCGCCGCGCATGCAGGTCGCCCGGCCGCGATGGCTGCGCTGCATCCGCTTCTGCACAGCAATACGTCCGACCTCAGCGGTCAACGCTACAGTTCGACCTTCGATGGAGATGAATTCTTCCTCGCAGATCATCAGGTCGACATCGATGGGCTTGTGCAGCGGAAGGTATTGCCGGGGGTCGCTTATCTGGAAATGGCGCGCGCGGCGATCGAGCAGGCCCTGCCCGAGCGCAGCGATTCGCTGATCCTGGAATTGCGCAATGCGGTCTGGGCGCAGCCTGTGATCGTCTCCGATCCGGCCCGTGTGCATATTTCGCTGTCGTCGATCGAAGACGGCAGCGGCGACGAGCCCCAGGTCGACTACGAAATCCACAGCGGCGATGCATCGCGCGACATCGTGCATGGGCAAGGCCGGGCGGTCTTCGTCCATCGGATGGCGCCGACCAAGCTCGACATCGACCGGTTGCAGCTGGAGATGGATCAGGGTCGGTGGGAAGCCGCTGCCGTCTACGCGGCGTTCGAACAAATGGGGCTCCACTATGGCCCTGCGCACTGCGGAATTGAGACCTTGCTGATGGGCGAGGGACAGGCGCTCGCGCGCTTGCGGCTGCCCGCGGTCGTCGATGCCGGGCACGAAACGTATGTGCTGCATCCCAGCATGATGGACAGCGCATTACAGGCGTCGGTGGGTCTGGTCTGCGATCTGGATCGTCTGCCGGACAAGCCGTTGGTGCCGTTCGCCATGGACATGCTCCGCGTGTTGTCGCCCTGCATGCCCGAGATGCTGGCATGGGTGCGCTATTCGCCGGGTGCCGGCGCCACGGACCGGGTCGTGAAACTGGATGTCGATCTGTGCGATGCGCAGGGCAACGTCTGCGTGCAGATCCGTGGATTCGCCACAAGGGTTCTCGATGGTGCGCAGAAGTCCGCCGGATCGCTTGGTCGCATGCCTGAACAAGCGGCCGACCCGCTATTCGACAGCGCGTATTACGAGACGCTGATCGAGAGCGTCGCGAAGAACCGGATGTCCGTGGATGATGCGGTCGAGGTCGGTTAGTCGCTGCATCGCCTGCAGCGAACCTTGAATTGAAGTTGTTGAATTGATGTTGTGCGTCAAGAAAATGGAGCGAGTTCCGTGACACCGATGAAGCAGAAACTGAGGTTGATCTACGCCGCATTGTCCAGCGGGGAAATCACCAAAGAAGCGGCCCTGGAAAGCATCAAGGCCATCAAACTCGAAACTCGCGACGACGAGGCGGGCATCGTCTTGGCCGTGCCCGGATGGCAGGCCGACGAGGCTGCGCGCGAGTCGAGTCCACTGCACTTCAACGAACATCACGTGCTGCTGTGCGAGTTGCCGAAGATCGATGCCGAAACCTTGTCGGCGTCGCTACCGCGCAGCCGATGCTTGTCGCTGCAGGTTGAACCGCAGCGAAGCATCGCCGAACGCTATGGCGAGTACGCGCTCGCCTGTTTCGAGCATGTGCAGGCGCTGCTGCAGAGCAGGCCGGAAGGGATGCTGCTGGTCCAGATCGTCGTTGCCGATGGACAGGAACCGGCATTGCTCGCCGGATTGTCGGCATTGCTGAAGACCGCAATGCTGGAGAATCCGCAGTGCGTCGGTCAACTCATTCTGGTGCCGACGCAGACGAGCACGAACGAACTCGCCGTGCAGTTGCAGGACGAGACGCTGCGCACGCAGGACGCGATGGTCAAGTACGGAAAGGACGGACGTCGGGTGTGGCGCCTGCAGGAAGTGCCGCTCGATGAAGCGCCGCCTCGCGCTGCATTCAAGGATGAAGGGGTTTATCTGATCACCGGCGGCCTGGGTGGTCTGGGGCGTCTCTTCGCGAAGGAAATCCTGAGCCGGACCCGCGACGCCAAGCTTGTGTTGACGGGGCGTGCCGCGCTGGACGAAGACAAACGCGCGCTGCTTGCGGCGCTTTCCGCGCAGACCGACTGGGTGACTTATCGGCAGGTCGATCTTGGCGATCCCGATCAGGTCGCGGGTCTGATCGCATCGATCTGCGAAGCGCACGGGCGCCTGGACGGGATCCTGCACAGCGCCGGAATGACTGCGGACAACTTCATCCTGAAGAAAACCGCTGCCGAGCTCACCGCTGTGCTCGCGCCGAAGGTGGCGGGCACCTGTCATCTCGATGAGGCCAGCCGTGATGTGGCGCTGGACTTCTTCGTGATGTTCTCATCCATCGCGAGTGCGGTCGGAAACGTGGGACAGGCCGACTACGCGATGGCGAATGCGTTCATGGACCAGTTCGCGGCGTACCGCAATGATCTGGCGGCGAGCGGACAGCGACAGGGACATGCGCTGTCGATCCAATGGCCGCTGTGGCAGGACGGTGGAATGGCGATCGACCCGTCGGGCCTGGAGCAATTGCGGCGCACCACCGGCATACAGCCGATGCGAACCGCGACCGGCCTGGATGCGTTCTCGCGCGGTCTCGCGCTGCGAGCGTCGCAGATGCTGGTACTGGAAGGCGATGCCGTGCAGATGCGCAGAACATTGCTCGACACGCCTGAAATCGTCGAGCGGCAAGTCGTCGATATGCAGGTGCTGCCGCATGCGACGACGATGGCTTCGGCATCGATGGATACCGCGACGTTGACGGAGAAGACGCAGGAATACCTGCGCAAGGAATTTTCGGGAATCCTGAAGCTCGCGGCGAACAGGATCGATCCGCAGGCGGCGCTGGAGGCGTACGGCATCGACTCCATTCTCGCGATGAAGTTGACCAATCAGCTTGAACTGACGTTCGGCTCCCTGTCGAAGACGCTGTTCTTCGAATATCAGACGATCCGCGAGTTGACGGATTATTTCGTCGGCCATCATGCGGCGCGGTTGAATGCGCTGTTCGCGACGGGCGCTGGACAGCGCGTCGAGAGCCGGCGCATCGAGAGCCAGCAGCCCGTCGCGCAAGCCGCGGCAGCGGCGCAGGATCGAGCGATGCCGAGCAGGCGTCCCGGTCGCGGGCGCACAGCGGTTGCGACGACGGCAACCGCGGCGAACGACGATCCGGTCGCGATCATCGGTCTGAGCGGCCGCTATCCGGAAGCCATCGACATCGATGCGTACTGGCGCAATCTGCGCGACGGCAAGGACTGCATCGTCGAAGTGCCGAAGGATCGTTGGGACTGGCGCGAATATTTCAGTGAAGACCGGACCGAGGGCGGACGTCACTACAGCAAATGGGGCGGTTTCATCGCCGGCGTTGACGAGTTCGACCCGTTGTTCTTCAATATCTCGCCGAAGGAAGCCAAGCTCATCGATCCGCAGGAACGTCTGTTCCTGCAGCACGCCTGGATGGCGGTCGAGGATGCGGGCTATACCCGCGAAAGCCTGCAGATCCCGGATCAGCACGATCTTGCGGGCCAGGTCGGCGTCTACGTCGGCCTGATGTACAACGAATATCAGTTGTTCGGCGCCGAATCCAGCGTGCAGGGCACGCCGTTGGGCATTACCGCCAGTGCGGCGAGCATCGCCAATCGCGTCTCGTATGCGATGAACCTGCACGGCCCGAGCATGACGCTGGACACCATGTGCTCGTCGTCGCTCACCGCGATCCACATCGCCTGCCAGGATCTGAAGCAGGGTCGCACGAGTCTGGCGATCGCCGGCGGCGTCAATGTCAGCGTTCATCCCAACAAGTATCTGGTGCTGAGCACCGGCCAGTTCATTTCCAGCGACGGCCACTGCCAGAGTTTCGGCGAGGGCGGCGATGGTTATATTCCCGGTGAAGGCGTGGGCGCCGTCGTTCTCAAGCGATTGGCGGAAGCGCAGCGCGACGGCGACCATATCTATGGTCTGATCCGCGGCAGCGCGCTCAATCACGGCGGCAAGACCAACGGCTACACCGTCCCGAATCCGCAGGCGCAGGCCGGCGCGATTTCTCGGGCATTGAAGGAATCGCGCATCGACCCGCGCCAGATCGGTTATATCGAGGCGCACGGCACCGGCACGAAACTCGGCGACCCCATCGAGATCGCGGCGCTGAACAAGGCATTTCAGTCCTATACGCAGGACACCGGCTTCTGCCTGATCGGTTCGGCGAAATCGAATATCGGCCATTGCGAATCGGCGGCGGGCATCGCCGGTCTGACCAAGGTCTTGCTGCAGATGCGGCATCGCCAGATCGTGCCGTCGCTGCATTCGGAGCGGCTCAATCCGCACATCGACTTCGACAAGAGTCCGTTCGTGGTCAACCAGTCGCTGCGCGACTGGGATGCGCCGGTGGTCGATGGTCGCGTATTGCCGCGGATCGCGGGCATCTCGTCGTTCGGCGCCGGCGGTTCCAACGCGCACATGTTGATCGAGGAATACAACGCGTCGGTCGATCAGCCGGTGACGCATGCGCAGGTCGTGGTGGTGGTGTCCGCGCGTACGGCGGAGCAACTGCGGCAGAAGGCGCGCGAACTGCTGGCATTTGTTCGCAGCGATATCGGCGCGGTCGATCCGACGGCGATGGCCTACACGCTCCAGGTAGGGCGCGAGGCGATGGACGAGCGCCTCTGCTTCGTCGTAAGCACGGCAACATCGCTGGCGGAGAAGCTTGAAGCCTTCATCGCCGGCGAACAGGGTATTGATGAGTGCTACGAAGGCCAAGCCAAGCGCAACCGCGAAGCATTGGCGTTGTTCGGATCGGACACGGATCTGCAACAGACGGTGGAGAAATGGATCGCGAATCGCAAGCTGTCGAAGCTTGCGGAGCTGTGGGCGAAAGGTCTGAACGTGGACTGGTCGCGGCTGTACGGCGAGGCCAGACCGCGGCGGATGAGTCTGCCGACGTACCCGTTCGCGAAGGAGCGGTATTGGATCGACATGCCTGTCGGTGGTCGCGGCGCAGCGATGCGAGGCGCGACGACAGCGGTGCTGCATCCGCTGTTGCATGCGAATACTTCAGACCTCCGTCAGCAGCGGTATTCGTCGACTTTCGATGGCGATGAATTCTTTGCCGACGATCATCAAAGTGCATCGATGGATGGCTCCACGCAGAAGATTCTGCCGGCCGTCGTTTACTTCGAGATGGCGCGTGCTGCCGTCTCGCAGGCGACGCCCGAGCGACGGGATGCCATGATGCTGGAACTGCGCGACATGGTGTGGGCGCAGCCGGTCGTGCTGGTCGGAAAAACGCGAGTCGACATCGCCTTGTTGGCGAACGATGACGATCGCGTCGATTTCGAGATCTACAGCGGCATGGACGGCCAGGAAATCGTCCATTGCCAAGGTCGTGCGTTGTCGATTGCGCAGACGACGCCCGCGAGGCTCGATCTCGCACAGCTGCGTTCGCAGACGGATCGCGACTTGCATCAGGTGTTGGCGGAATTGCGCATCCGCAAGCCGGCCGAGTCGGCCGTGGGAGATTACGTCCTGCATCCGGGTCTGATGGGCGACGCGATGCGGGTGGCGGCCGCTTTGCTCGATGATGGATCGAGCGCCGCACGTCTGCCGTTCGCGCTGGAGACGCTGCGGGTTCTGGCGCCGTGCGTGCGCGAGATGCTGGCGTGGGTGCGTCATGCGCCGGGCAGCGAGGCGAACGAAACGGTGGTGAAGCTCGACATCGACCTGTGCGATCAGCAGGGGAATGTCTGCGTGCAGATGCGCGGCGTCGGTTGGCGACATGCGCTCCGGCTCGAAGCCGAACGAGCGCAGGAGCATGGCGCTGTCGCGTCGAAACAGGCGCTGGCTGTGCCGATGGCTTCACCGGTCATTGCGGCCCAGACAGAGCCGAAGACCATCGCCGTTGCCGTTCCGCTTGCGGCTGCTCCGTTGTCGAAGCGCATCGAATTCATGGCGTCGGGACCTGTAGCGATCGTCGAGGTCGAGAAGAAAAAGCCGGCAGGCATTGCGCTCTCCGCGCCTGCGGCAACGATTTCCGCATCGGTGCCCGTCGCGTCGCGCGCGCCGATCGCGCTCAGGCATGCTGCTCTGGGCACGGCTGTGTCGAATGTCGAAGTTTCTTCCGTTGAGCTGCATGGCGACGGTCAAGGTGTATTTTCGATCTGCATCGAGACGCCGGACGGGGCGAATGTCCTCTCGGAGAGCTTGATCGATCATCTGCTGCAGGCGTTCGCGCATGTAAGTCGGGATGCATCCGCCAAAGTGTTGACGATCGCGGGCACGGCGCGCGGCTTCCTGCGCGGCGGTCGCGATGCCTGCAACGCCGCGCAGCCGCTCTATCGCGCTATCGCGGATTTGCCGTGTCCGGTGATCGCTGTCGTTCAGGGCGACGCGACCGGTGCCGGCTTCTTTACCGCCGCGTTGTGCGATCTGATGGTGCTGGGCGAAGAGGCGAGCTACGGTTTCACCGATCCGGCCGGCGACTGTTATCCATCGGCAACGGAGACATCGTTGTTCGTCGAGCGTTTCGGCGAAGTGCTGGCGCAGGATCTGCTGTTCGGATCTGCGCTTTCGACCGGTCTGCAATTGCGCGCGAAGGGCTGGACCTGTCCGATCGTGCCTGCGACGCAGGTCGACGCGCATGCGCAGACGATGCTGTCGGAACTGGCGACAAAACCTGCGTTGGCGCTGCGATTGTTGAAGCAGCATCTGGTGCGTCCGTTGGCGGCGGCGGCCGCTGCGTTGACGCCGATGGCGGCCGTGGCTGCGGATGTGGCTTCCGCCAAGCATTCGATCAGGATCGTGTCGCCTGCGAAGCATCTGCATGTGGAGACCATCGCGGACACGGTGCTGTCGATCCGGTTCCGGGTGTCGAGCAAGAAAGTTGGGGCGAAAGAACTGCTGGCCGATCTTGGGCCGATCTTCGCCAAGCTCCAGCGCAGCGCCTACAAGGCCGTGGTGTTGGCCAGCGATTATCCGGCGTTCCTGCCGGGCACGTCGAAGACCATTTCCGAAAATACGGTGCTGGGCTTCCAGCGGATGCTCGAAGAGTCGCGGGTGCCGGTGGTGGTGGCGCTGGAAGGTCATGCGCGGGGTCATGCCTGGCTGGTCGCGCAATGCTGCGACGCCTCGGTGTACAACATCGACGGGCTCTATTCCGCTGCGGAAATCGGCGCGGGCCTGACGAAGACAGCGATCGCTGTCTTCACGCAGCGCTTCGGCATCGCTGCCGGCCGCGAAATTCTGCTGAGCGCCGTGGATGTCTCGGGCGCCGATCTTCAGCGGCGTGTGGCGGCATTGGACGCCGTGTCGCAGGATCGAGTGCTGCCGACAGCGATTGCGCTGGCCAAGCAATGGACCACCTTGCCGCGCGCAACCCTCGCCGAGTGGAAAGCGTACAGCGCCGATGCGATCCAACAGAGGATGCATGCGCTTCCGATCGCGGAAACGGGCAGCGACGAGACTGGCGCGCTCGGGATTTCCGAGCCGACGCAAGTCGCGCTCGTGTCGACGGTGGTCTCCGTCATCGCGCACCCGGACGGTGTGGTGGTGGTGAAGATGGAAGATCGCCAAGCGAAGAACATGTTCTCGGATGCGTTCATGGCCGGGGTGGAGGAAGCGTTCGCGCATATCGAACACACGCCGGGCTACAAGACGGTGGTGCTGACCGGATACGACAATTACTTTGCATCGGGCGGTACGAAAGACAGTCTGCTGGCGATCCAGGGCGGTCAGGTCAGCTTCACCGATCACCGGGTGTTCGAGTCGGCGCGGAAATGTCGCTTGCCGGTGATCGCGGCGATGCAGGGTCACGGCATCGGTGCGGGTTGGACGCTGGGCATGTTCGCGGATGCGGCGATCCTGGCCGAAGAGAGTCGTTACGTCAGCCCGTACATGAATTACGGGTTCACGCCGGGCGCCGGCGCGACCTGGATCCTTGCGGACAAGCTGGGCCGGGATCTGTCGTGGGAAAGTCTGCTGACGGCGCAGTACGTGTCGGGCAGCGAGCTGAAGGCGCGCGGCGCGAGAATCCGCGTACTGCCGAAGGCGGAAGTATTGTCTGCGGCGATGACCTTGGCGCAGGCGATGGCGCGCGCATCGCGCGGACGCCTGATTGCGCTGAAGCATCAATTGAACGCTTACATGGACGCGCCGCTGGAAGCGACCTATCGCCATGAACTGTCGATGCACGACGAGACGTTCGTGGGTCGGTCGGAGACCTTGGCGCAGATCGAACGCAGTTTCGATGGCGAAACGGAAGCGGTCGCGCAAACGCAATCGGCCCCGGCCGCAGTACAGCAGGCATCGATAACGCCCGTGAGAAGCGTGCCTTCCGACGATCTGTCGGCGGTGGCCGCAACGCTGCGGACGCTGCTGGCGAACGAACTGCATCTTGGCGAAAGCGACATCGACGACCACACCCAGTTCATCGATCTGGGCATGGATTCGATCAGTGGCGTGACCTGGATCCGCAGGATCAACGAGCGTTATGGCACGTCGATCGATGCGACGAAGGTCTACAGCCATCCGACGTTGGCGCAGCTGAGCCGTCATGTGCAGGATGAGCTGGGGGCGTTGAGTCCAGCGATCATCCCGTCGCCTGCGAATGAGACTGCCGCCGATCATTCGGCGCCGCATGCGCCTGTCGTTGCACAGGTTGTCGCTCGCGACGGTCTGTCGGATGTCGCTGCAGTATTGAGGTCGCTGCTGGCGGCCGAGCTGCATCTGGGCGAAAGCGATATCGACGAGCACACCCAATTCATCGATCTGGGGCTCGACTCGATCAGCGGTGTGACCTGGATCCGCAGGATCAACGAGCACTACGGCACGTCGATCGACGCGACAAAAGTCTACAGTCACCCAACGCTGGCGCAATTGAGCCGGCACGTGAACGCGGAAGCGGGCACTCGCGGGAGCCTTCCGGCTGCGGATGCGATGCCGGCGCCGGCCGATCCGCCGCAGGCGATGATGAGCAGCGTGCGGCAGACCTTGGGCAGCGTGGCGACATCGGCCATCGAACCTCTGGTGTCGTGGCGCAGCGGTACGGGTGTGCGCCTCGCAGTCGATGCAAGCGTTCGCCGGACGACGCAGGCCATTGCGGTCATCGGCATGGCGGGTCAGTTCCCGAAGGCCGACGATATCGACGAATTCTGGCGGAACATCGCCGAAGGCCGGGACTGCATGACGCAGGTGCCGGCGGAGCGATGGGATCCGGAGATCTATTATCGAGCTGGCGATCCGGTCGCCGGCAAGACCTACTGCCAGTGGCTCGGGGCGTTGGAAGAATACGATCGCTTCGATCCGCTGTTCTTCAATCTCTCGCCCAGAGAAGCCGAGAGCATGGATCCGCAGCAGCGGCTGTTCCTGCAGACCTGCTGGCACACCATCGAAAACGCGGGCTACGACGCGCGCGCATTGTCGGGCAGCAAGTGCGGCGTGTTCGTCGGCTGCGCTTACGGCGATTATCATCTGTTGTCGCGAGAGCAGCAGCTGAGCGCGATCGGTTTCACCGGCGATGCGACGTCGATCCTGGCCGCGCGGATTTCGTATTTCCTGAATCTGCAGGGCCCCTGCGTTTCGATCGACACCGCCTGCTCGTCCTCGCTGGTCGCGATCGCTCAGGCCTGCGACAGCCTCAACACCGGCGCCAGCGATCTGGCGTTGGCCGGCGGCGTCTACGTGATGGCCGGTCCGGAGATGCACATCAAGACTTCGCAGGGCGGCATGCTGTCGCCAGAGGGGCGCTGCTTCACCTTCGACCAGCGCGCCGACGGCTTCGCGCTGGGCGAAGGCGTGGGTGCGATCATGCTGAAGCGGGTCGCGGATGCGGAACGCGACAACGACATCATTCTGGGCGTCATCGAAGGCTGGGGCGTCAATCAGGACGGCAAGACCAACGGCATCACCGCGCCGAATCCGGAATCGCAAACCCGTCTGGAACAGGACGTCTACGATCGATACGCCATCGATCCCGCTGGCATCCAACTGATCGAAGCCCACGGCACCGGCACCAAGCTGGGCGATCCCATCGAAGTGGAGGCCTTGAAGCAGTCCTTCAAGAAATACACGCAGAACACGGACTACTGCGCGCTGGGCTCGGTGAAGAGCAGTATCGGCCACTGCCTCACGGCCGCGGGCGCAGCGGGCGTCATCAAATTGCTGCTGGCGCTGAAACACCGACAGTTGCCGCCGACCGCCCAATTCGAAAACCTCAACGAACATATCCGTCTGGAAGGCAGTCCGTTCTACGTCAACAGCCGGCTGCGCGAATGGACGGTGCAGGGTACGCAGCGGCGCCGGGCGGCGATCAGTTCCTTCGGCTTCAGCGGCACCAATGCGCATATGGTGCTGGCGGAATACGTGCCGACGGCGCGTGCGGCGACGCCGGTGTCCGCCGTCAGCCAGGAGGGGAAGGTCATCGTTCCCTTGTCCGCGAAAACGCCGGACCAGCTCAGGCAGAAGGCGCGCGATCTGTTGCGATTCCTGCGCCGGGAAGATGCGTCGGTCGATCTGTTCGATGTGGCCTATACGCTGCAGACCGGTCGCGAAGCGATGGACGAGCGCGTCGGTTTCCTTGCGGGCACGATCAGCCAATTGGCGGAGCGCATCGAAGCGTATGTCGATGGCGTATCGCCGAACAAGGATTGCCATCAGGGGCAGGTCAAACGCAGCAGGGAAAGCCTGAGCCTCATCAATCAGGACGATGAGATGAAGTCGACCATCGTCGACAAGTGGATCGCGAAGCAGCGGCTGACCAAACTCCTGGATCTGTGGGTCAAGGGTCTGGAATTCGATTGGAACCGGCTCTACGGCGACACCCGGCCGCGGCGCATCGCGCTGCCCGGCTATCCCTTCGCCCGCGATCGCTATTGGATCACGCCGGTGTCGAGCGAAGCGAAGCGAAGCACTGCCGGCGCAGCATCCGTCGACCTGGCGAGCGTCATCCATCCTTTGCTGCATACGAATACGTCCGATTTCTCGGGACAAAGTTACCGTTCCGTCTTTTCCGGCGACGAGGATTTTCTTGAGCATCGCGGCGATTCCGTGCGTTCGCTCCCGGAGATGGCGAGCCTGGAAATGGTGCGCGCTGCGATAGCGCATGCCTCTTCCGGTCGGTTGGAATCGGCTGCACTCGAAATCCGGGATGTCGAATGGGCGGGAACCATCGACATCCGTGAGGGCACGCATGTCGGCATCGCACTCTGCGCGAGCGATGATGGCCGGATCGACTACGAAATATTCGGCCATGAGGATATCGGGGACCTCATTCATGTCTCCGGCCATGCGATCTTCATCGACATGCCGGCGCCAAGGTCGATCGATCTCGACGGAATGAAGGCGTCGATGAGGCGTGTCGATCTCGACGGGGACAGTACCAGCGAGGGATTCGACATCCTGAAGGGCGAGCATCAAGCCATCGTGCGATTGCGGCTTCCGGAACGCAGCGGAAACGACAGTGAAGTCTTTGCGATACCCCCGGCCATGATGCAGGGCGCTCTGTTTGCGGTGATCGCGCTGACCGGAAAGCCAGCACGCATGCCGGGCCATGCTCTGAAACCTGTGGCCTTGGCATCGCTGCGACCACTGGCGTCATGCGCAGGAAACATGTCCGCATGGGTGCGCCGTACCGAAGAGAACGTATTCGATATCGATCTCTGCGACGAACATGGCAATGTCTGCGTGGAAATGATCGGCCTGAAGATCTCTGAATCTTCTGTGGACAGCGACGCAGGCACGGATGCGCCATCGCGGGTGGAAGAGGCGGCGCAATCCTTGTGCTTCGAGGAATATTGGGAAGAACAGTCTTCGGATATCTCGATGGCTTCCGTCGAGAACACCCGGCTTCTGGTGTTCGCAGACGGCGATTTCATCGAGGAAACGAGCAAGAGCGACGATGCGTCGTTCTTCTCCGCGGCCGATTATGTCGTCGCAGACGAGGGCGATCGGCAGTTGTCCGGGCGCATCCATCGCTGCCGATTGGACGACGCCGACGCCATTCGCGATCTGCTCGACCATGCGGCCGGCGATAGCGGCCAGCCATCGCCGGTCACCATTGTGTACGCCTGGGCCAAGGGCCGACGGGATGCAGGGATTCATGCGATCTTCGATCTGTTCAAGGCCATCTCGGCCTCGACGCGGCCGGTGGCGCAGGTGGTGCTGGTCGGTGGATACGACGAGTCGAACCTGGCGTCCTGCTGGGATTACGCATGGATCGGCTTCGAACGCTCGCTGAAAAGCGTTCTGCCGAAAACCAAAGTGTCCGTGCTGTTGACCGATTCCGTCGGGCGCGTGCCTGAACAGGTTGTGGCGACCTGCCGCATCGGCGGCGTCGTTCGCTACGCGGGCGAAAAGCGTTATGGGCTTGCGTGCAGGCCGACGGTTTGCGGGGCTGCGGTGCGGGCGTCGATCATCAAGGACGGTGGCACTTATCTGATTACCGGCGGCGGCGGCGCGTTGGGGCTGAAGTTCGCGCAATATCTGGCGGAACATCATCACGCCGAATTGCATCTCCTGGGTCGGCGTCCCATATCGTCGTCCATGCGCGAACAGCTCGATGCTCTGGTCGGAATGGGGGCGAAGGCCGCGCATTATCATGATGTGGATATCGCCGATCAGGCGGCTCTCGGCGCATGGGCAAAGGCGCTGCCGGGGAATCTTTCCGGCATCATCCATGCGGCGGGTGTCGAGTCCGGACAGCCGTTCCATGAGAAATCCGCGGCCGAAATCGACGCGGTGCTGGTGCCGAAGATCGCCGGGACATTGGCGCTCGGTGATGTCTTCGACGGGCATGAACTTGATTTCGTCTGCTACTTCTCATCGGCTGCGGCCGCGTTCGGAGATCTCGGTTCCTGCGATTACGCGATCGCGAACCGCTTTCAGATGGCCTATGCCGCATATCGCCAGGGCTGCGGAACGCGATGCGGAAAAACGGTCGTGATCAATTGGCCGCTATGGGAGGAAGGCGGCATGGGTCGGAAAGACGATGCGCTCGCTTCCGCCTACCTGAAGATGAGCGCGCAGGAATTCGGCAACGAGCCGCTTGCGACGCGGGCCGGGATCGACCTGTGGCTGGATATCATGGCGGCGGATCGAATGCAGACGCTGGTGATGGTGGGCAAACCTGCGCGCACCGAAAAGTTCCTGTTGAAATCGTATCAAGCCAAGCGTGCGGTGCCGACGGCTGCCGTGGATGGCCCCGTTGTGTCTGCGAGCGTGCCGGGCATACCGCAGGCCGCAACGCGCGCCATGGCAAGCGGGCGCGTCGATCAGCGACGGCTGCAGGACGAGCTCAGGGCCGGGCTGGCAGCGACACTGAAGATGAAAGTCTCCGGGATTGCTCTGGACTGTGCTTTCGGTGACCTCGGCATGGACTCCTTCATCGGGCTGGAGTGGATCACGGCCATCAATGCCACGTACGGCACTTCCTTGCCGAATATCGTCATATACGACTATCCGTGCATCAGTGCGCTTGCGGCGCATCTGTTGGGTGAAATCGCCAAGCTGCCTGCGCATGAAGTCGCGACTGGTGATTCCGTCGAAGCGGTTCCGAGCGACATGGGTCCGGTTCCGCCTGTCCCGCAGCGCAGTCCTCGACTCCGAGACTGGGGCCTCAGGCCTGCGAAAGTCGGCAATCGAAACGCTTCCGGTCAGAAGATCGCGATCGTCGGCATGTCCGGAAAATACCCTCAAGCGAACAACCTGAGCGAGTACTGGGACAATCTGGCTGCCGGCAAAGATGCGGTCGTCGAAATTCCCGGTTGGCGCTGGGATGCGGATCGCTACTACGATCCGGATCAGAGCAGGCAGGGAACGACGAATTCGAAATGGCTCGGCGCGATGGACGGTATCGACGCTTTCGATCCGCTGTTCTTCCGGATCTCGCCGCACGAAGCCGTCTATATGGACCCGCAGCATCGCCTGTTTTTGCAGGAAAGCTACAAAGCCTTCGAGCACGCCGGTTATTCCACCGGCGAATTGAACAATCGCAAATGCGGCGTGTATCTCGGCATCGGCAGCAACGAATATTCCATGCTGCTGTCGAAGCATGGAACGCTGGCCACCACGGTGACCGGCAACAGCAATGCCATCGCCGCGGCGCGGATCGCGTATTACCTCAATCTCAAAGGCCCGGCCATCTGCATCGATACGGCGTGTTCGTCTTCGCTGGTCGCGATCCATCTCGCTTGCCAGGGGCTTTCGAATCGCGAAACCGACATGGCGCTGGCCGGAGGCGTGAGCCTGTGGTTCTCTCCGGAATCGTTCCAGGCGATGACCCAGGCAGGCATGCTGTCTGCCGACGGCAAGTGCAAGGCCTTCGACGATTCCGCCGATGGCATCGTGGTGGGCGATGGCGTGGGCGCGGTCGTGCTCAAGCGTCTCGAGGATGCGGAGGCCGACAACGACTGCATTTATGGCGTCATCATCGGTTCCGGCGTCAATCAGGACGGCAGGACCAACGGAATCACGGCGCCGAGCGTCAACAGTCAGACCGAACTTCTGCGGGAGGTGTATTCGAGGTACAGCATCGATCCGGGCACCATCGGCTACGTCGAGGCGCACGGTACCGGTACGAAGCTGGGCGATCCCATCGAGTTGACGGCACTCGCGACGGTCTTCAACGAAAAGACCACGAAGCGCAACTATTGCGGCATAGGTTCCGTGAAAAGCAATATCGGTCACACCACATCCGCGGCCGGTGTTGCGAGCGTCCACAAAGTGCTTCTGTCGATGCGGCATCGCATGCTGGCGCCGAGCCTGCACGTCAGTCGCGAAAACACGAGATTCGATTTCGTGGATTCGCCGTTCTTCGTGTGTCGCGAAAAGCGCGCCTGGGATGCCGTTCCCGGCACGCCGAGGCGGGCGGCGGTCAGCTCATTCGGTTACAGCGGCACGAATGCGCATCTGGTGATCGAAGAATATCCATCAGCTGCGTTGGCGGAGCGGTCGCATCCGGCGGCACAGAAGCGATCCGGCATGATCGTTCCACTGTCGGCCAGGACCGCGGAGCAACTGCGGGAAAAGGCCAGCGATCTGCTGCGGTTCATCCGCGAGGCGCAATCGAGGGAAGCCGGAATCCAGGAAGACTCCGCGCTGCCGGGCATCGATCTTGTGTCGATGGCCTATACGCTGCAGCTCGGGAGAGAGGCGATGGAAGAGCGCCTTGCTCTGGTGGTCGATTCCGTGGAGGAATTGTCCGCGAAGCTGAACGCATTCGTCGACGGTGAGGAGGGTGTGGACAATACATTCCGCGGACTCATCGAGAGCGGCGAGGACGGCATGAAGATCCTCGGCAGCGACGAGGATATGCGCGCGGTGATCGACCAGTGGCTGTCGCAGGGGAAATCGTCCAAGCTTGCGGAGCTGTGGGTCCAGGGCGTGAGTATCGAATGGAAGAAACTCTACGGCGCCCAAGTGCCGGCGCGTATCGGCCTGCCTGCGTATCCATTCGCCCGTGAGCGTTACTGGGCGGATGCCGCTTCTACCGAAGCGGAGCCTGTCGAATTGGACCCGGGTCAAGGCGCGCATGCGTCCGCCGAGAACAGAGCGATCGAGGAGCTCGTCGGCAGGATCGAAAGCGATGCGATCGAAACAGCCCAGGCGGTCAGGTTGTTGAAAATGCTGGTCTGACCGGGATCTTCTGGTCGGGCTCGATGCGGTCTTGCGGTACGTTGCAGTCGTTGTTGTCGGAATTTTTGAAATCAGGAGTGTTGTGATGGTCGATTTTATCGAATATGTCGTTGCCGAACTGAAGAGCAAGAGGCTGTCGAAAGCCAATGCCGTGTCGTTGGTCAGCCAGTTCTCGCGTCGCTCTTCCGGCATGGCATCCGGATCGATCATCCATCCGCTGCTGCACAGCAATACCTCCGACTTGAGCGAGCAGCGTTACAGCACGACGTTCACGGGCGAAGAATTCTTCCTTGCCGATCATCAAGTGAAATTGGAAGGCCAACCTGGCCGCAAGGTGCTGCCGGGCGTGGCCTATCTGGAAATGGCCCGCGCGGCGATCGAGCAGGCGATGCCGGAGCGGTCGGCCGGGACGGTATTGGAACTGCGCAACACGGTCTGGGCGCAGCCGGTGGTGGTGTCGGGAAATACCCGGGTCGATATCGCGCTGTTGGCGAACGACGACGGCCAGATCGATTACGAGGTCTACAGCGCTGCGAACGGCGAAGAAACCATCCACTGCCAGGGGCGTGCGGTTCTCGATGGTCGTGCGCTTCCGGCGGCGCTGGATCTTGTGCAGTTGAAGGCGCGGATGAGTGCCGACGGCATGACTCCGGCGGCGCTGTACGCGACCTGCGCGCGGATGGGTCTGCTGTACGGAACCACGTTCCAGGGCGTGGTGGCGCTGCATCGCGGCGAAGACCAGGTGCTGGCGGAACTGCGGTTGCCGGAAGGCGTGGAGTCCGCGGCGGGCGACTATATTCTGCATCCCAGCCTGCTCGACAGTGCATTGCAATCGGCGGTGGGCCTGCTCGAAGACGGAACGAATGCGGCGCGTCTGCCGTTCGCGCTGGAGTCGTTACGGATCGTGTCGCCGTGCGTGCGCGAGATGCGGGCGTGGGTGCGCTATGCACCCGGCAGCCATGCGAACGACAAAGTGGTGAAGCTGGATGTCGATCTGTGCGATGCGCAGGGCAATGTCTGCGTGCAGATGCACGGTTTCTCCTCGCGCATGCTGGACAAGGACATCGCTCCGGCAACGAAGCCTGGCGATGCCGCCGGCGCCTTGTTCGCGGTGCGGACGTGGGAAACAGGCGATACCGGAGCGGTATCGAGTAAGCACGACTACGCCGAACATCATGTGTTGCTGTGCGAATTGCCGAAAGTCGATGCACGGAAATTGAGCGGCGCGTTGACGCGCAGTCAGTGCCGATCGCTGCAGGCTCAAGCGAGCAAGACGATCGCCGAACGCTACAGCGAATATGCCTTGATCTGCTTCGAGCGCGTGCAATCGATTCTGCAGTCGCGGCCCGAAGGCAAGGTGCTGATCCAGATCGTGGTGCCGGGCCAGGGCGAGCAGGCGATGCTCGCGGGGCTGTCGGGGTTGCTGAAGACCGCGACGCTGGAAAATCCGCAATGCATTGGGCAGTTGATTCTGGTGCCGGTGCAGACCACGACGAAGGAACTGGCCCGTCATCTTCAGGACGAGACGCAGCGGCCGCAGGATACGCTGGTCGAGTACGGCGCGGCAGGACGTCGGGTTTCGCGCTGGCAGGAATTGCAGGCAGATGGTCCTGCGTCGGCGCCGGTCGCATTCCGCGAGCAGGGCGTCTATCTGATCACCGGCGGTCTGGGCGGTCTGGGCATGGTGTTCGCGCAGGCGATTCTGCAAACGCCCGGTGCGAAGGTCGTGCTGACGGGACGTTCGGCGCTGAGCGACGGGAAGCGTTCGCAGCTGGAAGCGTTGTCGCCGCAGCCGGATCGTCTGCATTACCGGCAGGTCGACCTCGGCGATCCGGCTCAGGTCGTGCGCTTGATCGCGGACATCCGCAAAAAGCACGGTGCGCTGAGCGGGATCCTGCACAGCGCGGGGATGATCGCGGACAATTTCATTCTGAAGAAATCGCCGGAAGAATTCACCGCGGTGCTGGCGCCGAAAGTGATCGGCACGAGTCATCTCGATGAAGCCAGCCGCGATGTCGAACTGGATTTCTTCGTATTGTTCTCGTCGATGGTCGGTGCCTTCGGCAATCAGGGCCAAGCCGATTACGCGAGCGCCAACGCTTTCATGGACGGCTTCGCGGCGCATCGCAACGCGCTGGTGGCAGCCGGGCACCGACATGGCCGCACGCGCTCGATCGACTGGCCGCTGTGGCAGGCCGGTGGAATGGAGATCGATGCGGAGAGTCTGGCGCTGCTGGAAAGCACCCGCGGCATGCGTCCGATGCAGACGACGACCGGGCTGGATGCGTTCCATCGCAGCCTGGCGCTGGACAATGCGCAGATGATGGTCGCCGAGGGCGATGTCGCGCGGATGCGCGCAGCGCTGCTGTTCGGCAACGCTGCGGTTGCGAGCCCCGACGCGCCGCCGCCTGTGGCGCCAGCGGCGGCCGATGCCCAGGCATTGACCGCGAAGACCGAGGACTTTCTGCGCAAAGCGCTGTCGGGTCTGCTGAAACTGCCGGCGAACAGGATCGATCCGCGCGCAGCGATGGAGGCCTACGGCATCGATTCCATTCTGGCGATGCAGTTGACCAACGTGCTGGAGCAGACCTTCGGTTCGTTGCCGAAAACCCTGTTCTTCGAATACCAGACGATTCGCGAGTTGACGCGATATTTCGTCGACAGTCATACGGGGACGCTGGCATCGCTTTTTGATGCAGCGAATACCGGAGGCGCCGATCCAACACCCTCGCGCGAAAAGATGGCCGCATCGGTGCCGGTCAGGAGCCTTGCGTCCGAGCCGGTCGTCAGCCGGCGTTCCGGGCGCGCGCGCGCGCCTGCCGTGAGCGCGAAGAACAATGCGGAGCCGATCGCGATCATCGGCCTCAGCGGCCGCTATCCGGAAGCCGTCGATGTCGAGGCTTACTGGCGCAATCTGCGCGACGGCAAGGACTGCATTATCGAAGTTCCGGAAAATCGCTGGGATTGGCGGCAGTATTTCAGCGAGGATCGCAGTGAAAGCGGACGTCACTACAGCAAATGGGGCGGCTTCATCGCCGGCGTCGACGAGTTCGATCCGCTGTTCTTCAACATCTCTCCGCGTGAAGCGGAACTGATCGATCCCCAGGAACGCCTGTTCCTGCAGCATGCCTGGATGGCGGTCGAGGACGCGGGCTACAGTCGCGAAAGCCTGCAGATACCGGATGCGCAGGATCTCGCCGGCCAGGTCGGCGTGTATGTCGGCCTGATGTACACCGAGTACCAGTTGTTCGGTGCGGACATCAGCGCGCGAGGCAGCCCCATGGGGATTGCCGTGAGTGCGGCGAGCATCGCCAATCGCGTCTCGTACGCGATGAATCTGCACGGCCCGAGCATGACGCTGGACACCATGTGTTCGTCGTCGCTCACTGCGATCCACATCGCCTGCCAGGATCTGAAGCAGGGCCGCATCAGTCTCGCGATCGCCGGCGGCGTCAATGTCAGCATTCATCCCAATAAATATCTGGTGCTCAGCGAAGGCCAGTTCATTTCCAGCGACGGGCATTGCCAGAGTTTCGGCGAGGGCGGCGATGGTTACATTCCGGGCGAAGGCGTGGGCGTCGTCGTGCTGAAGCGGCTGTCCGAAGCGCAGCGCGACGGCGACCAGATCTACGGCCTGATCCGCGGCAGCGCGCTCAATCACGGCGGCAAGACCAACGGCTATTCGGTGCCGAATCCGCAAGCGCAGGCCGGCGTCGTCTCGCGTGCGCTCAGCGAAGCGGGCATCGATGCGCGACAGATCGGTTATATCGAGGCGCACGGCACCGGCACGAAACTCGGCGACCCGATCGAGATCGCGGCGCTGAACAAGGCGTTCCAGTCCTACACCCAGGACACCGGCTTCTGCCTGATCGGTTCGGCGAAATCGAATATCGGCCATTGCGAATCGGCGGCGGGCATCGCCGGCCTGACCAAGGTGCTGCTGCAGATGCGGCATCGCCAGATCGTGCCGTCGCTGCATTCCGAGCGGCTCAATCCGCATATCGACTTCGACAAGAGTCCGTTCGTGGTCAACCAGTCGCTGCGCGCCTGGGACGCACCGGTGGTCGACGGCCGCGTATTGTCGCGGATTGCGGGCATCTCGTCGTTCGGTGCCGGCGGTTCCAACGCGCACATGTTGATCGAGGAATACAACGCGCCGGTCGAGCAGGCGGTGACGCATGCGCAGGTCGTGGTGGTGCTGTCGGCACGCACGGCCGAGCAATTGCGGCAAAAGGCGCGCGAGCTGCTGGCATTCGTTCGCAGCGATGTCGATGCGGTCGATCCGACGGCGATGGCCTACACCCTGCAGGTGGGCCGTGAGGCGATGGACGAGCGCATCGGCTTCGTCGTGAGCACGGCAGAATCGCTGGCAGAGAAGCTCGAATCTTTCGTCGCTGGCGAGGAGGGCATCGACGAATGCTACCAGGGCCAGGCGAAGCGCAATCGCGAAGCACTGGCGCTGTTCGGCTCCGATACGGATCTGCAGCAGGCGGTGGAGAAGTGGATCGCGAACCGCAAGTTATCGAAGCTTGCGGAGCTGTGGACGAAGGGTCTGGACGTGGATTGGCGGCAGCTGTACGGCGCGGCCAGACCGCGGCGGATGAGTCTGCCGACCTATCCGTTCGCGAAGGAGCGCTACTGGGTCGATCTGTCCGCGCTCAGTCGCGGCGCCGCCACAGGCGGTGCGACGACTGCGGTGCTGCATCCGCTGTTGCACAGCAATACATCCGACCTGAGCGAGCAGCGGTACAGCACGCTGTTCACGGGCGATGAGTTTTTCCTCGCCGATCATCAGGTGACGTTGGAAGGGCAGGCGAGCCGCAAGATCCTGCCCGGCGTGGCCTATCTGGAGATGGCGCGGGCTGCGATCGAACAGGCCTTGCCCGGCCGATTGAACGGCGTGGCGCTGGAGTTGCGCAACACGGTGTGGGCGCAACCGCTGGTGGTGTCGGGGGCGACGCGGATCGATATCGCGCTGTCGGCGAACGACGATGGCCAGATCGACTACGAAATCTACAGTGCAGTCGGCGGTGAAGAGACCACCCACTGTCAGGGCCGCGCGGTTCTGGATGGCAGTGCGCTTCCCGCAGCGCTGGATCTGGCGCAGTTGAAGGCACAGATGAGCGGCGACAGCATGACGGCTACGACGCTGTACGCGAATTGCGCGCGGATGGGGCTGCTGTACGGGCCTGCGTTCCAGGCGGTGACAGCGCTGCATCGCGGCGAGGGCCAAGTATTGTCGGAACTGCGCCTGCCGACGGGCGTCGAGTCCGCAGCGGGCGATTACGTCCTGCATCCGAGCCTGCTCGACGGCGCGCTGCAGTCGGCGGTGGGTCTGCTGGAAGATGGTTCGAATACCGCATGGCTGCCGTTCGCGCTGGAAATGCTGCGGGTCGTTTCGCCTTGCAATCGCGACATGCTGGCGTGGGTGCGTTATGCGCCCGGCAGTCGGGCGAACGACAAGGTGGTGAAACTCGATATCGACCTGTGCGATGCGCAGGGCCACGTCTGCGTGCAGATGCGCGGATTCTCGTCGCGCACGCTGGGCAAGGAGATCATCGCGTCCGCCGTGCGTGAAGCGACGGCCGAGACCCTGATGGTGGTGCCGGTGTGGGAGCCGGCCGAAGCCGCGGCGGAGAATATCGAATACGCGCAACACCATGTGCTGCTGTGCGAACTGCCGAAGGTCGATGCCCGCAAGCTCGCGGGTTCGCTCGTAGGCAGTCAATGCCGATCGCTGCAGGCGGGATCGGGCAAGACGCTCGCTGAACGTTACGGCGATTATGCGCTGGCCTGCTTCGAGCACGTGCAGACGCTGCTGCAGAGCAAGCCGGAAGGCAAAGTGCTGGTGCAGGTCGTGGTCCCGGATCAGGGCGAACAGACGGTGTTCGCAGGTCTGTCGGGTCTGTTGAAGACCGCAGCGCTGGAGAACCCGCAGTTGGCGACCGGGTTGATCCTGGTGCCGGCGCAGACGTCGGCGAAGGAACTGGGCAAGCAGCTCCAGGCCGAGATGCAGCAGACGCAGGATGCGCTGGTCAAGTACGGCCCGGAAGGCCGTAAGATTTCGCGCTGGCAGGAAGTGCCGGCGGATCCCACTGCGGCACCGATGGCGTTCCGTGATGAGGGCGTGTATCTGATCACCGGTGGCCTGGGCGGCCTGGGCATGGTGTTCGCGAAAGCCATTCTCGATACCGCGCAGGACGCGAAAGTGGTGCTGACTGGTCGTTCGGCATTGAGCGACGACAAGCGCGCGTTGCTGGACGTGCTGTCGCTGCCGGGACGATTGAGTTACCGGCAGGTCGATCTGGGCGATGCGGTTGAGGTCGGACAGTTGATCGCAGAGATTTGCGAAGAACACGGCACGCTGAGCGGAATCCTGCACAGCGCGGGCATGATCGCGGACAATTTCATCCTGAAGAAGACGGCGGCGGAGTTCGCAGCGGTGCTGGCGCCGAAGGTGACAGGCACGCTGCATCTGGACGACGCGACGCGCGATGTCGAGCTGGATTTCTTCGCGCTGTTCTCGTCGATGGCGGGCGCTTTGGGCAATCCCGGCCAAGCCGATTACGCGGCGGCGAACGGCTTCATGGACTGCTTTGCGGCGTATCGCAATGCGCAAGTGGCGGCTGGGCAGCGTCATGGTCGCACGCGATCGATCGCTTGGCCGCTGTGGCAGGCCGGCGGCATGGAGATCGGCGCGGACCGTCTGGCGCTGCTGGAGCAGACCACCGGCATGCGTCCGATGCGCACGAGCGCCGGGCTGGAAGCCTTCCATCGCGCGCTGGCGCTGCCGCATGCGCAGACGATGGTGACCGAAGGCGACCTCGCGCGAATGCGACGGGCGTTGCTGGAGAAGCCTTCGGCGTCTGCTGTCGTCGGCACGTCTGTTCTCGCGCTTCCGACCATATCGATCGATGCCGAGAGTCTTGCGGAGAAGACGCAGGACTATCTGCGCAAGGAATTCTCCGGGATCCTGAAACTCGCTGCGCACAAGATCGATCCGCAGGCGGCGCTGGAAGATTACGGCATCGATTCGGTGCTGGCGATGAAGCTCACCAATCAGCTCGAACAGACCTTCGGTTCGCTCTCGAAGACGCTGTTCTTCGAATATCAGACCATCGCCGCATTGGCGGGCTATCTGATCAAGGCGCATCCGGCCGAGGTGCGGCAGAGCATCGGCATCCATGACGATGTGCAAGCGGTGGTATCGCGTTCGGCGCCGATCAGCGTCGACCTCCCGCGTCTCGCGCAAGCGTCGCGGAATAGCGGCAGGGCCAGAGGCCGTTTCGTCGAATCGGGAAAGCAACTGCCGAAGGAGATCGCCATCGTTGGGCTGGCGGGTCGATATCCGCAGGCCGAGAATCTGAAGCAATTCTGGGACAACCTGAAACACGGCAGGGATTGCATCACCGAGGTTCCGACCGAGCGTTGGGACAACCGGTTCTATTTCGACCCGGATCCGAACAAAGCCGGAAAGAGTTACAGCAAGTGGGGCGGATTCATCGACGACGCCGACAAGTTCGACCCGCTGTTTTTCAATATTTCGCCGAAAGAAGCGGAGTTGACCGACCCTCAGGAGCGACTGTTCCTCGAAACCGTGTGGCAGACCATCGAAGACGCCGGCTACAGCAAGGAAAGCATGGCATCGCGCCGCGTCGGTGTGTTCGTCGGCGTCATGTGGGGTCACTACGAGCTGTTCGGCGCCGAGTCGGTGATGCGCGGCAATGCGTCGATGCCGACCTCATCCCACGCATCGGTCGCGAACCGGATCTCCTATTTCTTCGATTTCCACGGCCCGAGCCTCGCGATCGATACGATGTGTTCCTCTTCGTTGACCGCGATCCACATGGCCTGCGAAGAACTGCGCAAGGGCGAGATCGAAGCGGCGATCGCCGGTGGCGTGAATATTTCGGTCCATCCCTACAAATATCTGACCCTCAGCCAGGGAAAATTCGTTTCCAGCGACGGCAGATGCCGGAGCTTCGGCAAAGGCGGCGACGGCTATGTGCCGGGCGAAGGCGTCGGCGCAGTCCTGCTCAAGCCGCTCGAAAACGCGCTGAGCGATGGCGACCAGATCTATGCGGTGATCAAATCCAGCGCGATCAACCACGGCGGCAAGACCAACGGTTATTCGGTGCCCAATCCGAACGCGCAGGCCGATCTCATCATCGATGCGTGCCGCAAGGCCGGGATCGATCCGAAGACGCTAAGCTATATCGAAACGCACGGCACCGGAACTTCGCTGGGCGATCCGATCGAGATCACCGGTCTGACGAAAGCGTTCGAAGCATCGACCGACGCGCGGCAGTTCTGCGCGATCGGTTCGGTCAAATCCAACATCGGGCATCTGGAGGCCGCCGCCGGCATCGCCGCCGTAACCAAGGCATTGCTGCAGATCCGGCACGGCCAATTGGCGCCCTCGCTGCATGCCGATCCGCTCAATCCCAATATCAGTTTCGAAAACACCCCGTTCTATGTGCAGACCGAGTTGGCGGAATGGAAACGGGTCGCGGAGCACCCCAGGCGCGTCGGTGTGAGTTCCTTCGGCGCCGGTGGCGCAAATGCGCATCTCATCATCGAAGAGCATGCGACAGCGAGCCTGCCCGAAGCGGCGATGCATCCGGCGCAGCCCGAAGCTTTCGTGCTGTCGGCGAGGGACCAGGACACGCTGTGCCGCTATGCCGAAAGCATGGCGGCGCACCTCGACGATGCGATCGCGGTCTCCCTGGCCGACATCGCTTACACATCGCAGGTCGGACGCACGCCGATGGCGGCGCGTCTGGTCGTGGTGTCGACGAGCCTGCAGGATCTGAGCGAAAAACTGGCCCGCTGGGCGGCTTCGCGACGCATGGGCGACGCGAGATCCGCGGGCGGCATCCATGAATTGGAAGACGTCTATTACGGCAACGTCAAGGAATTCCAATACGGCGCCGGTAATCTCGTCGAGGGTCGCGCGGGTAAAGCGTTCCTCGAAGAACTGCTGGTGAACAGGGATCTGACCAAGATCGCGAAATTCTGGATCATGGGCGTCGAGATCGACTGGTCGCGCATGCGCAGGCACGGCCATCTGCGCCGCGTGTCGTTGCCGACGTATCCGTTCGCGCGCGAACGGTATTGGATCGCCCAGGAAACGCTGAATGCGCCCGCAGTGCAGATGCGTGCGGTCGAAGTGCAGAAGACCGCCGCGTTGCCGCGCAAGGAAGACAAGCGGCGGATGTACTTCCAGCCGCATTGGCGGCCGCAGCCGCTCGACGGACTGGATGCGTTGTCGAGCAGCACCGGATCGATCCTCATCCTGGATGCGTCGGATGCCTTGCTTCGCGCCATGTTGGCCCTCGAGGGCGCTGCCGGCTTCGCAGGCCGTTTCGTTCTGGCGAAACCTGGTAGTGCGTTCGAGCGTATCGACGTCAACACCTATGTCCTGGATGTCAGGCAGGAAGAGCACTTCCACCAGCTCGTGGACAACCTCAACAGCAGCGATCTGTTTCCCGCTGTCGTTCTGCATCGCGGCGCCGCGCCTTGCGATCTTGGCGACGCGATGCAGGTCGAACAGGGCATCGATGGTGGAATCCATGTCTTGTTGCACCTGAGCAAGGCATTGATGCGGCACAAGTCGCATGTGCCGCCGAAGATCATGTCGGTCTATTCCCGCGCGGCGGGCGAAAGCGCCCCGTTGGCGGCGGCCAGCGCCGGTTTCCTGAAGACGCTGAGTCTGGAAAATCCGGGCTATCTCACGAAAACGGTCGAGATCGTTCGCGGGTCGCAGGACGCCGAGCCAGCGTCTTCCGAACATGCCGAATGGCTGCTGCGGGAATTGCAGAGCGGCGCATGGGCCGCGAAGGAAGTCCGTTATCGGGACGAGGCCGCAGCCGACGAACACGGGCCTGTCCGCTACGCGCGTGGGCTGGTGGCACTCGATGTCTCCGCTGGTGCGGCGGCGTTGCCGTTGCGACAGAACGGCGTCTATCTCGTGACCGGCGGCCTGGGGGGATTGGGGCTGATCTTCGCCGAATATCTGGCCAGGCAATATCGGGCGAAACTGATTCTGGTCGGCCGTTCCGCTGCGGGCGCGAAGCATGCGCAGATCCTCTCGCGGCTCGAGGCGCATGGTGCTGAAGTGCTCTGTCTTCAGGCCGATGTTTCCAGTATCGACGACATGCACAGCGTCGTTCGCGAAGCGAAAGCGCGTTTTTCGGATATCAACGGTGTGATCCACAGCGCGGGCTCGAACCGCGATGCGTTCATCCTGAAGAAGACGATGGCCGAGATGACGCCGGTGTTGGCGCCGAAGATCCATGGCGCGATCAATCTCGATCTCGCGACGCAGCACGAAGCTCTGGATCTGTTCGTCATGTTCGCGTCGGTGGCCGGCGCCGTGGGCAATGTTGGCCAGAGCGATTACGCCTACGCCAATCATTTCCTGGATGCGTTCGCCGAACATCGCGAATCCATGCGCAGTGCGGGCTTGCGCTCGGGCAGAACCGTTTCCATCGATTGGCCGCTGTGGGCCGACGGCGGAATGGCGCTTGCGCAGGACGATATCCGCGCCCATAAAGCACAGGCGGGCATCTCGCCATTGCCGACGGAGGAAGGCATTCACTGTTGGGAAGACGCTCTGCGTTCGGATGCGTCGCAGGTGGTCGCGCTCTACGGAATTCCTTCGAAGATAGAAGCGCATTTCGCTCCGAAATTCATGCGCATGGAAAGCGGTCTTCCGCTTCCGCAGAAAACGGAGATCGACTCCGCGACGCTGTTCGCGAAGACCGAGGCGTACCTGAAGGATCTGATCGGCGAGGAGATCAAGCTCGCGCCCGACCGGATCGCATCGAGCGAACGCTTCGAATCCTTCGGTATCGAATCGGTGATGATCAATCGCTTCAATACCGTCCTCGAGCGGGATTTCGGTGTCCTGCCCAAGACCTTGTTCTACGAATACGAGTCCATCGACGAACTCGCGAAGTATCTGATCCAGTATGCCCGCGACGCCCTGATCGGGCTGTTCGGCGGCGGCAGCGTCGACGAAGCATCCATCGCGATGGCCGGGGAAGTGGAGGAAGCCTCCGAGGACGAAGCCTCCGACCGCGAGATGGGCGATGAGCACGAGCAGATCGCGATTGTCGGCATCCACGGCCGCTACCCGCACTCCGAAGATCTCGATGCGTATTGGCAGAACCTCAAGCTGGGACGGTCGATGATCGATCTCGTGCCGTCGGAGCGCTGGGATTTCCAGTCCTTCTACGACCCGGATCCGGCGGCTTCCTCAGACGGAAAAATCTATTGCAAGTGGGGCGGCTTCCTCGACGATCACGACAAATTCGACGCCGGATTCTTCAATATTCCCGCGGAAGAGGCGAACATCGTCGATCCGCAGGAGCGGGTCTTCCTGGAGTCGGTCTGGGCGGCGATCGAAGATGCCGGATACACCCGCGAAAGCATGAAGCGGATGTTCCCGAAAGGCAGAAGCGCGGACGTGGGCGTTTTCGTCGGCGTCACCACGAACTCGTACCATCTCCTGGCCGCGCAGCAGGGCAGTCGCGGCGACGCACTGCAGGCGAGCGCCATGCCCTGGTCCATCGCCAATCGCGTGTCCTATGTCTTCGACTTCAACGGGCCGAGCATGCCGATCGATACGGCGTGTTCGTCCTCGCTGGTCGCGGTGCATCTCGCCTGCGAAAGCCTGAAGAGCCGCGAATGCCAGGTCGCCATCGCCGGCGGCGTCAATCTCTATCTGCATCCTTCGAAATACCAGTCGCTGTGCTACAGGCGCATGTTGTCCGCCGACGGCAAGTGCCACAGCTATGGCGCGGGCGACGATGGATTCGTCCCGGGCGAAGGCGTCGGTACGCTGGTGTTGAAGCCTCTGAGTCGCGCGATCGCCGATCAGGATCGCATCTACTCGGTCGTCTCGGGCAGCGCCTACGATCACAGCGGCCGTTCGAACGGTTATTCGGCGCCGAATCCGAATTCGCAGGCGAACCTGATCGCGCGTACGCTGAAGAAGGCGAAAGTGCATCCGGAGTCCATCAGTTACATCGAAGGTCACGGCACCGGAACCCAGTTGGGCGACAGCCTCGAGGTCGCTGCCATGACCCAGGCGTTCCGCAAACAGACCGACAAGCAGCGCTATTGTCCCATCGGCTCGGTCAAGGCCAATGTGGGGCATTCGGAATCGGCGGCGGGCATGGCCGGTCTCGCGAAAGTGGTGCTGCAGATCCAGCATCGGCAGTTGGCGCCTTCGATCCATTCGGACGTCGTGAATCCGAATATCGAATTCGACGATTCGCCGTTCTACCTGCAGCATGAGCTGTCGGAATGGACGCATTCGCCCATGTATCCGCGGCGCGCGCTGATCAATTCTTTCGGTGCGGGCGGCGTGAATGCCTGCGTCATCGTCGAGGAATACGACAAGCCGTTGCGCGTGGACGACGACCGCTTGTCCGGACCTTACCTGTTCGTGCTTTCGGCCAGGACCGAAGAGCGGCTCCGCGATTACGCGGATCGTCTTCTGGTGCGTCTGAAGAACGACACCGGCATCGATCTCGCGAGTCTTTGCTACACGCTGCAGATCGGCAGGGAAGCGATGGAAGAGCGGATTTCCGCGGTCGTTTCCAGTGTCGACGATCTCATCGAACAGCTCGAATCGTGGCGTGGCCGGGACGATTCGGTGGGCGTCAATCGCGGCAGTCTCGATCCTCGTCGCGGGACCAAGCGGTCTTCGAAACTCGCCCTTGGCGAACGCGATCTGGCCGAACTCGCGATCATGTGGGCGACGGGCGAATCGGTGAATTGGGAAAGCCTGTACCCGGGTGCGAATCCTCGCCGGATCGGTCTGCCGACCTATCCGTTCGCGCGCGATCGCCACTGGGTGATGGATGCCGCCGTCGTCGGCGTGCCTACCGGAACGAGCATCGAAACGCACGCCAGAACGTATGCCGCCCCGCGTGCAGGACTGCATCCGCTGATTTCCCACAATTCATCTACGCTGAAGGAAACCAGCTTCAGTTCCGTGTTGTCGGACGATGCGTTCTACGCGCTCGACCACAAAGTGAATGGAGAAATGATTTTTCCCGGTGCGGGCTTCCTCGAAATGGCCTGCATCGCAGGCAACATCGCCGGCGAGCAACGGGTGCGCAGGATCAAGGATGTGGTCTGGGCGCAGCCTTTGAGTTTCCGCAAAGGCCCGCAGAACGCGCGCACGTATCTGAAGCAGATCGGGGATTGCGTCGAATACGCGATCGCATCCTTCGACGAGGACAACGAAACGATCGTGCATTCGGAAGGCCGATTGACCTTCAGGGACGGTTGGTCGGATCCGGCCGATGCGGAGGACCGCATCGCGGTGCAGGCGGTGATCGCGCGCGCCACGAAGCGCGAGGACGGCGCGACCTATTACGAGCGTTTCGGAAAATACGGTTTCGATTATGGTCCTGCTTTCCGCACGCTCCAGGAGATCCACGTGGGCGATGGTTTCGCGATTTCCAGATTGCGGATGGCGGAGCATCTGGTCGCGGATTCCGGGCAATTCATTCTCCATCCCAGCATGATCGATGGCGCGTTGCAGACGGTCGCCGGTCTGGTGGGCGGCCTGGAAACGGCGACGCCGCATTTGCCGTTCGCGCTGGATGAGGTGGATATCGTTCATCCCGTGCCGCAGACTTGTTATGCTTACGTCGAGTTCGCCGATTCGGGCGAGCAGAGTCGTGGCGGGGTGCGGAAATTCAATATCCGGCTCCTCAACGAGAATGGGGATGTTTTGATCCTGCTGAAGAACCTCTACGTCCGGGCGTTGGTCAAAGCCCAGCCGGATCGACGTTCGACGGCAGCGGCTTGATCGGCTGGCGAAGCATGAGCGCAACAGGCATGGTCGCAGCAGGCGTAGTCGTGGCAGGCATGGATCGCAGGAATCATGGTCGAGAATCCGTAGGATGAATCATCAGCATGCGGGCGCAGCGCGCGAAGCATTCGCGCCTCGCGCCGTCGAACCGCGCGTCGTCGAACTCGAGATGCGCTTCCGGCTCATGAAAAACTACAACTACCTGGTGATCGATCCGGTCACGCGCCAGGCGGTGGTGGTCGATCCGGCCTGGGAGATCGACAAGATCGATGCGGCGCTCGCGGATGCGGGCGCGCGCCTCCGCGGCATCCTCATCACGCATTCGCATCCCGATCATGTGCATCTGGCGATACCGCTTTCTGAAAAATACGACTGCCCCGTTTTCATGTCGAAAGAGGAAGTCGCGGTATCCGGATTCGACGCCGCGCGACTGGTCGCGATCGACGACAGTCCGCTGGTCGTCGGCGGGCTGTCGATCGAGCCGATCTTCACGCCCGGGCACACGCCCGGCTGCATGTGCTATCTGATCGGCGAGCACCTGTTCACCGGCGACGTTCTGTTCGCGGAGGGCTGCGGCATGTGCTCCGATCTGGAAGCCGCGCAGACGATGTACGCCAGTCTGCAGCGGCTCATGAGTCGTGTCGGGGCGAAAACGCAGGTGTATCCGGGGCATTCCTACGGCAAGCCGCCGGGGCAGACGATGGCGCAGTTGTTGAAGGACAACATCTATCTGCATTTCAAGAGCAAGGATTCTTTCGCCGCTTTTCGCATGAGAAGCGGACAGAACAGAGCGAAGATGCTCAGCTTCGGCTGAGCGTTCGCGAACGGTTGAAAGCATGACATCAAAGGAAACGATATGAGTCTGGTTGGAATCGAGGCGATGAATGTGTTCGCGGGCAGTGCTTTTCTCGATGTGGAGAAGCTTGCCAGGCACCGTAATCTGGATACGACGCGGTTCGCGAATCTGCTGTTGAAGGAGAAGACCGTCGCGCTGCCGTACGAGGACCCGATCACGTTCGGTGTGAACGCGGCCAAGCCGCTGATCGACGCGATGACGCAGGAGGAGAAGGACCGCATCGAACTGGTCATCACCTGCACCGAGTCGGCGTTCGACTTCGGCAAGTCGATGAGCACATATTTCCACAAGTTGCTGGGTCTGAATCGCAACTGCCGTCTGTTCGAGCTCAAGAACGCCTGCTATTCCGGCGCTGCAGGCTTCCAGATGGCGATCAATCTGATTCTGTCGCAGGTCTCTCCCGGTGCGAAGGCGCTGGTCATCGCGACCGACATCGCCCGGTTCCTGACCGAAGACGGCGGCGATGCCCTGACACAGGACTGGTCGTTCTTCGAACCGAGCGCCGGCGCCGGTGCGGTGGCGATGATCGTCAGCGATACGCCGTATGTGTTCCAGGTCGATGTGGGCGCCAACGGCTACTACGGCTATGAGGTGATGGATACCTGCCGACCGCTTCCCGACAGCGAGGCGGGCAACGCCGATCTGTCGCTGCTGTCCTATCTGGATTGCTGCGAGAACGCATTCCTCGAGTATCGGAAGCGCGTTCCCGGTGTCGATTACGCGACCACGTTCGGCTATCTGGCGATGCACGCGCCGTTCGGCGGCATGGTCAAGGGCGCGCATCGCGACATGATGCGCAAGATCGTCAAAGCCAATCCGAAAACGATCGAAGCGGATTTCGAGCAGCGCATCGTGCCCGGTCTGACGCATTGTCAGCGCGTCGGCAACATCATGGGCGCGACCACGATGCTTTCGCTGGCGAGCACGATCGAACATGGCGATTTCGCGGAGCCCAAACGCATCGGTCTGTTTTCCTACGGATCGGGCTGTTGTTCCGAATTCTTCAGCGGCGTCGCCACCCAGGACGGCCAGGATCGCATCCGCGCGCTGCGGATCAAGGATCAGCTGGACCGGCGCTACGAACTGTCGATGGACGAATACGAGGCCGTGCTCGCCAACAGCCATGTGGTGAAATTCGGCACCCGCAACGTCGAGCTGGACAGCAGTTTCATCAACAAGGCCAGAAGCGCCCACGGCAATGAAACGCTGTTCCTGACCGGCATCAAGGAGTTCCAGCGCCAGTACGAATGGGGTGCTTGAGGCCCTGTCCGCGCACATGGCCCGGGAGGCGCCCGCCGACGCGATGGGCGCCCATCCCGCAGCCCCGGCGGGCCGATGAATTCGTATGCAGCCGGCGGCGCCGAAACCCCGCGGGCTCGCGTATGTGATTGATCTGTAATGCTCTTTTGCCTGGGGCGAGCGGGTATAATGGCCGACTTTCCCAGCCGCCCTCCAGGATCCTGCCATGAGCATCGAACAGCTTGCCGACATCGCCCGCGCCATGGTGGCGCCGGGCAAGGGCATCATCGCCATCGACGAATCCAACGCCACCATCGCCAAGCGTTTCGAAGGCGTGGGCATTCCCAACAGTGAAGAAAATCGTCGCGCCTACCGCGAGATGCTGTTGACCACGCCGAACCTGGGCCAGCACATTTCCGGCGCGATCCTGTTCGACGAAACCATCCGTCAGTCCACCAAGGACGGCGTGCCGTTCACCAAGGTGATGATGGACAACGGCATCATCCCCGGCATCAAGGTCGACCGAGGCACGCACGTGCTGGCCGGCTGCCCGGGCGAGCTGGTGACCGAAGGTCTCGACGGCCTGCGCGAGCGTCTGAAGGAATATGCGGCGCTCGGCGCGCGTTTCGCCAAGTGGCGCGCAGTCATCAATATCGGCGAAGACATCCCGTCCGGCACCTGCATCGAAGCCAACGCGCATGCGCTGGCGCGCTACGCGGCGCTGTGCCAGGAATGCGGCATCGTGCCGATGGTCGAGCCGGAAGTGCTGATGGACGGCGACCACGACATCGAGACCTGCTACGAGGTCACCGAAGTCACCCTGCGCTCGCTGTTCGACGCGCTGTACCAGTTCAACGTCGACCTGCAGGGCACGATCCTCAAGGCTTCGATGGTGATCTCCGGCAAGGGCTGCGAAGAGCAGGCCTCGGTGGATGAAGTCGCCGATTACACGCTGATGTGCCTGAAGTCGAACGTGCCGGCGATCCTGCCGGGCATCGTCTTCCTCTCGGGCGGCCAGAGCGACGAGGACGCCACCGCGCATCTCAACGCCATGAACCAGATCGGCGAGAACCCGTGGCCGCTGTCGTTCTCCTACGGCCGCGCGATGCAGTCGGCCGCGCTGAAGATCTGGTCGCAGGATCTGGTCGGCAATGTCGGCAAGGCGCAGGAAACCGTGTTCGCCCGTGCCCGCGACAACGGTCTGGCCGCGCTGGGGCAGTTGAACGGCTGAACCTGCTGCAGCCATCGCGAAGTTTCACGGAACGCCGGCCTTGTGCCGGCGTTTTCGTGTCGGCGTCCTGGGGTCATGGCGGCTCGGGCGTGTGGCCCGCACGCGATGCGGTTTTCTCGGCGTCCTTGCGGTCCCAATGATCCAGGGCGATGTCCGACAGCGTTTTCAGCGCGGTGAACAACACCAGCATGAAGGCGCCGCCGCCCAGTCCACTGCCGAAAATGATCCCGAGATGCATCGGCAGGATGCGCACATAGGGCATGAACATCACTGCCGAGGTTGGGTTTCCCGCGCAGGTCGGCTGCGTGCTGCACGGCATAGGTCGTCCGCTGCGAGAGTACGAACGACACGCCGCAGGCGAGCAGGATCGACATGTTCCACAGCCCGGACACGCGGTGCTCGGCGAGCAGGAACACCAGGTAACCGAGATGGAAACCGCCGTAGTGCAGGACGAAGAAATTCGCGGTGGAGCGCTTGCCCTGTTCGTTCTCGGGTACCGGCTGATCGTTGGAGGTGAAGCCGTCGGTGCTGAACTGCGCGAGATCGAGCATGCGCTTGCGCGCGTAGATGCCGATGATCACGCTCTGGATCCAGTAGGGCCACAGCAGCCAGGCGACTTCCCACTGGAACACCAGCGCCGCGATCAGCGTGATGATGTTGGCGAGGATCAGGTTGCGGGCGGATGCGCCGACGGTCGAGGGCACGGTCGAGCTCATGGGCAAGCGCATGGCATGGTCCTCCTGCGCCGAAACGCGGGGTGCCGAATGGTCTCATCGCATAGGCCAAAGGTCACGATTCCATGCGATCTGCAATCTTTGGCGGCACGTTCGGCGTGAATCGCAGGCCTTTGATGCCGATCGGGACATGCCTCGATCGCGAGCCTGCCGCTACAATCGGGCAGACCGTTCTGCCGGCCCCCACGATGCCTCGTTTCATCTCGCATGTTTCACACCTGGATGCTTTCGGCTCGGACGCCATGACTTTTTCCGCTACGCACTTCGGCCTCCGGCGATGCTGGCGTGGTCTCGCGCTGTCGTGTCTGACGCTGATGCTCGCGGCCTGCGGCGGCGGCGACAAAGCGCCGGCCGGTGCTGCTGGCGGGCAGGGCGGCGGCGACCGGCCCACGCCGGTCACTACCCTCCGCCTGCAGCCGGAAACCTTCGCAGAACGCATCTCCGCCATCGGCACCGTGAAGGCGCGCGAATCGGTCACGATCACCGCGAAAGTCAGCGAGCTGGTGCAGCAGGTGCATTTCGACAGCGGCGATGAAGTGCGCGTCGGTGCGCCGTTGATCACGCTGTCCGATCGTCAGCAGCAGGCGGCACTGAACGAAGCGCAGGCCACGGCCGACGAGGCCGACCGCCTCTTCCGTCGCCAGAGCGAACTCGCGCAGCAGCAGTTGATCGCGCGCTCGCAGTTGGACACGCAGCGCGCCACCCGCGACTCCGCCAACGCGCGCGTCGCGCAGATCCGCGCGCAGTTGGCCGACCGCGTGATCCGCGCGCCGTTCTCCGGCGTGTTGGGCCTGCGCCAGGTCAGCCCGGGCGCGCTGGTCACACCCGGCACGCCGATCGCGACACTCGACGAACTCGCCCGCGTGTACGTGGATTTCCCGCTGCCCGAGTCGCAGTTGTCGCTGGCGACGCAAGGTCGCGCGATCACCGGCACCGCGGCGGCGTATCCCGGTCGCGGCTTCGAGGGCGTGGTCGCCATCGTCGATGCGCGCGTCGATCCGGCCACCCGCGCGGTGACCGTGCGCGCCGATCTGCCCAATCCCGAACGCCTGCTGCGGCCCGGCATGCTGGTCAATGTCACCCTGCCCAGCGCCGAGCGTCAGGCGCTGATGGTGCCGGAGATCGCGGTGGTGCAGGTCGGCCGCGACAGTTTCGTGTATCGCGCGAAGGACGACGGCAGCGTCGAACAGGTGCGGCTGACGCTGGGCGCACGCGGCGACGGCAAGGTCGAGATCGTCGACGGCGCCAAGGCCGGCGACCGCATCGTGGTGGACGGCACCGGCAAGCTGCGTCCCGGCGCGAAGATCAGCGAAGGCGCGGCCACGCCGCCTGCTCCTGCTCCCGGCAAGGATTCGCCCGCCGCCCCCGCCCGGAGCTGATCGCCATGCGCCTGTCCGATATCTCGATCGAACGCCCGGTTTTCGCGACGGTCCTCAGCCTGCTGTTGATCGTGCTCGGGGTGATGTCGTACACGCGCCTCACGCTGCGCGAACTGCCGGCCATCGATCCGCCGGTGGTCTCGGTGGATGTGACTTATCCCGGCGCGTCCGCGGGCGTGGTCGAAACCCGCATCACCCAGGTACTGGAGGATGCGCTGGCCGGCATCGAAGGCATCGAAAGCCTGCAGTCGCGCAGCGTCAACGGCCGCTCGTCGGTGACCATCGAGTTCACGCTGGAGCGCGACATCGAAGCCGCGGCCAACGACGTGCGCGATGCGGTCAGCCGCGTCACCGGGCGTCTGCCCGACGAGGCCGATCCGCCGGAAGTGCAGAAGGCCGACAGCGATTCCGAAGTGATCATGTGGTTGAACATGAGTTCGACCAGGATGGACACGCTGCAGCTCACCGATTACGCCGACCGTTACGTGCTGGATCGCCTGTCCGCGCTCAACGGCGTGTCGCAGGTGCGCGTCGGCGGCCAACAGCGCTACGCGATGCGCATCTGGCTGAATCGCGACGCATTGGCTGCGCGCGGTCTGACCTCCAGCGATGTGGAAAACGCGCTGCGCGCCGAGAACGTCGAACTGCCGGCGGGCCGCGTCGAATCCGAGAGCCGCGATTTCACACTGCGCGTGGAGCGCACGTACCTGAAGCCCGAGGACTTCGCGCAGATTCCGTTGGGCAAGGGCGCCGATGGCTATGTCGTGCGCCTCGGCGACGTGGCCCGCGCCGAACTGGAATCGTCCGAACGCCGCGCGTATTTCCGCAGCAACGGCACGCCGAACGTGGGGCTGGGCATCGTCAAGACCTCCACCGCGAACAGTCTGGACGTCGCCGTGGCCGCGCGCGCCGAGGCCGAACAGATCCAGAAAACCCTGCCCGAGGGCACCCGCATTTTCGTCGCCTTCGACAGCACCATCTTCATCGAAGCCGCGGTGGACCGCGTGTGGTCGACGCTGTTCGAGGCGATCGCGCTGGTGCTGCTGGTGATCTGGTTGTTCCTCGGCAGCGTGCGCGCCGCGATCATCCCTGCGGTCACCGTGCCGGTGTGCCTGATCGCCGCGTTCATCGCGCTGTACGCCTTCGATTTCTCGATCAACCTGCTGACCCTGCTGGCGCTGGTGCTGTGCATCGGTCTGGTGGTGGACGACGCCATCGTGGTGCTGGAGAACATCCAGCGCCGCGCGGATCTGGGCGAGCCGTCGCTGGTCGCGGCCAAACGCGGCACCAAACAGGTGGCGTTTGCGGTGATCTCCACCACCGCGGTGCTGGTCGCGGTGTTCCTGCCGATCGGTTTCCTCGAAGGCAATACCGGGCGACTGTTCCGCGAGTTGTCGGTGGCCCTGGCGGCGGCTGTCGCTATTTCCGCGCTGGTCGCGCTGACGCTCACGCCGATGATGTCGTCCAAGCTGGTGCGCCCGCATGCCAGCGACAAGCCCAACCGCCTGCACAGTTGGGTTTCGAAACAACTCGACCGCGTATCGCGCGGTTATCGCAATCTGTTGGAGCGCACGATCAGGCGCGTGTGGATGTTCGGCGCGCTGATGGTCGCTGCGCTGGTCGCCAGCGTGCTGCTGTTCAAGTTCGTGCCGAGCGAACTGGCGCCGCCGGAAGACCGCGGCGTGTTCTTCGCGTCGGTGGTCGGGCCGGAGGGCGCGGGTTTCGATTACACGGTCGGCCAGGTCCAGCAGGTGGAGCAGGTGCTGCTCAAGCAGGTGGGCGAAGGCAAGCCGATGCAACGCGTGAACACACGCGTGCCCGGCGGTTTCGGCGCCAGCGAGGAAATGCATACCGGCCAGGCGATCGTGTTCCTGCAGGACTGGGACAAGCGCGACGTCAGCACCGACGATGTGGTGCAGCAGGTGCGCAAGGATTTGGGTGCGCTGACCGGCGTGCGCGTGAATCCGCAGGTGCGCAGCGGCTTGACCCGCGGCGGTGGCCAGCCGTTCCAGATCGTGCTGGGCGGCCCCGAATACGGCGAACTCGCACAGTGGCGCGATCGCGTGCTCGCGCGCATGGAACAGAATCCGAATTTCTTCGCCGCCGATTCCGATTACAAGGAAACCCGGCCGCAGATGCGGGTGGTGATCGATCGCGCCCGCGCCGCCGATCTGGGCGTGTCGGTCAACGAGGTCGGCCGCACGCTGGAAACGATGATGGGCAGCCGTCGCGTCACCACCTTCGTCGACAACGGCGAGGAATACGACGTGATCCTGCAGGCCGAACGCGCCGCGCGCGCCACGCCGTCCGATCTGTCGGCGATCCAGGTGCGCGGCAACAACGGTGAACTGGTTCCGTTGTCCAATCTCGTCACCATTACCGAACTGGCCGAAGCCGGCAGTCTCAACCGCTTCAACCGCCTGCGCGCGATCACCATTTCCGCGGGTCTGTCGCCGGGTTATCGCCTCGGCGACGCCATCGCCTGGGCGAATCAGGTGGTGCAGGAAGAATTGCCCGATACCGCGCAGATCGACTGGAAGGGCGAGTCGCGCGAATTCCAGAAAGCCGGCGGCGCGGTGCTGCTGACCTTCGCGCTGGCGCTGCTGGTGGTGTATCTGGTGCTCGCGGCGCAGTTCGAGAGCTTCATCCACCCGCTGGTGATCATGCTGACCGTGCCGCTGGGCGTGCTCGGCGCGCTGCTGGGGCTGTGGGCCGCGGGCAGTACGCTCAATTTGTTCAGTCAGATCGGCATCGTGATGCTGGTGGGGCTGGCGGCGAAGAACGGCATCCTGATCGTCGAATTCGCCAATCAGTTGCGCGACGAAGGGCGGGAGATCGGCGAAGCCATCATCGAATCCTGCGTGGTGCGTCTGCGTCCGATCCTGATGACCTCGATCGCCACGATCATGGGCGCGGTGCCGCTGGTCGTCGCCGGCGGCCCGGGCTCCGCCAGCCGCGCCACCATCGGTATCGTGGTCATCTTCGGCGTCGCGTTCTCGACGCTGCTGTCGCTGTTCGTGGTGCCGGCGTTCTACCGTCTGCTCGCGCCCTTCACGCATTCGCCGGAAGCGGTGAAGCATGCGCTGGAGAAGCTGGAAGAGGAAACGCCGCAGGTCGGCGGGCACGCCTGATCGCGCGGCATCCATGGGGTGTGCTGAAGCGCGCCCTATGGCATCAACGCTTTTCGATAGTGCTTTGCCGTCGCTTCATCGAATGCGCAGAAGACGACGCGCTCGAGCGGTATGTCGCTCGAGCGCACGCTGGCCACCGCGATCGCCACGGCTTTGTCGACCGGATAACCGAACACGCCGCAGCTGATCGCCGGAAACGCGATCGAAGCGATGCCGTGTTCCGCCGCCAGGCGCAGCGATTCGCGATAGCAACTGGCCAGCAGCGCCGGTTCGCCCGCGCGACCGCCCTGCCAGACCGGGCCGGCGGTGTGGATGATCCAGCGCGCGGGCAGGCGGAAACCGGGGGTGATCCGGGCCTCGCCGGTGGGGCAGCGCACATACGGGCGCACCATCGGGATGGCGCTGCAGGCCACCGGCAGCTCCGGGCCCGCAGCACGATGGATGGCGCCATCGACGCCGCCGCCTCCGGACATCGCCTGGTTGGCGGCATTGACGATGGCATCGACGGCGAGCGTGGTGATGTCGCCGCACAGGACTTCGATTCGCATGGGTTGATCTCCAGAGAGAGGCCGTCGGTCGACAGCCGCCGCGCGCGCCACGCCGGCGCGCTATGCTGCGCGGGTCGCTTCCGGAGAGCCGCCCATGACCAGCCAGCAAGTGCCGCAGACCGTGATCGACGCCCTGCTGCGCGGCGACAAGATGGGTGCGATCAAGCTTTTCCGCGAGGCCAGCGGCGGCGACCTCAAGTCGGCGATGGCGATGATACAGAACCTGGCCGAGCGACTTCCCTCCGAACAGCAGCGCAGCAACAGCAGCGGCGACCAGCCGGGCGATCACAGCGGCGCCCACCATCTGGGCGCGACCGCGGCGCAGATCGCCTCGCGCGCCGAAACCATCTCGGTCATGTCGAAGTCGCATCCGCCGACGGTGATGCCCGGGGACGGCGCCACCAACCAGTGGATGTGGCTGTTGATCGGCGTGGTGGCGCTGGCGGCGTGGTTCTTCTTCGGCTGATCGGCCTCTGCTGATCGGCACGCCGCGGTCTTCGTCCGCAGCCGTTACAATCCGTCATGCCCTGGAAACAAACCCCGCCTTCCTCTCCGGCTCCGGCCGAGCCCGCGCGCCAACGCCGCGATGTCGAGCTGCGCCTGTACGGCCTGAATGCGGTGCGCGCGGTGTTCGCGCGGCGGCCGGAGGCCATCCGCAAACTCTATCTGGCCGAGGCGCGGATCCCGCAACTGCAGCCGCTGCTGAAATGGTGCGTGGCCAACCGCGTCGGTTATCGCGTGGTCGAGCAGGACGATCTGCAGAAACTCGCCGCCAGCGCGCACCATGAGGGTGTGATCGCGGACGTGATGCGCGAGGAACCGCTGTCGCTGGCGCCGTGGCTGCGCGAGCTGCCGCCCGGGCCGTGCTGCGCGCTGTGGCTGGACGGCGTGGGCAATCCGCACAATCTCGGCGCGATCCTGCGCTCCGCCGCGCATTTCGGCGTGGTCGCGGCGTTCCTGCCGAAGCAATCGACGCTGGCGCTGTCCGGCGCCGCCGCGCGCGTGGCGGAGGGCGGCGCCGAAATGGTGCCGTTCGTGCGCCTGGGCCGCGAAGACAATGCGATCGCGCAGCTGCGCGGTGCGGGGTTCTCCATCGCCGCCACCGTCGTGCGCGGCGGCGGCGATCTGTTCGCGACGAAACTACCGGAGAGAACGATCTTCGTGCTCGGCGCCGAAGGCGAGGGCATGGATGCCGAACTCGCCAAGGCCTGCGACCTGCGGCTGTCGATCCCCGGTAGCGGCGCGGTCGAGAGCCTCAACGTGGCCGCGGCGACCTCGGTGCTGCTGGCGGAATGGTTCAGAGCACGCAGTCGCTGATGCCGCTTGTAGGAGTGATCCTGCAGCTTTTTGCGGGAGCGACGCAAGTCGCGACAGGTTGCTGAAAGACCTGCCGCAAGCCATCGCGACTTCCGTCGCTCCCACAAGAAAAGCACTGCCACGCCATCAATACGCAAGTCGCGATGCCGCTGCTTTTGTGGGAGCGACGGAAGTCGCGACGGGCTGCTGAAAGACCTGTCGCAAGCTGTCGCGACTTGCGTCGCTCCCACAGGACCAGCTTTCACTCCATCCGTTTGATCGCCTGCAATACCGCTTCGTACTCCGCCGCTTTGTGCGGTTCGCGGATCATCGCCGCCAGCGTGGTCGAGAGCGCCGCTTCCTTCAGGGTCTGCGTCAGATTGTCGTGGGTGACGCGGTTCATCGCATCGATCGCATGCGCCATCGCGTCGACGGTGCTGTGCAGGCCGGACACGAAGACATCCACATTGCCCAATACGGCGTCGTTGGAGAATTTCACCGATGCTTCGATGTGGTTCGCGATGCTATGCACCGGCGCATCGGCAGACGCTCCCGCTGCTGTCGAGGGCGTGGCTTCGGCGACAGCACCTGCTTGGGGGGCGGTGGATTTGAGTGTGTTGAGTAGAGACAACACACTGGTCAGGTTGTCGGCGACGCCGGTCTGCGCGACCTTCTCGGTCGCGCCTGCGGCCGCGACGGTGTCTATCGAATAGATCTGCATCACGCCCTGGGTCGTGGCCGCCTGTGCCAGCGTGTTCTGCTGTTGCTGCGCGGCGACCGCGTTCTGGAACAGGATGCCGGTCGAATGGGCCATGCTCTGGTATATCGAACCCATCGCGAAGGCGGGCGCTTCGCCGATCACCTTGATGTTGGACTGGGTGATGGCATCGGTGATCTGGTCGTTGACTGCGGTGGGAAAGGCCATGAGCGGACTCCTGTGCTGTGTGGGTTGAATTCCTTATCGACATCCTCCACGCATCGTCGCGCGGAGGATGCGTTTTCAGGGTGCGGTGGGCGCCTTGGGCGCGCTGCCGAAGCCGCCGTCGGCCGCTGCGGCCAGATACGCGAAGACCGCGTAGGCCGCAGCGTTCTGCGCCAGCGCGGCGGGATCGATCTTGTCGAGGGTGTCGTCGGGCGTGTGGTGCAGGTCGAAGTAATCGGTGCCGTCCTGTCCCAGCCACGCCCAGGCCGCGCCTTCGCCGGCGATGGGGCCGACATCCGGTCCCGGGCCGCCCTTGGCCAGCGCTTCGATGCCCAGCGGCTTCAAGGCTTCGGCGATCTGCGTTGCGGCGGCTTTCGCATGCGGCGCGGCGTTGGTGTTGAACCCGTAGATGCGGCCGGCGCCGAAATCGCTTTCGGCCACGAGTTGATGCTTCGCCACCGCCGGCTTGTACTGCGCGGCGTAGGCCTTGCCGCCGTAGAGACCTTGCTCCTCGTTGGCGAACGCGATCACGCGGATCGTGCGCGACGGGCGCTGCGCTTTCGGCAGTTGGCCGATCAGATGCCCGGCCGCCATCGTGATCGCGACCCCGGCGCCATCATCGACCGCGCCGGTGCCGAGATCCCACGAATCCAGATGGCCGCCGATCACCACCACCTCGTCGCGCAATGCGCGATGGCTGCCGGTGATCTCACCGATGACGTTGAACGATTCGGCGGTGCCGTCCCAGCCGCAGTCCAGCGCGACGCGGATGCGCAGCGGTTTGCCGCGCGTCAACAGTCGGCTGATCTGCTCGGCGTCCGGCAGCGCCAACGCAGCGGAAGGAATCGGCGTCAGCCCTTCGTCGAAGCGGGTGACACCGGTGTGCGGATAACGGTGCTGTTCGGTGCCGGCGGAGCGCATCACGTAACCGATCGCGCCGGCGCGGATCGCCGCGCTCGGCCCGCGGCTGCGGATCCGGCTGGCAGGTCCGTAGCCGTTGCCGTCGCGCGCGCGCTGCATGGTGTAGTCGACGAACGCGATTTTCCCGCTCAGCGATCCGGCCGGCGCCGCTTCCAGCGCGGCGAGGTCGGCAAAACGCACCACCTCGCCTTCGACGGTGCCGCCCGGGCTGCCGCCCAGCGCTGTCAGATGCAGCGGCTGCGCGAATTCGCCCAGTACTGCGCCGCTTTCCGTGCGCCGCACCCATTTCGGAAAAGTCACCGGTTCCAGCCGCACCTTGTCGTAACCCAGCGCCTTGAACTTCGCTTCGGCCCAGCGCACTGCGCGCATGTCAGCCTCGCTGCCGGCGAGCCGCGGGCCGATTTCCGTCGTCAACGATTCGACCACCTGCCATGCGGTCTTGTCCTGCAGCGCCTGTTCGCGCAATTGCGCGGCGTTCGCCAGCGCGGCATCGGGGATGCGGGTTTCGCGCGGCGGCGCGGCGGTTGCGGTAACGGCCGCAAGGGCCGCGACGAGTGCGGCGACGCTGGTCAGACTCGAACGCATTGCGAAGGCTCCGGCGCAAAAAAAACGAAGCCCCGAGCGTAACAGCCCGGGGCTCCGGATACAGATGCCGTCGGTCACGCTGGCGCGACCGCGACCGACGCAGGTTCCGGGGCTTATTGCTTCATGGCGTCGCGGATTTCGCGCAACAGCAGCACGTCTTCGGGCGTCTCCGCCGGGGCCGGCGGCGCGGCGGCTTCGGCCTTCTTCAGCCGGTTCATGACCTTGATCACCACGAACAGCACGAACGCGATGATCAGGAAGTCGATGACCGTCTGCAGGAAGGCGCCGTACTTGATCGCGACCGCGGCGGCGATCTCCTTGCCGTCCGCGCCGATCACGGCGTCCTTCAAGACATAGGCGAGCTCGCCGAAATTCACGCCGCCGATCAGATTGCCGACGACCGGCATGATCACGCCATCGACCAGAGAACTCACGATCTTGCCGAACGCGGCGCCGATGATCACGCCGACCGCGAGGTCGACGACATTGCCTTTCATCGCGAACTCTTTGAACTCGGAAATCATGCCCATGGAATGCGCACCGGGAAGTGGATGTGGAGATCGAGTCTAGACCGCCGAAGTGCGTTTGTGCGGCCGCGCGATGCTGTTTTTCACAGCGGCGGCGCGATCCGGCAATCGAGGCGGATCAGGTCGTCCAGACGGCCTTCGCAGACATCGCCCGGCTGCAGCGCGGCCACGCCCGCGGGCGTGCCCATGAACACCAGATCGCCGGCGCGCAGCGCATAGAGTTTCGACAGCTCGTGGAGGATGTCCGGCACATCCCAGATCAGCTGATCGAGGCGCGACTCCTGGCGCAGCGCGCCGTTGACCCGCAGTGACAGCGTGCGCTCGGCCAACGCGCCGACGTCGGCCGCCGGCAGCAGGTGGCTGATCGGTGCGGACTGGTCGAAGGCTTTGCCGGTATCCCAGGGCAGGCCTTTGGCTTTCGCGGCGGCCTGCAGATCGCGGCGCGTGAGGTCCAGACCGATGCCGTAGCCGAAGATCAGCGCCTCGGCCTGCGCGGGGTCGAGCACGCCGGCGGGCGCGTCCTGGCCCAGCGCCACGACCAGTTCGATTTCATGGTGCAGATCCTGCGTCCCGGGCGGGTAGGCAGCCACTCCATCGACGACCAGGGCGTCGGTGGGTTTCAGGAAAAACACCGGCGTGCCGCGTTCGGCTTTCGACGCCGGGGCGGCGGCGCCCATCTCGCGGGCGTGATCGGCGAAATTGCGGCCGACGCAGTAGACGCGACGGATCGGGAAATGTCCGCTCAGCGACTGGCCGCGCACGGGCACGCGCGTCGGCGCGTGCGAAGGAATCAGATCGGGAAGGGATGCGTTCATGGCGTCATGATCGCCCGCCCGGCGGCGCTGCGTCGAGGCCCGGCGCCCGGGCCAGTAACGAGGGAGAACTCAGCGCGCGTTCGACAGCGCCGGCTTGCGGACCACGCGATATTCGCCTTCGAGCGCCTGCGCCGTTGCGGCAACAGGTTTGCCGCGACGGCGCCACAGCCGCGACAGCAGGCCCACGGCCAACATCGCCGCGCCGACCACCACGCCCACCACCAGCAAGCCTGCGAGCACGGCGACACCGATCAGCGCCACGACGACACGCAGCAGACGGTGACGCGGCTTGCGCGGCGCGAAGAAATCGCGGGTGCGGTGGCGGTAATTCTGGAAGCTGAAGACGGATGAGGCGAACATGGAGAGGTGTCGTGACACACTAAAAGGCCAGCGGCCGGTCGCCGCAGTATCGGACGCGAGATGACGGAAGGTGTGAGAACTTCGTTAAATCAGGATGCCGCCAACCAGGACCCCGCCGCCAAGCTGCTGGCGTCGTTCGACGGCCTGCCCGATGGCGGGCTGCTGGAGGTCGAAGCCGAGGTCGATGGCACGGCCGAATCCCTGATCCTGCATCGCGACGGCGACCAGGTTCGCGCGTGGCTGAATATCTGTCCGCACGCCGGCCGTCGCCTGGATTGGGCGCCCGGAAAATTCCTGTTGTCGAAGGACGGCCTGCTGGTCTGCGCCGCCCATGGCGCCAGCTTCGAGCTGCGCGAAGGCGCCTGCGTCGCGGGGCCGTGTCGCGGCGAATCGTTGCGCACGGTGGCGGTGGAAGTGGTGGATGGCGTGGCCTTCGTCCAGCGTGCGAATCAGCGTCCCGAGTAGAACGCGATCGCGGCTATCAAAATCACTGCCGCCGCAGCCAGCGCGATCTTGATCCAACGGTATGGCCGCTCCCCGGCGATGCTGCCGGTGTAGCCATTGGTGATGACCTGATAGGTCTCGGTGCCGTAGGTGTAGCTGACAAGCCAGAACGGGACGAGGATGTGCTTGAACGTTTCCGGGCCGTTAGCTTTCGAAATGGATGTCGTTGCTGGCGACGGCGCGGATGGCGGTGCCGAAACTGGTGAGCTCCGGGAGCGTGGCGTTCTCGTGCGCCCGGATCGCCTCCGCGCTGGCGTGTGGCTTGTCTTTCGTGGTGTGCGCATCCGCCGCAAGCGTCACCGCATAGCCCAGAGCCGCCGCCCGGCGCGTGGTGGTGTCGACGCAGAATTCCGAGGCATAACCGCAGACGACGACGTGCGCCACGCCGAGCGATTCGAGCAGCGGTTGCAGCGTCGTGTCCAGAAACGCATCCGGCGTGGTTTTGGCGACAAGGCGGTCGTCCGGCCCGAGATGGAGATTGCGTTCCAGCTGCCACAGGTCCGAACCGTGCGCCAGCGGGCTGGAGGCGTGTTCGTGTTGGATGAAGATCACAGGGACGTCGACCGTGCGGGCACGGTCGCACAGCCTGTTGATGCGTTTGATGACGTCGTCCGCTTCGAACGGACGCGGTGCGCCGTCGAAAAGACCGCGCTGCACATCGATCACGAGAACCGCTGTTTTCATCGCGATCCTGCTCAATCCCGCATCAACGTCGATTTGCCGAACAGGCTTTCCACCAGATCCACCGCGAGTTCGGCGGTGGCGTTGTGGTTGTCCAGCGCCGGGTTGAGTTCGACGATATCCAGCGAACCCATGCGGCCGGTGTCGGCGATCATTTCCATCACCAGCTGCGCTTCGCGGTAGTTCGGTCCGCCGGGCACGGTGGTGCCGACGCCGGGGGCGATGCTGGGGTCGAGGAAATCCACGTCGAAGCTGACGTGCAGATGGGTGTTGTCGTCGAGGTCTTCCAGCGCTTCTTCCATCGCGCGCTTCATGCCCACTTCGTCGATGTAGCGCATGTCGTAGATGTCGAGGCCGTGCTCTTTCACCAGCCGTTTTTCGCCGGCGTCGACCGAGCGGATGCCGATCTGGCGGATTTCGTCCGGGCGCATCGCCGGGGCGCTGCCGCCCAGACGCACCAGCGGCTCCGGGCCGATGCCGCAGAGGCAGGCCACCGGCATGCCGTGGATGTTGCCCGACGGCGTGACATTGCTGGTGTTGAAGTCGGCGTGGGCGTCGAGCCAGAGCACGCGGAGCTTTTTGCCGGTATCGCGACAGTAGCGGGCGACGGCGGTGATCGAACCGACGCCGAGGCAGTGGTCGCCGCCGAGCACGATCGGCATGCGGTTCGCGCGCAACTCGGCGCCGACCGCATCCATCAGCAGGCGATTCCACGCGACGACTTCGTCCAGATGGCGGTAGCCGTCGGTGGGCGGCAGCCAGGGGTTGGAGGGGCCGGCGAGGTTGCCGCGGTCGGCCACGTCCACGCCGCGGGCGAGGAGCGCCTCGCCGATGCCGGCGATGCGCAGGGCATCCGGCCCCATGCGCGCGCCGCGGTGGCCGGCGCCGATGTCGGTGGGAACGCCGATCAGGGACACGGGCGGGAAGCTGCGCTGCATGGGAGATTCCCGGGAAGAATGGGGTTGGTGCCGACAGTCCGATTTGAACGGACGACCTACCGCTTACAAGGCGGTTGCTCTACCAACTGAGCTATGCCGGCGAGATCTGCTGCGCGGGCCGCGAGGCGGTCCCGGCAGGAGGGGGATTCTAGCAGGGTGCCTTGGCTGGGCAGATACCGCGACTCAGCGCACCGGGGCGCAATCGACCGTCCGCGACTGCGCGGCGCCGCTGGCGCGGCGCGCGGCGGTCGCATCGAAGCGTTCGGCGGCCGCGAGGTCGATCCAACTGGCGATGCGGACCTCGCCCAGCGCTTCGGCCTTGGCTTCGAAGCCGGCCGCGCGCAGCGCCTGCGCGTGCTGCTGCGCCCGGGGCTCGCTGCTGAAGCGGCCCAGCGCGACGCTGTTGGCTTCGGTGCCGTCGCCGACCACCAGCAGGTCGGTGAAACCGGCGGCCTTGAGTTTGTCGGCGTTGGCGTTCGCGGCGGCACGGTCGGCGGCGGCGGGGAGGTAGACCCGCCAGCCGCGGCCGCCACCCTCGCGCGTCTCGCGGGTGCGTAGGCGCAGCGCGCCTGGACGCAGGGCCGCCTGGGCGCTTGCGAGCGTTGCGGCGTCGGCGAAAGGCCCGAAGCTGTAGCAGCGTTCGATCGCGGCCGGCGGTGTCGGCGCGTCGGCGGCGGTTCTGGTTTCGGCGGCGACGGTCGTATCCACGGGCGCAGGCGCGGGGCGCGGGCCGGGCCGTTCGCTGAGCAGTTGCAGGCGGGCGATGCCCGATGGCGCCTCGGCGACCGGCGCCGGCGGTGCGTCGGGTCGCAACAGCCACCATGCGGCCACGCCGAGATTCAGTACCGCCAGCAGGACGATGGATGCGCGCAGAGTCATGCCGGGATTGTCGCCCAAGCCGCCAGGCCTTCCAACACGAGCGCCGGTGCGTGCGTCGCATCGCCGCGCAGGCCGGGCAGCGCATCGACGCCGCCGCCGTGCAGGATCAGGGCCGGCGCGGCGCCCAGCAGCGTCTCGGCATCGCGAAGTCCGTGTTCGATCAGCGCCAGCGCCGCGCCGTCGCAGCCGGAGCGCAGCGCATCCAGCGTGTTGTCGGCGAACGCAACGCATTCGCCGCCGTGTTCGGGTAACTGCGCCGCGCGGCCATGCAGGGCTTCGCGCATCAGCGCCGGCGACGGCGCGATCCGCCCGCCGCGATGCAGGCCGTCGGCGTCGATCAGATCCAGCGTGATCGCGGTCCCGATGCCAACCACCAGCCACGGCCGCGTGTCGTTCTCGCGCAGGCCGCGCGCGCGCGCGCCGAGCATCGCCAGGAAGCGGTCCGCGCCCAGCGATTCCGGCTGCGGGTAGGCGATGCGCAAGCCGCCGAATGTCGTCACCGTCCGCGCGATCGAGATCCGGCCGCAGCGCGCGGTCAGCGTATCCAGCAGCCGCGCGCGCAGCGCGGTCGCGCCGACCAGGGTCAGCGCCGCCGCTTCGAAGCGCGCCGGCAGCGCAGCGTCCCAGCCCGCGGGCAGCGCGTCGCCGTCGTGCGCGACGGCCACGACATCGCCGAGGCTGCCGTCGTCGTGGAGCGCGGTGTATTTCAGCCGGGTGTTGCCGAGATCGAAGAGGAAGGTCGTCATCGTCCCGCCATCATGCCTGCGCCGGTGGGCGCCTGCGTACGCTCACCTCGCCGGCGCGCAGCAGCACTTCGCTGTTGTCGGTGCGCAGGCGCAGCGCGCCGTCGTCGGCGATGCCGTCGGCGACGCCCGCATGCGTGCGGTCGCCGATGACCGCGGTCACCGCCGTACCGTGCAGTGCGTCCAGCGCGGCGAAGCGCGGCAGGAACGGTGCGAGACCTTCCGCGTCGAAGCGCTCCAGCCCCTCGGCCAGCGCCGCCAGCACCGTGGCCGCGACGCGATTGCGCGTCGGCAAAGCGTCGCCCAGCAGTGCGCGCAGATCGGTCCAGGGTTGGTCGATGCCCGCGGCGGCGGTCGTCGGCATGCGCAGATTCACGCCGAGACCGATCACCGCGCGCGGCCGGCCGCGCTGCAGATCGGCTTCGACCAGCACGCCGCCGAGCTTGCGCAGATGCTCGCCGTCGATCGCTACCAGATCGTTCGGCCACTTCACCCACACCGTGTCCGCGCCCAGCGTTTGCAGCGCTTCGGCCGCGGCGATGCCGGCGACCAGGCTCAGGCCACCGAGGCGCGCGAGCGTGCCGTCGAAACGTCGCGCGACCGACAGATACAGGTTGCTGCCGGGCGGCGATGCCCAGACGCGGCCCTGGCGCCCACGTCCGCCGGTCTGGTGTTCGGCGAACAGCGCGGCGATGCCCTGCGCGGGCGTTTCCCGGCGCAGCAGTTCGCTGTTGGTCGAATCGATGCTGTCGACGACCTCGATGTCGGCGAAGCGTGCTTTCGCGGTCGCGGGCAAGGCCGCACGCAGCGATGCCGCGTCGAGCGCATCGTTCGCGATCATCCGCGACGCGCCCAGCGATGCAGCAGCCGCGCTTTCTCGAAACGCGACTCGGTGCCCGCGCGCAGCCGCGCGATGTTTGCGCGGTGGGTGAACAGCAATAGCAGCGCAGCGGCGATCGCGAAGATCAGCCGCGTCTGGCCGGCATCCGCGACCAGCGCCAAGACTGCGAACGACAGGCCGGTGAGGATCGTGCTCAGACCGACGTAGCCGGTGAGGATCAGCACGCACAGCCACACCGCGAACAGCACCGGCACCGCCGCTGGCCACAGCACGGCGATGCCGCCGACCACCGTGGCCGCGCCCTTGCCGCCGCGGAAACCGTGCCACAGCGGCCACACGTGACCGATGGCCGCGGCGAAGGCGGTGGCGCAGGGCAGCCATGCGACGTTGCCGCCATCGGCGAAACGCAGCCCCATCCACGCCGCCAGCGCGCCCTTGCCGATATCGATCACCACCGCGCCCAGCGCGAACTTCGCGCCCTGCGTTCGGAAAGCATTGGTGCCGCCGGCGTTGCCGCTGCCTTGGGTGCGGATGTCCACGCCGCGCAGCCTGCCCAGCAGCAGGCTGCCGGAGAGCGAGCCGAGCGCGTACGCGGCGAGGATGAGCATGGAAGCGACGACGACAGGCGTCACGCTTCCACCTTCACGCAGCGACCATAAATCGCATCCGCGCGGATCCAGCCGTTGATGTAGCCACGATTGTTGCCGATCTGGAACCGCTCACCCTCGATCGCTTTGATCAGGTGCAGATATTCGGCGCCTTTGACCTTGCACAGCACGATGTCGTCGATGCGCAGCGACGAGGCATCGTCCACGGGTTCGACCGTACACAGTTGTCTGGATTCGATGCGGCCGGTCATGGATCCGCCGGTCGGGCGAAAACTGACGGTCTCGCCGCGCTTGAGTGTTTCGATGTGTCGTGTCGCCCAGCCCATCCGTTCCTGCTCTTCGTTCCGGTACCGATCCGTTCGCCTGTCGGCGACATGCTGTCCGACAGCATGCTGTCCGGCAGCATGTTATCCCGGCGCCGGTTGGAACGACGCCACCAATGTCCCGCGTCCGGCGTGCGCACCGATGGCGGGGCCGGTATCGACCAGATGCGCTTCGACGACATCGACGCGCTCGCGCAGCGCCGCCAGCAGGCGTTCGCCGTCGGCGCGCGCATCGCAGTGACCGACGATCAGTCGCAGCCGCCTATGTTTTCCCACTGCTTTACGCGCGCGTTTCGCGACATATGCGGCAAAGGCTTCCGGCGCTTTCGCTTTCGCGAACAGACCGCCGGCGATCCCGAGTTTGCCGTCGGCGTTCACCTTCGCGATTGGCGTGAGCCCGGTGAAACGCACCGCGGGTTCGGCCCACGCGGGAATGCGTCCGCCGCGCACGGCGTGGGTGATGTCGCGGGCCATCGCCCAGGTGAGGGTGAGCGGGCGCAGGCGTTCGAGTTCGCGCAGGATCGCGTCCGCATCGGCGCCGTCCTCGGCCAGTTCGGCCGCGCGCCAGGTCAGCAAGCCTTGGCCACCGGCGACGTTGATGGTGTCGAACACCCGAACCTTGCCGGCGTCGCCACGCGCTGCGGCGTGTTCCGCCGATTGCAGGGTGCCGGAGATCGCGCGCGACAGGCCGACGTACACCACCATCGGGTGATGCGCGCACAGGAATTCGAACTGGCGCCGGAAATCGCCGGGCGGCGGCTGGCTGGTGCGCGGCAGTTGCTGCGAAGCGGCCATGCGCCGGTAGAACTCGGCGGTCGCCAGACCGATCTTGTCCAGATAATCGCGGCCGTCCAGATTCACCCGCACCGGCACCACGTGGATGCCGTGACGTTCGATGATGACCTCGGGCAGATCGGCGGCGCTGTCGGTGATGATCGCGATGCGGTCGGCGCGGGCGGGGCTGCGCGACTGCAGCAGCATGTCGTCGGCCTTCATGCCTTCGACCGTCGCGAACGCCGCGCAGGCATCGAACAATTGCTGCGGTACGCCGACGTGCGCATGCACGCGCATCCGCGTGCCGCCGCCGGCCAGCACCATCGAATCGGCGCCGATCGCTTCCAGCGCCGCGCGCAGCGGTTCGCGCTGGATCGGCGTGCCGCGCTCGCTGTCCACGATCAGCAGACATTCGGTACACCAGCGGCGTTCTGGATCGACTGCGCCGTGTGCCGCGTGGCCGTCGTCGTGGGTGTCGCCGTGTTCGCGGACGTCATGCTCGCGGACGTCATGCGCATGAATATCGTCGCTTTCGTTCGCCGCGTGCAGGTGCGTGCGCAGGCGCATCGCGCGCGGGCCGCCGTCGACGAATTCGGCGATGCCTTCGAGCAGATCGACGAACCCCTGCGCGCCGGCATCGACCACGCCGGCCTTCTGCAGCAAGACCATCTGCTGCGGCGTGCGCGCCAACGCGCGCCGCGCCTGCACCAGCGCGCTCGAGAATCCGCCGCGCGGGTCGTCGCGCAGCCGGGTCGCGGCTTCCTCCATCGCGTCGGCGAAGCTGTCGATCACGCTAAGGATGGTGCCTTCGACCGGATGGGCGAGGGCACTGCGGGCGCTGTCGGCGCCGTGACGCACCGCCGCGGCCAGGGTCTGCGCGTCCAGCGCCGGCTGCGCGCGGGCGTGTTCGGCCACGCCGTGCAGGAATTGGGCGAGGATCGCCCCGGAGTTGCCGCGCGCGCCGTCGATGGCGTCGTCGCCGATCCGCTTCAGCAGCTCGCCGATGTGGCGGCTGCGCCGGCTCAGCGCACCGTTCAGCACGCTGCCCAGGGTGAAGGCGAGGTTGTTGCCGGTGTCGCCGTCGGCCACCGGGAAGACGTTGATTTTATTGAGGCCGTCGCGGGCGGCGATGACCCGGCGCGCGCCGGCGATCAGCGCCCGGCGCAGGGCCGGTGCGGTCAGGGTATCGGGATGCTTGGCCGCGCTCGTGGTCTTCTGGCCGGAAGGGGCGGGCGCATCCGGCTGCGGGTCGGGGGCGGGTGCGTTCACGTGGCGAGTCTGCCGCAACTCCGGCGGGCCGGGTGTTGCGGCGCAGCAGACGCCATGCGATCGCCATTCGCCGGACAGCCGCTCCAACGCGGTCACATCCGCGCTATAGTCGGGGTCTTGTCTGGGCCCTCCCCATTCGATGGAAGTCGTCATGCGCCGCTCACGCCTCGTTCTGTTCACGACTCTCGCACTCGCATTGGCCAGCCTGCCGGTGGCCGCGCGCACGTCGCCATTGATGAGCGCCAACGAAGAGACGGCGGAATGCCCTGATATCGTGGCTGCGACCGACGAGGCCCAGGCAACGCCGGCGACCAAGCCGGCGACGGTGAAGCGCAATGCGGCCCCTGCGGCCAACAAGGCGCCTCCGGCTACGCGCGGCAACGGCACCCAGCCGGTCCGCGCGCCACGCTGGCACCGGTTCCTGCCGGGCATGTTCCGCTGATCCTGTTCGGCTGAGCTGCTCGGTCACCGATTCCTGCCGATTCCGCCGCGCTTGCGCTGGTTACGCGGGCTGTTCGCCCGCAACGATCCCGACCTCGATCCCGCGCAGTGGCGCCGCGTCCGCGCCGCCGTGCCGTGGGTCGCGGCGCTCGATCCCGCGCGCGACGCCCGCCTCGCCGCGCTGAGTGCGCAGTTCCTGCATCGCAAAACCATTACCCCGGTCGATGGCCTGACGCTCGATCCGGATCAGCGCTGCACGCTCGCCGCGCTGTGCTGCCTGCCGCTGCTCGAATTCGGCGCCGAGGGTCTGCACGGCTGGTCGCAGCTGATCGTCTATCCGGACGCATTCCGGGTGCAGCGGGATCATGTCGATGCCGCCGGCGTGCTGCACATCGAGGACCAGGAGATCATCGGCGAGGCTTGGGATGCCGGGCCGCTGATCCTGTCCTGGGCCGACGTGCAGGCCGATCTCGACGACCCCGACGCCGGCTGCTGCGTCGCCGTACACGAGATGGCGCACAAGCTCGACATCCTCGATGGCGTGATGGACGGCACCCCGCCGCTGCCGCGCGACTGGCAGCGGTCTTGGGCGCAGGATTTCCAGCGGGCTTACGACGCTTTCGCGGCCGAAGTCGATGCCGGCCGCGAGACCGCGATCGACCCGTATGCCGCAGAAGCCACCGACGAATTCTTCGCGGTCTGCAGCGAATACCACTTCAGCGCACCGCAGCTGCTGCGCGAGGAGATGCCGGCGATCGCCGCGCATCTCGAACGTTTCTACGGCGACTTCAGCGTGCGTCCCAGCGTCGCCGCCAAGCCGGACGCATAGCGCACCGCAGCGCGTTCAGCGCAACCCGGGCGGTGCGTCCCGCAGCACGCGATCGATATTGGTGGGTTTGAGCTCCGCCACGGATTCGCCGTCGCTGACCAGCACGATATGGTCGGTGCAGCCGCCCGGTGCGAAGTCCGGCGCCAGGAAACCGACGATGACCGCCGATGCGCCCACGGTCAGCCCGCCCGGGACGTAGCCCCTGCTGTCTCCGGCCACGCGGATCACGGCGCCGACGCGCAGGGTCGGCCTGTCGTCGCCTTCCAGTGCGATCAATGCCGGTTTCCGTACCAGGCGTTCGTAGCCGAACAGGTGGCCGATGTCGATCCGGTGTTCGTCCGTGGGCATGGTGCGCTCCTCGCGTCGGGTTCCATGGCAACAACGTCGTGTCCCGCGAAAACCGGCGGGGTGGGCGCGCTACAAGCCCGGCGGCAGCGTCACTTCGAAACGCGCGCCGCCGAGTTCCTGCGAACTCCCGACCTCCAGTTCGCCGCGATAGCTGCGCACGATGTCCTGCACGATCGCCAGACCGATGCCGTGGCCCTGCACGCGCTCGTCGCCGCGCACGCCGCGCTGCAGCACCAGCGCGATCTTTTCCTCCGGGATGCCCGGGCCGTCGTCCTCCACCTGCAGCAGCAGGCCGGGGCGGCGGTTGGGGGCGCTTTCGCCGGCTTTGGCGGTGAGCAGCACCCGCGAACGCGCCCATTTGAATGCGTTTTCCAGCAGGTTGCCCAGCAGTTCCTGCAGATCGCCCTTCTCGCCGTAGAAGCGCGCTTCGGGATCGATCTCGAATTCGCAGAGCACGCCCTTGGTCGCGTAGACCTTCTCCAGTCCGCTGACGATTTCCTCGGCGTTGGCCTCGATCGCCAGCGGCGCCGCGAACAGCTTGTGGCCGCCCGACGCCGCGCGGCTGAGCTGGTAGCCGACCAGATCGTTCATGCGCTTGAGCTGCTCGTCGAGTTCCGCGCGAAGCTCCGGGCCGTCGGTGCCGCTGTCCATCCGGCTGCGCAGCACCGCCAGCGGGGTTTTCAGGCTGTGCGCGAGGTCGGCGAGGATGTTGCGCTGACGGTCGAGATTCTCGCGCTCGCTCTCGATGAAAGCGTTGATGCTCTCGGTCAGCGGCTCCAGCTCGCGCGGGTGACGCTCGCTCATCCGGTGCGCGATGCCGCGCTGCACGCGCTTGAGCTCCTCGATCACCCGGCGCAAGGGCCACAGGCTCCAGCGCAACACCACCACCTGCAGCAACAGCAGCAGGGTGCCGACACCGCCGAGATAGCCCCACAGCGCGCGCCGGAACACGTTCAACTGGCTCTGCAGCCGCGTGGTGTCTTCGAGGATATAGATGGTGTAGGGCACGGCGCCGGACAGCTCGTCGCCCGACCATTCCAGGCCGTAACCATAGCGATAGGCCGGGCTGGACTCGCCGTTGGCGCGGGTGATGGTCAACGGACCTTCGAACACGTTCTCGCCCGGCTTGAGCAGGCGCACCGGCGGCAGCTCCGGGCCTTTCGCCGACGGCGAATCCCACAGCGTGAAACTCAGCACGACCTGTGCGTACAGGCCGCTGCCCGGGCGCGTGAGCCGCGGGTCGGGCAAACGGTCTTCATAGGGCGGTACCAGATCGCCGCCGCGGCTGAATTCGGTCTGCGCGGCGACGTTGAGCGCGTAATCGCGCAGGCGACTGCGCAGCGTGTCTTCGGCGGTGCTGATGAAGGCGCGGTCCAGCGCGTAACCGGCCAGGGCCAGAAACGCGATCAGACCGAGGCTGGCCGCCAGCAGTTGCCGCGTCTGCAGCGAACGCGGGCGCCAGTGGTACAGGCGCTCACGCTTGGCCATGACAGCGGCCCGATGGTCCGTACGCGATGTCGCGGCGCATCGGTCTGCGACCTCGTGGACGGCGTGGTGGAACCCGGTTCAAACGCAGGGCTTCGAACGTCTTGATTCGAGCGTCCGGATTCGGGCGTCCGGCATTCAAACGTCGCCAGTGCGCGCGATCGCGAAGCGGTAACCGCGGCCGCGGACGGTCTCGATCGGCTTCAGCGCGCCGTCGGGATCGAGCTTCTTGCGCAGGCGGCCGATGAACACTTCGAGCACGTTCGAGTCGCGGTCGAAATCCTGCTGGTAGATGTGCTCGGTCAGGTCGGCCTTCGACACCAGCTCGCCCGCATGCATCATCAGATATTCCAGCACCTTGTACTCGTAACTGGTGAGGTCGACGTTGGTGCCGCTGACGCTGACCGTCTGCGCGGCCAGGTCCAGCGTGACCGGGCCGCATTCCAGTGCCGGTTTGCTCCAGCCGGCGGCGCGGCGCACCAGGGCGTTGATGCGCGCCAGCAGTTCCTCGACGTGGAAGGGCTTGACCAGATAATCGTCGGCGCCCTGTTTCAGGCCTTCGACCTTGTCCTGCCAGCTCGAACGCGCGGTCAGAATCAGCACCGGGAACTGTTTGCCTTCGCCGCGCAGCGCCTGGATCAGCTCCATGCCCGACATCTTCGGCAGGCCGAGGTCGATGATCGCCAGATCGAACGGTACTTCGCGGCCCATGTACAGGCCTTCCTCGCCGTCCTGGGCAGTGTCCACCGCGAATCCTTCGCGCTTGAGCCGGGCGGCCAGTGTTTCGCGGAGAGGGGCTTCGTCTTCGACCAGAAGAATGCGCATCGATTGCTCCAGGGCCGGCGGAGTGCCGACGCTTCGTTCAGGTACGGAGCATAGCCGCGCATGGAGGCTGTCCGGGCGCAGGTGGCTCGGCCTGTTCAGATTGCGCTTATGAGGGAGACGCCGATCCTGCTTGCGGGATGCGGCGGATTGCGATCAGCCAAGGGCGCTTTCGGTGAGGCGGCGATCAATGGATCTGGATCGGCACGCTGTCGTCAATCGTCGCCGCGACGGCGCGGGGGATTGTCGTCGTCGCGCGGGACCGGGCGGCGGGGCTCGTTGGCGGGCTGCGGGTCGTCCATGTAGACGCGGACGCGGCCCGCGTCGTCCACCACCTTGATCCGGGTCACGTCGCGACCGTCGTACTGCATGCGCTCGGCGCTCAGTACCTGGCCGCGGTTGGCGCGTTCGATCCGGCGGACCGCGTCGGACACCGTATTGTCCCGCTGTGGGCGCGCCGGCTCGGCCTGGGGTGGACGCTCGTCGCGCCCGCCACGGCCCTGCTGGGCCATTGCCGGCAGGGCGACGCCGGCGAGGGCGACGGCCAGGACGGTCAGCGGCAGACAGTGGCGGAGAACAGACATGGGCGGGACTCGGAGGCGGACGGGCGACGACAGCAGAACACATCATCGCGCTCAGGACGGGCATTCTCGAAAGGATGCGGTGAATCCGTCCTTAACTTTTTCTTACGGGAACCTGACAGGGTGGTCCCGATTCAGTCTGGATGCCTCGATACGCCTTGTTTCAAGGGTCAGAACACCTCGCCGACGCAGCAGCGCAGCGAGCCCCCGGCGGCCTCGATGGCGTCCAATTCGACGCCACGGACCCCGAATCCCGCGGCCGCCAGCCCTTCCCGGCTGGTCGGAGACAGGCCATGTGCCGCGGTCGCGCTCATCCAGACGGTCTCCGGCGCCAGCGCAATGGCGTTGCCGGCGAAGGCCGCGCGTTCGGCCGGAGACAGCCGGATCGCGTGCGGCGCATAGCAGGCGGCGATGGCGTCGACCGCCGCCGGATCGGCGAAACCGTCGGCACAGATCAGCGCAGCGCGGCCTGCCAGCACCGCGAGGACGACATTGGTGTGGTACTCGCCCGGGGCGAGATCGAACATCAGGGTCGCGCGCAGGCCGAAGGCATCGTGCATCAGGCGCGCGCCGGCCTCGTCGCAGCGTTCCGACAGGCCGCAGAAGCCCAGCCCGCGGGCGCGGTCGATCGCCAGCGCGCCGGTCAGCTCGCAGACGTGCGGCTGGGTGGACAGATCGATCTCCACGCGACCCAGCGATTCGACGAAGAACCGGCGGATGTCGGCGCGGGCGGCTTCGCGCTGGCGCACCGGATGACGCATGCGGCCGATGATCGAACGCCCCGGCGCGGTCGCGAAGACGTTGTTGGGGAACACCGCGTCCGGCGTCGCTGGGTCGCCGGCGAAGCAGATCACGGGCAGTTCGCTCGACAGCGCGCGCTGCAGCTCGCGATGCTGGGCCGAGGCGCGGGCGGCGTCGAACGCGGCGGCCTCGGCCATGTAGCGGTTGTCGCTGGCGGATTCCACGGCCAGGCCGAAGCCGTCGGGCGCGACCAGGAAAGCGGCTTTCGCGGTGGCGGGGCCGAAATCGGGTGCGCAGGCGCGCGCGGCGGCGAGGAAGGCGTCGGTGTCGCGGGTCAGCATCGGTGTCTGTATCCGGGAAATGGTCGGGCGGCGTAGCGGTGGTGCGTCACGGCAGTCAGGCGGCACGCTCGTACGGCGCTTCGGTGATGGCGAGCGCCTGCTCGATCAGCGACCAGTCCGCGCCCGGGCGGTGCGCGCCTTCGCTGAGGATCTGGCGGAACGCGCGGCCGCCGCGTTCGCCGTGGAACAGGCCGAGGATGTGGCGGGTCATGTGCTTGAGGAACGTGCCGCGTTCCAGCTGCGCTTCGACGTAGGGCCGCCATGCGCGCAGCAGATCGCCGCGGCTGCGCGCTTCGCTGCCAAACCACGCGGCGTCGAGTCGATGCAGCAGATACGGCTCGTGATACGCCGCGCGGCCCAGCATCGCGCCGTCGGCGTGATCGAGATGCGCGCCGGCTTCGGCGAAATCGGCGATGCCGCCGTTGACGATCACCTGCAACTCGGGGCGTTCCTGTTTCAGCCGGTACGCCCAGTCGTAGCGCAGCGGCGGCACTTCGCGATTCTCTTTCGGCGACAGACCTTTGAGCCAGGCGTTGCGGGCGTGAATGACGAACATGCGGCAACCCGCAGCGGCGATGGTGTCGACGAAACCGAGGAAACGCGCCCATTCGTGGTCGTCGTCCACGCCCAGACGGCATTTCACGGTGATCGGCGTGGACGGTGCCGCTTCGATCATTGCCGCCACGCAGTCGGCGACCAGCGTGGGCTCGCGCATCAGGCAGGCGCCGAAACGCCCGGCCTGCACGCGGTCGGATGGACAGCCGCAGTTGAGGTTGATCTCGTCGAACCCGTGCTCCGCGCCGATCATCGCCGCCTGCGCCAGCAGCGCTGGCTCGCTGCCGCCGAGCTGCAGCGCGACCGGATGCTGCGCATCGTCCTTCGCCAGCAGTCGCGCGCGGTCGCCGTGGATCACCGCGTTCGCATGCACCATCTCGGTGTACAGCCGTGCGTGCGGCGCAAGCAGGCGATGGAAATTCCGGCAGTGGGTGTCGGTCCAGTCCATCATCGGCGCGACCGATAGGCGCAGGCGATCCGGGGCGATGGGGGCGGAGTGGGTGGGCATCGCGGCATTTTAGTTATCCTCTGCGCGGATTCACAGCAGAACAGCCCAGAGGCGGACACGTGGCGAACGCCGATTATCGAAACATCACCCAATGGCTTGTGCAGCAACTGCGGGCAGGACAGCCCACGCATGCGCTGCTGCAGTCGATGTGCGACCGCGGCTGGAAGCGCGATCTCGCCATGGGTTTGATCGCGGAGGCGATGGGCAAGCGCTCGGTCGCGACGGAGATGTCGCCAGCGCCGGTCGTCGCGTCCGGGCAGGTCTCGGCGCAGCCTGCCGCGCAGCCGGCGACCAGCAGCGAACGCAGGATGCCGGCGCCCGCGCTCGACGATGGCGCGATGTCGCTCGATGCCGGCGACCGCAAAGTGTCGGTGCTGGTGACCATGCCCGATCCGCAGATCGTGATGTTCGCCGACTTCCTCAGCAAGAACGAATGCGACCGGCTGGTGGAAACTGCGCGGCCGCGGATGCAGCGGTCGCTCACCACCGACATGAAGACCGGCCACAACAAACTGGATGCCGTGCGCACCAGTCGCGGCATGTTCTTCCAGCGCGACGAAAATCCGCTGGTGCGTTCGATCGAAGCGCGGATCGCGCAGTTGCTGTCGTGGCCGGTGGAGAACGGCGAACATCTGCAGGTGCTGCATTATCGTCCCGGCGACCGCTACGAGCCGCACTACGATTATTTCGATCCCGCGGCCGAGGGTTCGGCGGCGGTCCTCGCGCGCGGCGGGCAGCGCATCGCGACGCTGCTGATCTATCTGCGCGAACCCGAGCGCGGCGGCGAAACCGTTTTTCCGGATCTGGGCCTGCGCTTCGCGGCCAAACGCGGCTGCGCGCTGTTCTTCAGCTACGACCGCCCGCATCCGTCGACGAAGACCCTGCACGGCGGCGCGCCGGTGATCGCGGGCGAGAAATGGGTTGCCACCAAGTGGTTGCGCGAGGGTGTGTTCGTATGACCGTTGACGCTGTCGTGATGCGGGGTCGTTTTGAGGGAATTCTAGGTTTTGTGCGCTTTAACTGAAACGTGTGCTTGTACCGCTTGACCTACAGAGAAAGAAAGTGTCTGCAAGTCATCATCTCTTGGGAGATTCCAGGCGCCATTCACGATGGGATATTCAAACCACTTATCGTTGTAAATCGTGTTTAGCCATGTGACGCATGATTTTTGGTGCTCTGTTAAGCATATTAATTTGTCAAAATTATTGTCTAGACACGACGTTAGCAAGCTTTCTAAGTTGTGACCGAAAGGTCTTCTGGATAGCGCCTTTGGGTCCGAGCCGGATTTCAATAGGAACGCCTTAAAGGAAAGTTCAAGGGCGTGCCCAAACAGGTAATAGATGACGTTATATGAGGTTTTGTGTTGTCTCAAAGCACAGGCAGAATTATGAAATTCCTGTGACATGGCAGAGAATCGAACTGGGGAAAGATTGGAGTCCACAAGAAAGCCTAAATGCCCTTCAGCGCCCGCAGCGCATCTGCCATCGCGGTGTTCGCGGGCGCCGCTGCGTTGCCGGGGCGGGGTTTCTGGCTCGCATTGTTAGTGCCTTGGTGGCGCGCGTCGCGGCCGCCGTTGCGATGGCCGCCGGCGTTGTCGCGCTCTTCGCGCTTGCCGCCGCGGGTTTCGCCCGGCACATCATCGAGACGGCAGGTCAGGCCGATGCGCTTGCGCGGCGCGTCCACTTCCATGACCTTCACTTTGACCACGTCGCCGACTTTCACCACGCTGCGCGGGTCTTTGACGAATTTGTCGGCCAGCGCCGAGATGTGGACCAGGCCGTCCTGATGCACGCCGATGTCGACGAACGCGCCGAACGCAGCGACATTCGTCACCACGCCCTCCAGCACCATGCCCGGCACGAGATCACTGATCTTTTCGACGCCATCGGCGAAGCGCGCGGCCTTGAATTCGGGGCGCGGGTCGCGACCGGGTTTTTCCAGCTCTTTCACGATGTCGCGCACGGTCGGCAGGCCGAAGCGTTCGTCGGTGAATTGTTCCAGCTTCAGGTTGCGCAGCGTGGCGGTATCGCCGATCAACTGCGCGATCGGACGGCCGCAGGCTTTGACGATGCGCTCGACCACCGGATACGCCTCCGGGTGTACGGACGACGCATCCAGCGGCTGGTCGCCGTCGGCGACGCGCAGGAAGCCGGCGCACTGTTCGAAGGTCTTTTCGCCGAGACGCGGCACTTTCAACAATTCGCGACGGGTCTTGAAGGCGCCGTGCTGGTCGCGATACGTAATGATGTTTTCGGCCACCGAGCTCGACAGCCCGGCGACGCGCGCCAGCAGCGCCGCCGAAGCAGTGTTCACATGCACGCCGACCGCATTCACGCAGTCTTCGACCTTCGCATCGAGCGAGCGCGCCAGCGCGTACGGATTCACGTCGTGCTGGTACTGGCCGACGCCGATGGCCTTGGGTTCGATCTTCACCAGTTCCGCCAATGGATCCTGCAGACGCCGCGCGATGGACACCGCGCCGCGCAGGCTGACATCGAGGTTCGGAAATTCGCGCGCGGCCAGTTCCGAAGCCGAATACACCGATGCGCCGGCCTCGCTGACCACGATTTTGGTGAGCTTGAATTCCGGATGCTTCGCCATGAGTTCGCCGGCGAGCTTGTCGGTCTCGCGGCTTGCAGTACCGTTGCCGATCGCGATCAGTTCGACCTTGTGTTCGGCGCAGAGCTGCTTCAATCGCGCGAGCGAGCCGTCCCACTGTCGCTTCGGTTCGTGCGGATAGATCGTGTCGGTGGCGACCAGTTTGCCGGTGGCGTCGACGATGGCGACCTTCACGCCGGTACGCAGGCCGGGGTCGAGCCCAAGAACGGTACGCGGTCCGGCCGGCGCGGCCAGAAGCAGATCCTTGAGATTGTCGCCGAACACCGAAATCGCCTCGTTTTCGGCCTTTTCGCGCGCAGCGGTGATGAGTTCCAGCGAAAGATTCATCAGCAATCGCGCGCGCCACGCCAGGCGGCAGGTGTCGCCCAGCCACTTGTCGGCGGGGCGACCCTGCATGGCGATGCCGGCCGCCAGCGCGACGCGGCCCTCGGCGTAGGCGTTGCCCTGTTCGACATCGGTGGTCGGTTCGAGATCCACCGAGAGCATGTCCTCGCGCCGCCCGCGCAGCAGCGCGAGCATGCGGTGCGAGGGAATGTTGGCCAACGATTCGCTGTGATCGAAATAGTCGCGGAATTTCGCGCCTTCGTTTTCCTTGCCGGCGACCACCTTCGCGCGCAGCACGCCCTTGGTCTGCAGCCAGTCGCGCAGTTCGCCGACCAGCGCCGCGTTCTCGCCGAAACGTTCGATCAGGATCGCGCGCGCGCCGTCCAGCGCAGAGGCGGCATCGGCTACGCCCTTGTCGGCATCGACGAAGGTTTTTGCGCGCTCGTCCGGCGCCACCGACGGATCGGCGAGGATCGCATCGGCCAGCGGTTCCAGCCCCGCCTCGCGCGCGATCTGCGCCTTGGTGCGGCGCTTCGGCTTGTACGGCAGATACAGATCTTCCAGCCGAGATTTGCTGTCCGCGGCGAGCAGATCGTTGACCAGCGCCTGCGTCAGTTTTCCCTGTTCAGCGATCGACGCCAGAATCGCATCGCGGCGATCTTCCATCTCGCGCAGATAGATCAGCCGGGTTTCGAGATTGCGTAACTGCGTGTCGTCCAGACCGCCGGTGACTTCCTTGCGGTAGCGGGCGATGAACGGCACCGTCGCGCCTTCGTCGAGCAAGCCCACCGCCGCGCGCACCTGTGCGGGCTGCGCGACGATCTCCTCAGCGATGGTCTGGGCGATGACGGCCGCGATGGACGCGGCGGAACGCACGGGCGCGGCGATGCCGGCGGGCGATTCGGAAGACGGTGCTGCGGTATCGGGCATCGGGACTTCATGCGGCGGACAACGGAGGCCGATTGTCACCGGCTGCGTTGCGCGCGTACAGGCTGGCGTTGGGGCGGTGGATGTGTCAGGCGTTCGGACGTATCGAAGCCTCTTGGCCTGTCATCCCGAGCGCAGCGAGGGACCTGCTTTCTGGACATGTGCGCTGGCAACAAGCGGGCAACAGCAGGTCCCCCGCGGCGCTCGGGATGACATCGGATAGATATGTCACGGGCCGCATGCGCGGCCCGTGTTCTCGGAAATGTCAAAACTCGT
>CBIHKW010000003.1:0-66901 GCA_966203835.1 uncultured Thermomonas sp.
ATACGAACGCCAATGCACCTAACCCTACGGTGTCCACTTTTGCGTAGGAACTCCCTCCCGCATCGTGGCGTCGGCCACGTGCCTACGCTACGCTAGCACGTGTCCGCCACCCCGCTGCGGGGCGGTTTAACTCAGGCGTTAGACCTTTCAACCAAAAAAATGGAATTTTCAATGTCAGATCCTGGCGTTTTACTTTTTATCGACAACTCCAACATATTTATTTCTGGCAGGGATGCTGCAGACCAGAAAGAAGGAGCTACTGCAAGATATTCTTTTCGTCTAGAGTTTGAGCATCTTCTTGAGCTTGCCCTTGCAGGAAGGAAATTGGTTCGTGCATACGTTGTTGGGTCAATTCCCCCTGAGGAGAAAGCAATATGGGACAGACTAGAAGAAGTGACAGGAGTTGCTCCTGAACTATTTGAGAGAGGTGCTGAGTCAGGTAAAGAACAGGGACTTGATCAGTGCTTGCAGGTAAATATGCTTAGAGCAATAAGCGATCATCAAGAACCGCAGATAGCTGTTCTTTTAACTGGCGATGGATCTGGATATGATGATGGCGCAGGGTTTCACGCTGATCTTGAACGTATGTACAATTCAGGATGGGGAATAGAAGTTCTCAGCTGGAGGAAAAACTGCAAACGAACACTGCGCGAATGGGCTGAAAAGATTGGCACTTTTGTTGCATTAGACGACTACTACGAATCAATATCCTTTCTCAAGCAAAATCGACGAGCCCGTAAAGTTGACCTTACTAATCGCTCCGTAAGTTCAGTGCGTGAAAGTCCAGCCATGCTTGCAGAAAAGAAGGCACGAAATGCAGAAGTTGCAATGAGACTAGCTGCAGAAGCCGAGTTGCGCGCATTGAAAGATCAGCTGTCCATCAAAGAAAAACGCAAAGCAAAACATCTCAAACGATTCAAACAAGGAAAGGTCTAAAAATTCGTTAACGCCGGCCCCGTGTCGTGGCAGCAGCCACGTGCCTGCGCTACGCTAGCATGCGTCCGCCGCCCCGCTACCGGGCAGCTTAACTCAGGTGTTAGATGGCATGGACATTCCGCCGCAGCTCAATAATTTCAACGGCGACGCTTGGAAGTTCAAGGCGCTGGAGGATTACTCCTCATATAAAGCATTCCATGACTTCGCTACCAATTTGTCAGCATTGCAAGCATATGAAGAGTCGTTTCAATATTACGCCGCGATTCCTGAGATCCATCCTCATGGGACTGAGAAGCTTCTGCGAGGACACAAGAGAGACGATGTCGAACGGGCCTTGAACCACTATGGGGCGCAAACAATAGTCAGTCTATGTACTTGTTATGAGGTTGCGATACGAAATTTTTTTGAATGTGTTTTTATCGCATACCCGGACCGGCTATTTGACTTTATTGGCCCAGAAAGCGCCAAAGGTCATGTATCGTTGCGCGATATTACAATACATAAATCACGCGACGAACTGCTTATCGAGTTGTCTCGTCGTGGTGCAGCCGTTGCATCAAAGGGTGATTACGGAAAATCGCTACTTCGCGCGAGCAATCTTGTTAGAAGTGGACTAGATATTGAAACTGCCGCCTTAGCCGCTTTACAGAAGACGCGCAATATGATTGTTCATGAGGCAGCGCACCCTATGGCGTTACCGTCAATTACGGATGCCCATGACACTGTGGATAGTGCGATCGAGAGTCTCTGTAAAATTGGCTTAGCAACGGGCATTCCGGGCCGCTACAGCTGCATTGACCAGTCAAATACCATAGTGATGCAGAGTGTCGCCCTTCTAGGAAAAGAGTAAGGCCGTATGCGGCTTTAGGAAACTTCGATGTCGGTGCCATTCGATGGCGCATGACGCCTTCGGCTTATGCGCCCTACGCCCGCTGGTGCTGCCCTGTGCATCCAGCCGCTTCTGGGTGAATCGGCGTCGGCCTATGCCGGCCGGTGATGTGTATCATCCTCTCCGGGCCCAGCGTGGTCTGACCTTCATTCCGACCTGTCGCGGCCGGTACTCGCCATCACCCGGACACCGCGCCCATATGACCACCGTCGATCATTCCGAATTCGTCGAACAGATCCACTACCTGATCGGTCTCGGTAAGTTCAGGCAGGCGGTCGAATTCCTGAATTTCACCAGCGGCTACCGCTTCACGGCGCTGTACCGGATCTCGTGCGACAAGCTGCAGAACCTCGTCATCTACGACCGGGAGAAGCGCGATCAGGCCGTGCTCGACACGATTCCGCTGGGCGATTCCTACTGCGTGTTCGTGCGCGATCTCAAGGATGCGTTCATCGTGAGCGACGCCGGGGCCGATGCGCGGGTGGAACACCATCCCAAGCGACCTGTCGTCCACGCCTACTGCGGCTATCCGCTGCTCGATATGGCGGGAGAGGTCTGCGGCACCGTCTGTCATTTCGATTTCGCGCCGGTGCCGGAAAATTCCGAAACCCTGGAACTGCTGCGGACGTTCGCGAGCGTCTTCGACCCGGCGCTCACCTCCGACTCCCTGGAGCGCGGCGTCGGGCTCAAGGTCGATGCGCTCGAAGCCATGCTGGGGCTTCTGGTCGAATCCTGCGGGAACATCGCCGATGCCAGGGCGGCCTTCGAGGAATTCGCGAGCCCGCTCAGGCATGGCGCCATCAAGCTCAGGGAACCCATGCGCACCGCTACGAACGCGCGGATCGATGCGTTGCTGCAATCCTTGCCGGAAAGATACGAAGCGAAATCCCGGCTGCTCGCCTGAGCGATCACGCACGCATCGCCAACCCGCTACCATCGCGGGCATGAACACCGCCTCCGTCAAAGCACACTGCGGCCGCTTCCCCGGTGCGACCACGAAACTGCATGCGCCGCCGGTGAACGTGCTGAGCTATCAGGTCGGCGGCAACACCTTCGCCTATTTCAAGACCAGCGAGCCCGAGCGCTGGCGGTTCAGCGTGCGGGTCGATGCGGGGCGCTTCCTGGAGTTGACCTCGGTGGAGGGCATCAAGCCCGCGCGCTACATGGCCCGCTTCCACTGGGTGACCATCGTCGATGTGCGCCGCGTGCCGCCGGCGTATCTGCGCGAGCTGATCGCGTGGTCCTACGACAAGGCCCTGAGCCGGTTGTCGAAGCGGAAGCGGTCGGAGATTGCTGCAGCGCAGTAACGAACTAGGATGGGTCATGATGCGTTGCGTGAATCGAAGAACATTCGTGTTTCTGCTTGCGGCACTGCCTGTTGCTTCGCTGGCCGCACCAGAGAAGCCATGTCCGGTGTGTGGCGGCAGGCTGGTGGCTGCGGGCAGTCTGAAAGACGACCGCTCAAAACCAAGTTTGAATCTTGAGCTTTGGAATCGAAGCTCCCACGGCGATTTCTGGCCGTTCCATTCTGAAGAGTCCCGGATCTGCTCGCGGTGTTTCGTGGCGTACAGGGACGTCGACGATCGCTGGGTACGCGCCAGCGTACTCCCGGAATCTTTCGTGGTACCGCTGACCATTGCGATTTCCGGATTCCCCGTTCCCGGGAAATCGCATCTACGCTCGCTTTCCGTTTACTCGCAGGATTTTCTCGGTGCTAGTGCCGATCAAGGAAAAGAAGAGTTGATCGCCTTCTGGACGAAATCGTCGTCGCGCGTGTTGGATCCCTTGACCGCTTATTCGCAGAAGCACGGCTTGGCATTGACGATGAAAAAAGAGCGATCGATCGGGACATATGTCATGGCGAAGATGCCGAAGCATCCGTTCGTGCCGTTGAAAGCGCTTCGGCAGCGCTGAAAGTTGCCATCCCGAACGAGGGCGAAGCCCAAAGCCTGCCCCCGCGAAGGCGGGGGAGGGGTCTGCTTGTGGTCGGTAGCCGCAACAGCAGATCCCTCCACCCGCTGCGCGGGTGTTCGGGATGACAAAGGGTTTGATCGCCGAAGCTTTGGTTTTCGTGGCAGCCACCGCGCGCCGGCTTTAGCATGCGCCATCTGCCCGAAATGGGGTGGCTCACTCCAGGCGTGATCCAACATGTCCACTGTCGTCGTCAGCCCTTATTCCGCCGAGTGGCCCAGGTGCTTTCTCGCCATCCGCGAAGAATTGCTCGCCGTGTTTTCGCCGATTGCAGTGACGGTCGAGCATATCGGCAGCACGTCCGTTCCCGGGCTTGCGGCGAAGCCCGTGATCGACGTGCTGCTCGGTGCGGGCTCGCTGGCGGATGTGGAATCGAAGATCGAAGCGCTGGATGTTCGAGGTTACGTCTACGTCAAGAAATACGAGGACGTGCTGCCGATGCGGCGCTATTTCGTGAAGGCTCCAGCCGCATCGTTCCGCATCCATCTGCATGCGGTCGAGATCGATTCGCGCATCCGGCGGGAGCACCTGGCATTCCGCGATGCGCTGCGGACCGATCCCGCGCTGCGCGCGCGATATCAATCGCTGAAGCTGCGGCTCGCGCATGCATTCGCCGACGACAAGGCGGCGTATTCGGCCGCCAAGGACCCGTTCGTCCAGTCCGTGATCGCCGCCGTTCTCGAGCGGGACGCTTCGAACGCCTGATTCCGATCTGCCCGCCCCGGACGGGTCTGCCCGAGCCCGATGGGCGGGCAACCGAAAATTGCGGTTGACAGACTGTGTGACGCACAGTAGTGTATACCGCATGGCTGATATCGACGCTTTCGGAAAACTGGAACTCGAGCTGCGGCGCGGGGTGGTGGTGCTGGCCACGCTCTCGCAGCTGCGGACACCGCGTTATGGCTACGCGCTGCGGCAGGCGATGGCGGAGAAGGGCATGCCGATCGAGGAAGGCACGCTGTATCCGCTGCTGCGCCGCCTGGAAACGCAGGGCGTGCTGGACAGCGAATGGAAGATCGAGGACGGCCCGCCGCGGCGCTATTACGCGCTGAATGCGGATGGCCTGACCTTGCTGAAGAAGCTCACCGAATCCTGGCAGGGCATGAACCACGCCATGGATCGACTCCTGACCGAGGACTGACGAATGAATGCGAACGACGTGATCGAATCCTATGTGACCGATGTCGCCCTGCGCTTGCCGCGCCGGCAGCGCAACGATGTGGCGTTCGAACTGCGCGCGCTGATCGATGAAGGCTTGCAGGACCAGGCCGACGCCAGCGGACGCGCCGTCGATGCCGCCATGGCGACCCGGTTCCTGCAGGCGTTCGGTCGGCCCGAGGACGTGGCCGCGCGCTATCGCCCGACGCTGACCATCATCGATCCCACGGACGGCCGCAGTTTCCTGCGCGCGACGGTCGTCGGTCTGGCGATCATCTGGTGCCTGGGATTGCTGGAGCGCCTGCAGCAACCCATCGGTTCCGGAGCAGAGCTGCTCGGGGCCATCGCGCAGTGGTGGCTGGGCACGGTGGTCGCTTCACTGTGGTGGCCGGGCGTGCTGGTCGTGTACTTCGGTCTGGCCGCGTGGGTCCATCGCCGTTGGCCGAACACCGTGGTGTGGAAGCCGCGCGCGGGCGACCGTATCCAGGGCGGCCGCGCCGGCATGGTGATGGCGCTGATCGGCATCCTGTGCGGCACGTATGTGCTGATCGATCCGCGCGTGGTGCTGGATGTCGTGTGGAATGGCCGAGCCGCAGCGGTGGCTTACGAAGCGCTGACTTACACCGATACGTTCCTGCAGCGCCAGGCGCCTTGGGTGTTGGCCACGCTGCTGCTGAATATTCCTGTCTTCGTCGCGGTCATCGTGATGGGTCGCTGGACTGCCGTCATGCGGCGCATCGAAACCGGGTTGAGTCTGGTCACATGCGCAGTGCTGGCGTGGACGGTGCTGGATGGCCCGGTGTTCATGACCGAAACCAGCGACAAAACCGCCAAATTCCTTGTGGCGCTGATCGTCGCCTTCACCTTGATTTACTTTGCGGTCAAAGCGTACCGCATCGTCAGGCCGATGCCGGACCAGCGTCTTCAGGCCCACCGATAGACAGGTTCAACGGCCCCGGGCCGGTATCGACCGCAATGTCATCCGCGAAGCGCCATGCGACAGACTCGAAACACGGGTCGCGCATGGCGCTTCCGGCATTCCGGTGGCCTGAATCCGGACGCCGTTGCGTTCGTCATGACGAGCCGGGCAGTTCACAAAGCAGCCGGATCCCTGTGATACCGTCGCCGAAAGTCGATCCCGGCACTGCCCGGGACAGCCGCCCCGCCTGAAGGATATGGAAGTGTCCGCTCCCCTCGACCGCGCACCCGGCAGCACGCCACGCCGCACATCCGATGCGTTGGCGCGGCACGCTTCCCTTTCGTATCGATTCCGACGGCTCCGCGGTCATGCGCGGTGTTCCGCCTTCGTCCTCATCCTCTTCTTATCGGCCTGCGCAATGCAAAACACTTCCCAATTCGATTCGAGCGCCTGGAAATCCCAACGCGGCGCCGGCGCCCAGCAGAACCAGCGCGGCAAGATGGTGGCTTCGGTGGAGAAAGCCATCCATGTAGGGATGGCGCGCGACGAGGTGATCCAGCTGCTGGGAGAGCCCGACAACAGCGAGGCCGCCACCGAGACCTCGACCGATACTTACGAACTCGGCGTCGCGCAGTACGGCATCGACGAAGAGTTCTACGAAATCGTCTATCAGGATGGGAAGGTCGCGTCCCATCGCTGGGGCCGCCGATAAGCGCCGCGACCCGCAAGCAACGAAACAGCAAGACTGAGCGACACGACCAGGCAACAAGACCGCGCTGAAGGAGTCTGTCATGGCGAACGAACGGCCCGACCTCACTACCGTCCGCACCACGTATCAGGTGGCCGACGACAAGATGATCGACTATCACCCGCGCGCGTTCGGCGCGATCGACATTCCGTTCACGGATTCGGTGAAGGTCACCAAGACCGAAGGCGGGCTGCTCGACGAACTGACCTGGAGCCGCGGTCTGGCCGGCCTGAAGGAATTCGACGGCATCCGCAAACTCGCCTTCAGCGAGGGCGTCGAACGCTTCCCGGACAACCCGCTGCCCGCGAGCATTCCGGCGGGCCGCGCCGGCGAATGGCAGGGCAACGACGGCCATCGCGATGCGTTCCGTCACGCCTACTGGAATGCGCTGATGACGCAGAAGTACGGCGAGCAGTGGGCGAGCGCGTTCGGAACCGCGCACGAGGGGGTGCCGGGCAACACCGCCAATCGCGAGGCGATGGACCTGTACAACAACGCGGTGGGACGCACCATCGGCGCCAACAACAAGAATGCGTCGCCGGAAGAACTCGCCAACCTCGTCGAACAGTCGCTCAACCAGGGCAAGCTGGTGGTGATCGACGCAGGCGGAAATCTCGAATGGAGCGACCGCGTCGTCAAGGGTCAGCACGGGTTCGCGCCCAAGGAAGTCATCGGCCCGAACCTGGGCACGCCCGGCGTGGTGTCGCCCACACTGAGTCAGAACGCGACGCCCGGCGCGCCCGGGCAGCCCGACACCATGCTGGCGGCCGCCGACCCGGCGCGCAACGTCGAGCGCATGCAGCAGGATCCGAAGTACGGCCAGGTCGTTGCGGCGATGGAGGCCAAAGGCCTTGTGGACGACACCATGGCCGCCAATATCTACGCCGCGGTCGCGCGCGAACGTCTTGGCGGCGTCACCAATATCGAAATCGGCAAACAGGTCAACGACGCCAACGGCAATCCCGACCGCAATCTGTTCGTCTTCGACGGCAGCAACGGCCCGCTGGGTCCGAATCACGCGCGCGTCAGCGAAAACGAAGCCCGCACCACGCCGGTGCAGGTGGCGGCCAACAGCGCCGTCGATGCGCAGAACCAGCAGATGGCGGCGCCGGATCAGGAACAGCGCAAGCCGGTGTCGATGACCGCCTGAGTTTGCGGCTTCATCAAACAGCGACGACGCCCGGATGAACCCGGGCGTCGTCGTTTTTACCGATCGAAAAAACTCAGCGCAGCGGAATCACGGCGAGCAACCCGCGCCGCCGGTGAGGCGGTACAGCGGAATCGTCCGGCTGGGGCGACCGGCGATGTTGTAGGTCAACGATGCCGTGTCGCAGCTGGAGAACGACAGCGTTGCGGTGCCGACCTGCGTGGTGGTGGGATCCGGCGGACGCACGTCGAAACGGCCACCCTTGGTTTCGTAGATCGGCAGGTTGATCGCTTGTGCGCTGCCCGTCGTGTAGTTGCCCTGGATCGTGTACCAGCGTTGGCCGGTGGGCCCGGTGCCGGATTGGCCGTTCACGTCGTAGGTGTACCAGGCGAGGAACGCCAGATTGTTGTTCTGCGGCATGAACTGGAACTGGAAGCCCTGCCCGGACGTGCGCGGTTCGTACCAGGCGCCATTCAACGATGGATTGATGCCGTTCTGGCTCAGGCTGTAGGACGGCGTGGTGCCCGCGAGGCACTGCTGGGCGGAGCCGAGCCGGGCCAGCGGGATCGAGCCGGTTCTGCTCTGGCCGTCCACGGTCACCTGATAGTCGTATCTGCCGGTGGTGCAACTCTGGAAACTGATCGTGGCGGTGCCGATGGGCACGCCCTGCGTGACCGGCGTGTCGTCGAAATTGCCGCCGTTGTTGCGGTAGACGTTCACCGTTTTCGAGGTATCGCCCGGCGAATAACCGCCCTGCGCGGTGTACCACCGCTGTTGCTGCGCACCGCCGCCGGCCTGTCCGTTCACATCGAAGGTGTACCAGCCGCTGAAGATCAGACTGTGGGTGGGATCGACTTCGACAAAAAACCCCTGGCCGGAGGTGGCCGGCTCGTACCACGCGCCACTGAAGCCCTCGCGCAGCGGCAGATTGACCGGCGGCGCGGGATTGGGCACGTAGAGCAGCCGGTTGGGCGAGCCGCTGCCGGCATCGGTCACCTTGTTGGGCGTGGCGTTGGCGATGATCGCAGCGGTGACCTGCGCTGGCGTGGCTCCGGCGTTGTCCGCCAGATACAGCGCCGCCGCACCTGCCACATGCGGTGCCGCCATCGACGTGCCGCTCAGCGTCGCCGACGCGCTGTTGCTGGCGATGCCGGCCGACACGATGTTGGTGCCGGGCGCGAACAGATCCAGGCAGGAGCCGGTGTTGGAGAACGACGAGCGCGCGTCGTTGTTCTGGGTGGAACCCACGGTGATCGCGTTCGGCACGCGCGCGGGCGAATTGTTGCAGGCATTGGTGTTCGCATTGCCCGCGGCGGCCACCACCACCACGCCGGCGTTGACCAGATTGTTCAGTGCGGTGTCGGTGGCCGAGGAAAAGTTCTGCAGGCTCATGTTGGCGACCGCAGGCTTGATGTGGTTGCCCGCGACCCAATCCATGCCGGCGATGAAACGGGAATCCGAACCGAATCCACCGCAGTCCAGAATGCGGACCGGATGGAGCGTCACGCCTTTGGCCACGCCCCATGTGGTGCCGCCGATGGTGCCCGCGACATGGGTGCCGTGGCCATTGCAGTCGCTGGTGCCGATGCCGTCGTTCGGCACGGTGAACGTTCCGTTGCCCATGCGTCCGGTGAACTGGGTGTGGGTGCCCAACACGCCGGTATCCAGGATGTAGGCATGCACGTTGGATGCAGTGTTGGGATAGGTGTAGGTCGTGCTGAGCGGCAGATTGCGCTGATCGATGCGGTCGAGCCCCCAGGTCGCTCCGGTCTGGGTCGCGCCCAGCGTGACCACGCCGTCTTCATGCACGTACGCCACGCGCGCGTCGGCGATCAGTTGCGCCAGAGCCTGGTCGTTGGCTTGCACTGCGAAGCCACGCAGCACGTGGCTGTAGGTATGGCCGAGTTGTACACCGTAAGCGGCCGACATGTCCGCGGCCACCTTGGCGACACCGGGAAGCTTGGCCGAGGTTTCGGTGGCGAGCTTGGCCGAAGTGCTTTTCAGCACCACGATGTAGCTGCCGACGATCGGGTTGGCGACAGTGCGGAACTTCGAGCCTTCGACGTCATTGGCGTCGTCGGTGGCGGGCGCAGCCTGGACCGAAAAACCGCGGATCGTCTGCGCGGACGCGAGCAGCGGCAAGCTTGCCAGAATTGCGACCGCCAATCGGCGCATCGGAAGATGGGAGTGCTGATGGGACATGTGGCTGATCCTTTCATTGCAAAGTGGATGAGTGCCCGCGCCCCCCGGCAGCGGGTAGCCTGGTGTGGAATCGCCTGGTGCAGATCGGCACGTCGAATGGCGCATGCCACTATGGGAAGCGGAAATGCGCGGTGAACAGGATCAAGCCCGAAAACGGCTCGTGCTATCCAGATCGTCGGCTTGTCGCTCGGCAAGATCGAGCGCCTGCCGGCCCGTTCGGAAAATCCGCACATCCATCAGGGCGATGTCGATGCGCTTCTGTATCGAAGTGTCGGCGTTGTCGAGCATCCGCAATATGTCGAAACAGCAGGCCTGCATCAGTACGTTTCGCGTCCGGCTGAAATTGCGAGATTCGAAGAAACAATACGAACGCGAAAAATTGCGACGACAATTCGTCTTCGGGTTTCATCGAGATATCCAATCTCGACAGGCCCTCGTCCGAGGCGTAAAGCGATATGGCGAGAATCCTGCGTATCGTTCTCGAACCGCAAGGCATCAGAGTTGTTGGCCAGGGAATCGATGCTGACGCCGGCTCCGGAAAGCGTACGTACGTTCACACCTTCGGTGGTCCGGGCTTCGTGTTCGATACGCGGTTTTAACGGGAATACAGGATGAAACTGGCCTGCGACGATTTCAGAAAATTTTATAAAAATCGCTTGACATCGAATAAAACGACGCACAGAATCCGCCTCCTATGAACATTCGCCGCAACAACCTATGCAATCTGCTTGGCCTGCTTCGCGCAGGACGGGAGGGTTGCGCATAGAAGTTGCTGCGAGTGTTCGCGCGATTTCTCGAAACCCCCTCGGCCCTGCCGCAGGGGGTTTTTCTTTGTCTACGCCCAGGTGGCGCAATTGGTAGACGCGCCGGTCTCAGAAGCCGGTGGTTGTGGGTTCGAGTCCCACTCTGGGCACCATACAAGACTGCATTCCATTCTCCGGAAATGCAGCGGATGCGTACGTGTTGTAGAAAACGGATATGCCCGGATGGCGAAATTGGTAGACGCGCCAGATCGAGAGTCTGGTCTCTGCGGGTTCGACTCCCGCTCCGGGCACCAGCTATATTGCATGCGACGAGAATCGAATTCCCATGAGCGATCATCAGACAAGCGATTGACGGAGCCGATCATGAATCACACCGACACCGCGTTCACGCAATGCCCGTACTGCGGCGAAGAAATCGAGATCGTCGTCGACGGCTCTGTCGACCATCAACAGTACGTCGAAGACTGCAGCGTGTGCTGCCGGCCGATCGTGTTCACCGTCGTGGCCGAAGATGGCGAGGTGGTCAGCGTGGGTGCGCGTTCCGAAGACGACTGAGCGTTGAACGTCTGAGCGTCAATCTTCTTCCGGCGGCGGCATCACCGCTTCGGGATCGATCGCGAGCTTGCCGGCGATCAGCACCGCCTGGGTGCGGTTGCTGGCTCCGAGTTTGCGCAGGATCGCGGTCATGTGCGCCTTGATCGTGGCTTCGGACACGCCCAGTTCGTAGGCGATCTGTTTGTTGAGTAAACCGTCGCCGAGCATCTGCAGCACGCGGAACTGCTGCGGCGTGAGGTCGCGGACGCGCTGCGCGGCGTCGTGTTCTTCCGCGCCGGCGGCCGGCGCTTTCAATGCCGATGCCGGCGCCCAGCGGTCGCCGGCGAGCACGGCGTCGATGGCTTCGCCCAGCGTGCCGGCATCGGCGGATTTGGGAAGAAAGCCGACCGCGCCGTGATCCAGTGCGCGACGCATCACCGCCGGTTCCTCGCGCGCCGAAACCACCATCACCGGAAGCTGCGGGTAGTGCGCGCGCAGATGCACCAGCGCGCTGAACCCGTGCGCGCCGGGCATGTTGAGATCGAGCAGCAGTAGATCCGCATCGCTTTCGCGTTCGATCAACGCATACAACGCATCGACGCTTTCGGCTTCGCGGATCGTCGCCGTGGGCAACGCGCGCGCGACCGCGTTGCGCAGGGCTTCGCGGAACAGCGGGTGGTCGTCGGCGACGAGAACGGTGGGCATGGACTCAGCGGACCAACCGCTCATCCACCAGCGACTTCACCACCGATGGATCGGCGAGCGTTGAAGTGTCGCCGAGCTGATCCGGTGCGTTCTCGGCGATCTTGCGCAGGATGCGGCGCATGATCTTGCCGGAACGGGTTTTCGGCAGACCCGGCGCCCACTGCAGGAAGTCGGGCGTGGCGATCGGGCCGATCTCCTTGCGCACGTGCGCGACCAGCGCTTTGCGCAGGTCTTCGGTCGCTGTTTCGCCGGCGATCAAGGTGACATAGGCGTAGATGCCCTGGCCCTTGATGTCGTGGTTGAAACCGACCACCGCCGCTTCGGCGACTTTCGGGTGCGAGACCAGCGCGCTTTCGACTTCGGCGGTGCCGATGCGATGGCCGCTGACGTTGATCACGTCGTCGACGCGGCCGGTGATCCAGTAATAGCCGTCGGCGTCGCGGCGACAACCGTCGCCGGTAAAGTACATGCCCGGATAGGTCTTGAAATACGTGTCGATGAAACGCGGATGATCGCCGTAGACGGTGCGCATCTGGCCCGGCCACGAATCCAGCAGCACCAGATTGCCTTCGGTCGCGCCTTCCAGCACGCGGCCTTCTGCATCCACCAGCGCCGGCTGCACGCCGAAGAACGGCGTGCTTGCGGAGCCGGGCTTGAGATCGGTCGCGCCGGGCAGCGGCGAGATCAATATGCCGCCGGTTTCGGTCTGCCACCAGGTATCGACGATCGGGCAACGACTGTCGCCGACCACTTCGTGATACCAGCGCCAGGCTTCGGGATTGATCGGTTCGCCGACGCTGCCCAACAGGCGGATGGATGCGCGCGAGGTTTTCTTGACCGGCGCCTCGCCTTCGCGCATCAGCGCGCGGATCGCGGTGGGCGCGGTGTAGAAAATAGTGACCTGGTGTTTGTCGACGACTTCCCAGAACCGCGAGACGGTCGGATAGTTGGGCACGCCTTCGAACACCACCGCGGTGGCGCCGTTGGCGAGCGGGCCGTAGGCGATGTAGGTGTGGCCGGTGACCCAGCCGACATCGGCGGTACACCAGTAGATGTCGTCCTCGCGCAGATCGAACACCGATTCGTGCGTGTAGCTGGCCCACACCAGATAACCGCCGGTGGTGTGCAGCACGCCCTTGGGTTTGCCGGTGCTGCCCGAGGTGTAGAGGATGAACAGCGGATCTTCCGCGTTCATGCGTTCGGGTTCGCATTCGGACGGTTGATCGTCCACCACCGCGTCGTACCAGCGGTCGCGCGGCATCTGCATGTCGACCGCGCCGCCGGTGTGGCGGATGACCAGCACGGTCTGCACCGAATCGGTGCCCGGCATCTTCAGCGCGGTGTTGACGTTCTCCTTCAGCGGCACGGTCTTGCCGCCGCGCAGGCCTTCATCGGCGGTGATGACGAGTGTGGTGCCGCAGTCGGCGATGCGGTCGGCGATGGACTGCGGCGAAAATCCGCCGAACACCACCGAGTGGATCGCGCCTATGCGCGCGCAGGCCTGCATCGCGACCACCGCGTCGGGAATCATCGGCAGGTAGATGGTGACCCGATCGCCCTTCTTCACGCCGAGATTGCGCAGCGCGTTGCCGAGGCGACACACGCGCTCGTACAGTTCGCGATAACTGACGTGCTGCGAAGGTTGCGCCGGGTCGTCGGCTTCGAAGATCAGCGCGGTCTTGTCGCCGCGCGTCGCGAGGTGGCGATCCAGGCAATTGACGCTGGCGTTGAGTTCGCCATCGGCATACCAGTGGATGCGGAAGTCCTCGACGCGAAAGCTCACGTCCTTGATCGTCGTCGGCGCCTTGAACCAGTCCAGCCGCTGCGCGATCCTGCCCCAGTAGGCATCGGGATCGGCGATGGCCGCGGCGTAATCGCGTTCGTAGTCCTCGCGACGGATACGTGCGCCGGCGGCGAAGGCGTCGGGCACCGGGTAGACGGACGGTGCGTTGTCGGACTGCGACATTCGGAACCTCTTTCGCTTTGGTGTCGGTGGGCTGCTGCGGTCGCCAAGTGTGCCGCATGCACGCGATCCGCGCGCGCGCGCGAGGCATAGACCTTGGTCGAACTTTCGACCATTGGCGAATAGGCACGCACTGCGACGGGGCACAGGCTGCCGCCACCGTGCATCCGTACGCGCCCTCGGGAGGGGCCCATCATGAACGAACGATCGCAACTGCGCCGGCCGTTGAGCCTGTCGCTGCTGATCTGCCTGCTGGCGCCGGGGATGGCGCTGGCGCAGGCCGCCACGCCGAAAGAACAGGCGCTCGAAGCCCGCGTAGCCGAACTCGAAAAAATCGTCCAGCAATTGCTGTCGCAGCAGCAACAGACGCAGGCCGCGGTCAGCGAAGTGCAGACCGCGCAGGCGCAGGCGCCTGCGGCGAAACCCGCGGACGACGGCAAGCCGAAGATCCAGGGCGCGTCGATTCAGAGCACGCCGATCATGACCGCCGCCAGTCCGGGCACCGCGTTCTCGTATGGCGGTTTCATCAAATTCGACACGATGGTGACCGACACCAGCGACGGCCGCATCGCCGACGGCGCGTCGGGTCGGCTGTTCTATCTGCCCTCATCGATTCCGGTCGGCCCGGCCAGCGCCGATGGCGGCGACGCCTACACCGACTATCACGCGCAGTTCTCGCGCTTCTGGTTCAGCGCCGATCACACCACCGACGGCGGCGACAAGATCAAGGCCTACATCGAAGCGGACATGTTCGGCGGCGGCAGCAATGCGCTGGCCGGCAACGAGACAGCGACCAACACCTACGCGCTCTCGCTGCGTCAGGCCTACGTCAGCTGGGGTCGTCCGAATGGCGCGCAATGGCTGGCCGGTCAAACCTGGTCGAACTTCATGGACGTCGCGGCGCTGCCCGACACCGTGGATTTCGTCGGCCCGGTCGACGGCACCGTGTTCGTGCGCCAGGCCCAGTTGCGCTACACCAAAGGGCCATGGTCGTTCTCGATGGAGAACCCGCAGACCACGATCACGCCGTATCGCGGCGTCGGCGCGCGCTTCAACTCCGGAGACAACATCGCGCCCGATTTCAGCGCGCGCTGGCAGAAGAAGGGCGACTGGGGCCACCTCAGCATCGCCGGCCTGCTGCGCCAGTTCAAATACGCCGGCCAGACCGATACCGGCGGCGCGGTCAGCGTCTCGGGCAAGGTCAATCTCGGCAAGAACGACGACATCCGCTATGCCGTCAACGCGGGCCGCGGCATCGGCCGCTATCTCGCCTTCGGTCTCGGCAGCGATACGGTGCTCGACGCCGGTGGCGATCTCGAACCGATCGACGGTTACGGCGCGTTCGCGTCGTGGCGGCATGCGTTCTCGCCGAAACTGCGCAGCAACGTGTTCTATTCGATGGCGCATTTCGACAACGACGCGTCGTTGACCGGGCAAAGCGCCACCGAGCGGGCGCAGTCGTTCCACCTCAACATGATCTATTCGCCGATGCCGAAACTCGATGTCGGCGCCGAACTGATCTGGGGCCAGCGCTCGCTGGAAAACGATCTGGACGGTGATCTCCGTCGCCTCCACACGCACGTCAAATACAGCTTCTGACATCCGCAATTCCAGAAGCACGCTATTCCAGAAGCTACGGAATCACCATTCGGGAGGTAACGCATCATGTCCAGCGTCACGGCAACATCGGCGCCCGCTTCGGGCGAACTCACCAAAGGCCACAAGAAGGTCATCTTCGCGTCGAGCCTCGGCACGGTCTTCGAGTGGTACGACTTCTATCTGTACGGATCGCTCGCGGCGATCATCGCCAAGCAGTTCTTCAGCGGCGTCGACGAAACCACCGGCATGATCTTCGCGCTGCTGGCCTTCGCCGCCGGTTTCTTCGTGCGTCCCTTCGGCGCGGCCTTCTTCGGCAGTCTGGGCGACCGCATCGGCCGCAAGTACACCTTCCTGATAACGATCCTGATCATGGGCATCTCGACCTTCCTGGTCGGCGTGCTGCCCAACTACGCCAGTATCGGCGTGGCGGCGCCGGTGATCCTGATCGTACTGCGACTGGCGCAGGGTCTGGCCATGGGCGGCGAATACGGCGGCGCGGCCACGTACGTGGCCGAACATGCGCCTCCGGGCAAGCGCGGCCTGTACACCAGCTTCATCCAGACCACCGCCACGCTCGGCCTGTTCCTGTCGCTGCTGGTGATCCTGACGTGCCGCCTGACGCTGGGCACCGAGGCGTTCGAGGCCTGGGGCTGGCGCATCCCGTTCCTGGGATCGATCATCCTGCTGGGCATCTCGGTGTGGATCCGCCTGCAGCTGAGCGAATCGCCGCTGTTCCAGCAGATGAAGGCCGAGGGCAAGGGCTCCAAGCAGCCGTTCCGCGACAGTCTCAAGGGCGGCAACTTCAAGCTGATGCTGCTGGTGCTGCTGGGCGCCACCGCCGGCCAGGCCGTGGTGTGGTACGGCGGCCAGTTCTACGCGCTGTTCTTCCTGCAGAGCATGATCAAGGTCGATCCGACCGTGGCCTATCTGCTGATCGCCGGCGCGCTCGCGCTGGCCACGCCGTTCTTCCTGTTCTTCGGCTGGCTGTCGGACAAGATCGGCCGCAAGAAGATCATCATGGCCGGCTGCCTGCTGGCGGCGATCACCTACATCCCGATCTTCAAGGGCATCACCCACTACGCCAACCCGGCGATCGACGAGGCGCGCACCAACTCGCCGGCCGTGGTCGTCGCCGATCCGGCCACCTGCAGCTTCCAGTTCGATCCGGTCGGCATCCGTAAATTCACCAGTTCCTGCGACATGGCCACCGCCGCGCTGACCAAGGCCGGCGTGCCGCATTCGATCCAGCCCGGCGCGGCCGGTTCGCTCGCGCAGGTGCAGGTGGGCGGCGGCACAGTGCCGTCCTACGAGGCGGCCGGTCTGTCCAAGGACGAAGTGAAGGCCAAGGCCACCGAGTTCGGTGCGGCGCTGAAGGCCGCGTTGACCAGTGCCGGTTATCCCGAGAAAGCCGACACCGCACGCATCAATATTCCGATGACGCTGTTCCTGCTCTGGGTACTGGTGATGTACGTGACGATGGTCTACGGCCCGATCGCCGCGTATCTGGTCGAGCTGTTCCCCACGCGCATCCGCTACACGTCGATGTCGCTGCCGTACCACATCGGCAACGGCTGGTTCGGCGGCTTCCTCCCGGCGATCTCCTTCGCGCTGGTCGCGGGCACCGGCAATCTGTACTACGGCCTGTGGTACCCGATCGGCATCGCGGTGATGACGCTGGTGATCGGCACGCTGTTCCTGCGCGAAACCAACAACGTGGACATCACCAAATAGGACCATGTAGGAGGGCCTTCAGGCCCGAGCTGTTACAGGCATCTCAGAGAAGAGACACGACGACGCCGGCTTTCGCCGGCGTCGTCGTGATTCGGCGGCATCGCTGTCGTATCAGTCGGCGCCGTCGAGCACGGCCGTACCCCACGGATTGTCCACCACGATCTCCCATCGGCCGTCCGCACGCCGCCGCAGCACGTCCGACGAGCGGCCTTCCATGCGGATCTCCGTGTTTTCCGGGCCGTACCCGATCATCGTCCATGTGCCGTGATACAGGGCAGTCTCGCCGGTTTCCAGGACACGCTCCGTGGCGGTGGAGAGCGTAGGTTTCATCGAAAGCATACCGACAAGCGCTTCCCGGATATCCGCCGGGTCATGCAGGATCCGTCCGGGTTCGGCGACGAACGCGGCATCCGATGCGTAACAGTCGAGGGCGGTATCAAGGTCGCCGCGATTCATGGCCGACACAAACGTGCGGACGGTGGCGGATGGGGAATGTTGAGGCATGGTCGGGCTCCGGGACGAAAGGGAGACCTATTGCAGCGGAAGCCGCTGACAGAGAATGTCAGCAGAGCTCACTCCGCGTCAGACTTCCGCCCCACCAGCCTCGCCGCAAGAATCCCTGCCTCGTACAACAGACACATCGGGATCGCCAGCAGCAGCTGCGAGATCACGTCCGGTGGGGTGATGACCGCGGCGACGATGAAGATGCCGACGATGGCGTAGCCGCGCCACTCGGACAGCTGTTTCGGCGTGACCCAGCCCAGCAGCACCAGGATCACCAGCGCCACCGGCAGTTCGAAACTGATGCCGAAGGCGAGGAAGATCACCAGCACGAAATCGAGATAGGCGTTGATGTCGGTCATCATCGCCACGCCGTCGGGCGTGACCTTCGCCAGGAATCCGAACACCGACGGCAGCACCACGAAGAACGCGAACGCGCAGCCGCTGTAGAACAGCACCAGCGCCGATGCCAGCAGCGGGAACGCCAACCGCTTCTCGCGTTTGTACAGGCCGGGGGCGACGAAGGCCCAGGCCTGGTACAGCAGCCACGGCATCACCGCGAATACCGCGACGAAGAACGCGAGTTTCAGCGGCGCGAAGAACGGCGAAGCGACTTCCACCGCGATCAGCTGGCCGCCCTTGGGCAATTTGTCCAGCAGTGGCTGCGCGAACCAGCCGTAGAGTTTGTTCGCGAATGGCAGCAGGCAGACGAACACCAGCATCAGCCCGGCGAGGGCGCGGATCAGGCGTGCGCGGAGTTCGATGAGATGGGCGAACAGCCCGCTTTCCGCGCCGTCGAAGGCGTCCGGATCAACGTCGGACATCGCGGCTCTCATCGGATGCGGAGTCGTCGGATGGGAGGTCGTGACGCATGTCGATGTCGTCGATGGCGGCGAGCAGCGCCTTGTCTTCGCTGTCGATCAGCGCCGTGCTGTTATCGAAATCGCCGCTGGCAGCGTCCGGGCTGTCGCGTTCGATCTGCGATTGCATGGTGTCGAACTCGCGCCGCGCTTCGGCTTCGGCCGCGCGCATGTCGTCGCCGATGTCGGTCACCGCTTTGCGGGTGTCGCGCAGGGTGCGCTGCAGTTCTTCGGTGGCCAGTTCGCGTTCGAGTTCGCTGCGGACCGAATACCACTGCGCGCGGGCGCGGCGCACCCACAGCCCGGCGAAACGCGCGGCCTTGGGCAGGCGCTCGGGGCCGAGCACCACCAGGGCGACGACCGCGATCAGGAAGAGTTCGGAAAACCCGATATCGAACATGGTGTGTGGCGGTAAGCCTGCCGCAGACCCGGCCGAAGCGGCCGGGTCGCTGTGCGGCGCGGATCAGCGGGCGACGTTGTCGTCGTTGCGCTGCGATTCGCTGGACGATTCGGGTTTCGTCTGATCGCTCAACTGCGCTGGCTTCTCGTCGTCGCGCATGCCTTTCTTGAATTCCTTCACCGCGTTGCCCACGTCCTTGGCGCCGCTGGTCAGGCGCTTGGTGCCGAACACCAGCAGCACGATGACCAGCACGATGATCCAGTGCCAAATGCTGAAGCTGCCCATGGCCATTCCGCCTAGATATGAAGAGGACACACAGGATAGCGCAGTCGTCGGGTCGGGGTTCTGAACCCCGTTCCGGAATGGGCCCTGCTGCGTTCAGGGCCGCGGTTCTTCAGGGCTCAGGGTGTTTCCGGCAGCGCTTCGACCTTGGCGGGATTTTCGACGGCTTCAAAGGGCTGCGGCTGGGTTTCGACCCGGGCCGGCACGGGTTCGGCGACCGGCACCGGTGCCGCTGCGGGCGCATCGTCGTCCCGGCGCGCGGCGTGCGCGGTCGCACTGGCGTCGCCAAGACGTTCGCGGAACGCTGCGATCGCGTCCGACGGCGGCTGCGGGGCGCGGTCCTCGAAGATCATCCGCGGCGTGGTGTCCTGGCCGTAGGCCGCTTCGTTGGCCTTGTCGTCGATCGACAGCACCGCGCCGTCGAGTGCCACGCCCGCGAACAGGCCGCGAGCGCGCGACCACGACCAGATTTCGGCCTTCATCTGGCCGTCGGTGGCGGCGGCGGCGTTGCGGCCCATCGGCCCGGCGGCCACGCCGGCATCGGCTCCGAGGGTGAATTTGCCGTTGACGATGGAATCCAGGCCGCGTTCGCTGCGGAACACCAGCACCACGTCGGCCGACTGCACGCCCACCTGCAGGCCGATGCTGCCGCCGGTGAGGGTGACGAAGCTCGGATTGGACCAGCTGCCGTCGGCGGTACGCACCGACAGCACGCCGCGGCCGCGACGGCCGCCCAGCACCAGGCCGGCCTTGATGGTGTCGGGCACGATCACGATCGCTTTCGCTTCGTCCAGCAGCTTGTCGGGAATGGAGGACTCGGGAATCGCCTGGATCTCCGCGAGCACGCGCACGGCGTTTTCGGCCTGGGCATCCTCGCGTGGGCCGGCATGTGCGGTGGCGGCCACGGCGAGCGAGAGGGCGAGGGACAGGGCGACGATGCGCGGGTGGTTCGACATGGGCGGAGCGACTCCAAAAGATTGCGGCAACGGGGTTGCGGCCGAGCGTAGTCCCGAAGCCATGAACCGCGCCAGTCTACGGCGGGTCGCGTACTGCCCGCACTGACGGTTTCACCGGCAGCTGTCATCCTATGCCGATGACAGCATCCGCCCCCGGAACCGCCGCGCCTGGAACTGCAGCTCCTAGAACCGCCGTTCTGCTGGTCAATCTCGGTACGCCCGATGCGCCCACCGCGTCGGCGGTGCGCCGTTATCTGGCCGAATTCCTCCACGATTACCGCGTGGTGTCGCTGAGCCGCTGGTTCTGGTGCCCGATCCTGCATGGCGTGATCCTGCCGCTGCGCGGACCCAAGGTCGCGAAGAAATACGCCGACGTCTGGCTGCCGGGCGGTTCGCCGCTGGCGGTGCATACCGCGGATCTCGCCGCCGCGGTGCAGACGCGCCTGCCCGATGTGCGGGTGGCCCATGCCATGCGCTATGGCAATCCATCCATGGCGAGCGTCTGTCATGCGTTGCGCGAGGAGGGCGTGGCCGAGACATTGGTCTTGCCGTTGTATCCGCAGTATTCGACGACCACGACCGCGTCGGTGGCCGATCAAGTCGAATGGATCCAGGACAGCCCGATCGGCGAAATCGCGTTCGAGCGCCCGTTCGAGTTCCGGCTGATCGACGACTATCACCTCGATCCCGCCTGGGTCGCGGCGGTCGCCGATTCGATCCGCACGCACTGGGCCGAATACGGTCGCGGCGAGCGCCTGCTGTTCTCGTTCCACGGCATCCCGCAGCGGCTGGTGGATGCCGGCGACCCGTATCAGCGCCAGGTCTGGGCCAGCGTCGACGCCATCGTCGCCGCGCTCGGGATCGCGCCCGACGATGCGCAGCTCACATTCCAGTCGCGTTTCGGCCGCGAGCCCTGGCTGCAGCCGTATACCGACAAGACGCTGCAGGCCCTCGCCGCGCAGGGCGTGAGGCGGGTCGATGTGGTCTGCCCCGGATTCGCCGTGGATTGTCTGGAAACGCTTGAGGAAATCACCATGGAAAACGCAGCCCTGTTCCGCGAAGCCGGTGGCGAAAGCCTGCGCTATATCCCCTGTCTCAACGCCTCGCCCGCACACGCCGATGCGCTGGCGGCGCTGGCGCGCCGGCATCTGCAGGGAGGCGCGTGATGCGCGATTTCGCACTGGACACCGCGCGCGGCCGCTTCGGCGGGCTGCGCAACGACGGCGGGCTCTCCAAAAACGATGGCGGCGGCCTGCCGCTGCTCGCATTGCACGGTTGGTTGGACAACGCTGCGAGTTTCAAGCCGATGGCGTCGGCGCTGCCGGCTTACGATCTGGTGGCGCTGGACATGCCCGGTCACGGCCGCAGCTTCCATTACCCGGCCGACGCCGAATACAGCCTGTTCAGCACGATTCTCGATGTGCTGGCCGCCGCCGATGCGCTGGGCTGGACGCGCTTCGGCCTGCTCGGGCATTCGATGGGCGGCGCGATCGCCAGCGTGCTGGCCGCCGCCGCGCCGGAGCGCATCGAAAATCTCTATCTGATCGAAGCGCTCGGGCCGCTGTCCGGCGCCGAGGACACCACCGCCTCGCGGCTGCGCGACGCGGTGACCCAGCGCCGCGCGCTGGACGGCAAACGCAAGCGCGTGTTCGACGATCCGGAAATTGCGGTGCTTGCGCGGATGCAGACCAATATCACCGCCTTGGACGAAGCGTGTTCGCGACTGCTGGTCGAACGCGGCATCCGTCCGGTCGAGGGCGGTTTCGAGTGGAGCAGCGACGCGCGGCTGACCTTGCCGACCGCAGTGCGCATGTCCGAAACCCAGATCCAGGATTGTCTGCGCGCCATCGCCTGTCCGACGACGCTGCTGGTGGCCGACCCGACGCCGCCGTATTTCACCCCGGCGCTGCGCGATTCGCGCGTCGCCTGCGTGCCGCAGATCCGCAGCGTATCGCTGGCCGGCAGCCATCATCTGCACATGACCCATCCGGTGGAGGTCGTTGCGGCGTTGGGGTTGTAACGGGTCTGGCGTGCGCGTTTCTTTGTAGGAGGGCCTTCAGGCCCGATCTTTTCCTGGCCAACCGGCCTCGACCCGACTCACGCCGCGTCGCCGCAAAAAAAGCTCGGGCCTGAAGGCCCTCCTACGGGAAAGAATCCGCTTCATTTCCACCGGCCGTGGGCACGGCATCATCCGCGTCGCGCGTTGGGCTCGACGTGGGCCGGCCTGAAGGCCTCCTACGACATGCCTCGGCGTCAGCGCAACAGCGCCTGCAGCGTCGCCTTCAGTTGGCGGCCGTGTTCGCGGAAATAATCGCGCTGGTCGCGCCATTCGGGGAAACGCGCTTCCACTTCGTGCCAGTAGGCCGGCGAGTGGTTGTGATGGATCAGATGGCACAGCTCGTGGACCAGCACGTATTCGAAAGCGTCGGGCGGCGCCAGCACCAGCGACAGATCCAGCGCGACGGTGCCGTCGGGCGCCAGCGAGCCCCACTGCGAACTCATCGCCTTCAGCTGCACGCGACGCGGCGCGCGCGGCATCGACGGCAGATAGCGCGGCATCCAGCGACCGATGTCGGCGCGCGCTTCGGCTTCGTAGAAATCGCGCAGGGCGCGACGCAAAGCCGCTTCGCCCGCTCGCGTTGTCGTCTGGAAGACCAGTCCGTCTTCGTCGCGCTGCAGCGCGGTGAAACGCCCGTGCTCCCAGCGCAGCGGCACCGACACCCCGCGCAGCGGCAGCGTGCTGGTTTCATCGCGACGCAGCAGATGTTCGTCGATATCGACCAGTCGGCTGAGCTGCGCGTGCAGCCAGTCGCGATGTTCGGCGATGAAACGATCGCCGGCCACCAGGCTCGCGCGTTCCGGCAGCGTCAGGCGTACGCCGCGTTCGCTGACCGAGAGTTTGATCCGGCGCGCGCGCGGATCGCGCACGCGCAGCACTTCGACATCGCGACCATCGTCCAGGCGCAGCGGCACGCGGTCGCGCTGCTGGCTACGTGATTCGTTCGGGCGCGCCGCAGATGGGCGCGCGACGGGATTGAGCCCGCGCAGGCGGAAACGGAATGGCATGGCGCGCATCCTACCCGCGGCGGGATGCGTACGGAAGTCGCAACCTCAGTCGTACCGTCATTCGGCCTTCGACAATTTGAGCGCCGGTTCCAGGGTCAGGAACAGCCGTCGCACTTCCGCGCTCATCAGCGCGAAGCGGGCTTCGAGTTCGGCGCGCATGTCCTCGCGCTCGTTGGATTCGAGCTGATCCACCACGCCGTCGAGGAATTTCAGCTTGCGAATGATGAGATCTTCGCCGAGTACGAAACTCAGATGATCGTCCAGCGTCAGCGCCAGCCGCGTGACCTGCTTGCCGGCTTCCAGATGCTTGGCGATCTCGTCGCTCTGCAGTTCCTGATGCTGGCATTTCACGATCGCGCCGTGATCGGTGGGGTCGCGCATTTCGCATTCGTCGCCCAGCGACAGCCCTTCGGGCAGCGGGTCGCCGGCGATCCAGCTGGTCAGGATCGAGCGCGGCGCGACTTCGGCGTTCAGCGGCAGCGCCGGGAAACTGCCCATCGCGTGACGCACGTCGGACACCACCGCTTCGGCGGTCTTGCGCGACGAGGTGTCGACGGCGATGAAACCGTGCTTCGCGTCGATCAGCGCGTCGGTGCGGCCCGGTTTCACGAACGCGCGCGGCAGCAGTTCGTGGACCAGATCTTCCTTCAGCCGCTTGCGCGCGCGGCCGCCGAGTTTGCGGCCTTCCTTCTCTTCGATCTCGGCCAGCTTCTTCTGCAGCATGTCGTTGACCACCGCACCGGGCAGGATCTTGTCCTCGCTGCCGGCGGCGACCCAGATCGCATCGTCGATGCGCCGCGACAGCGCTTCGCCTTCACCGCGACCGAACGGCGACACGAAACCGCGCGAGGACAGCTCCAGCGCGCCGACGGGCTTGAGCGTGCATTCGGCGAGGCCGGTATCGAGATCGGAGAAATCGAGCGAAACGGGGAAGCGGAAGAACGTCAGATTTCTGAAAAACATCGCGTGTCCGGATAAGAAGTACGAATAAGAAGACTGTCATCCCGAGGCCGGAGGCCGAGGGACCTGTTGTTGAATGCTGCGTTGAAATGATGCGCTGGAACGACGAGCGGATCCCTTGGACTTTCGGCCTCGGGAACGACAGCGTTATGACATGTCCCCGCTTCCGTTCGGAGATGCCGATTCGCCGCCCAGCCACGCATGCGCATCCGGCGTGCCGCCGTCGCTGCGTTGTCCCAGCGACAGGAAATCGAACAGTTTGGGATCGCTGAGTTTCGAAGGACGGATATCGCCCAGCGCGCGTGCGATCTGTTCGACGCGGCCGGGCGTGTCGCGTTCCCAGCCGTCCATCATGTGCTTCACCTGCCTGCGCTGCAGGTTCTCCTGCGAGCCGCACAGGTTACACGGGATGATCGGAAACTGTTTCGCTTCGGCGTACGCGGCGATGTCGTCCTCGCGCACGTAGGCCAGCGGCCGGATCACTACGTGCCTGCCGTCGTCGCTCAGTAGCTTCGGCGGCATGCCGGCGAGCTTCGAGTGGAAGAACATGTTCAGGAAGAACGTGGCCACCAGATCGTCGCGGTGGTGGCCCAGCGCGATCTTGGTGAAGCCTTCGGCCTCGGCGCAGGCGTACAGCGCGCCGCGACGCAGCCGCGAACACAGCGAACACATGGTCTTGCCCTCGGGCACCACGCGCGCGACCACCGAATAGGTGTCCTGTTCGAGGATTCTGTAATCCACGCCCAGCGAGCGCAGATATTCCGGCAACACATGCTCGGGGAAGCCCGGCTGTTTCTGGTCGAGGTTCACGGCGGTGATGTCGAACCGCACCGGCGCTTTCTTCTGCAGCTGCAGCAGGATATCCAGCAGCGTGTAGCTGTCTTTGCCGCCGGACAGACACACCATCACCTTGTCGCCGTCTTCGATCATGCCGAAATCGGCGATCGCGCGACCGACCTGATGGCGCAGCCGCTTCGCCAATCGATTGGCTTCGTGCGCGGCGCGGCGGGCCGGCGGCGGCAGCGGTTCGGACAGGGGCAGGACGGTGCTCATGCGCCGGCATTTTATCCGGATCGCATTGGGGCGGATCGTGCGCGGCGCCCGGCATCAGCGGCGGAATGCAAGAAACGAGGCGATACGCCGATCTGTAACGCATTGATTTTCATGGGTGGGCACGCTTGGCACGCGCCTTGATATGACATCACTGCCGGAACGGTTTCTTCCCTCGCATTCCCCGGGCCGGCATTCCCCCAGCGCCATCCCCAATAAAGCGATTTGGAGATTCACATGAACAAGTCCCTGTCCGCACATTCCCGCCTGCTGCCTGCGCTGACCCTCGCGCTGGCGTTCGCCGCCGGCTCCGCCGCCGCTGCGACGGCCGACGCGACCACCGGCGAGCAGACCAAAGCCCACGAAGCCTCCGCGCAGCCGGTCGGCGACAGCTGGATCACCACCAAGGTCAAGGCCGATCTGCTGGCCACCGAAGCCACCAAGGGCTTCGACATCAACGTCACCACCACCAACGGTGTGGTCACCCTGTCGGGCAAGCTCGACAGCAAGGCCCAAGTCGACCAGGCCGTCGCCGTGGCGCGCGCGATCAAGGGCGTGAAGTCCGTCGACGCCACCACGCTGACCGTGAAGCCGCGCGCCTGATCGCGCATTCGCATCGACGCCTGACGTCGGCGCTCTATCGGGCGTATCCGCCCATCCTTCATCCCCCAAAGGACATCAACCCATGAATACCGACATCATCAAAGGCAAGTGGAAGCAGCTCAACGGCCAGATCAAGCAGCAGTGGGGCAAGCTCACCGACGACGATCTGACCGTGGCCGAAGGCACCCGCGACTACCTCGCCGGCAAGGTCCAGGAACGCTACGGCGTGACCAAGGACATCGCCGAACAGCAGGTTCGCGATTTCGAGAAAGGCATTCACTGAATGCCGAATCTTCCGCTTGCGCCCGTGCAGGCGCATGCGGGCTCGTCGTGATCTGCGACCTCCCCCGACAGATCGCGGCGTGACCGGCCGCCGTCCGGATCGCAGTCTTCGAAAAGCGGCAGTCTTCGAAAAGCGGTCCGGACGGGTGGTCCTTCGTCCTTCCCGGGACGAGACGTCCTGCTTCCCCGAAAACCTCCGAGTTCCACCGGCCGCCCCGCACCCCCTGTTGCGGGGCGGCTCTTCGTCGCCGTCGTGCGGAATGCATCCCCCGCCGGGACGACCATGCAAAATGCAGGATCGCGCGACCGGTATTCCGCACAAACCCCAATGACGACGGGGGATTCCGCGCTGGCATAGCTCTTGCAGCGTTTTGCGCAGTCACACGCCTACTTCGCGACGTTTTGCGTCGCGACCACCACGCCGGAGCCAAGCATGCGCGCCAATTCCGAACGCAGAACTCCGCAGACAACGCCGCAGGCCCGTCCGTCATCGCCGATGGCCACCCTGGGCGGCACCTGGCAGCGGTCGCCGCCGAAGAGCGATGCCGTCAATATGGATGCAGTCGATATGGATGCCGTCGATAGAGTGGAAACTACGCCGGTCGTCGAAACCCCGCAGACCCACGCTTCGCCCAGCCGCGCCCCGCACATGAAGGAGTCACGCCTCTTGCAGAGCCCCGCCCCCAAGTCCGCCGGCCTCATTCTCGCGATCGACGACGACACCCGGCTGCTGCAGAATTTCACGCTGGCGCTGGAAAGCGACGGCTACAGCGTCGAGACCGCCGAAACCCTGGCCGACGGTCTGCGTCTGGCCGCGACCCGCCCGTTCCACGTCTGTCTGCTCGACAACAACATCGGCTACGACTCCGGCATCGAAGCGCTGCCGCGCCTGCGCGAACTGGCGCCGCTGATGCGGGTGATCATGGTCACCGGCAATTCCGCCGTCGACGATGCGGTCAAGGCGATCGCGCTCGGTGCCAGCGATTATCTGGTCAAGCCCTGTTCTCCTGATCAACTCAAGATCTCGGTCGCGCGCCAGGTCGACACCCGTCGCATCCTCGACCGCCTCGAGAGCTTCGAGCGCGAAGCCCAGCTCGGCACGCCGGAACTCACCAGCAAGAACAAGGCGATGCAGGCGGCCATCGACATGGCGCTGCAGGTCGCGCGCACCGACGCGAACCTGCTGATCCTCGGCGAAAGCGGCACCGGCAAGGGCGTGATCGCCAAGGCCGTGCATCGCGCCAGCCCGCGCGCGGCCGGCGCGCTGGTCACCATCAACTGTCCGTCGCTGTCGGCGGAGTTGATGGAGAGCGAGCTGTTCGGCCACTCCAAGGGTTCGTTCACCGGTGCGGTGCAGAACACCGTCGGCCGCGTCACCCATGCCGACGGCGGCACGATCTTTCTGGATGAGGTCGGCGATTTCCCGCTGCCGCTGCAGCCGAAGTTGCTGCGTTTCATCCAGGACAAGGAATACGAGCGCGTCGGCGATCCGGTCACGCGCAAGGCCGATGCGCGGATCGTCGCCGCCACCAATCGCGATCTCGATGCGATGGTGAAGGACGGCCAGTTCCGGCTCGACCTGTTGTACCGGCTCAACGTCATCAGCATCACCGTACCGCCGCTGCGCGAACGGACCGAAGACCTCGAAGACCTGGCCAACGGCTTCGTCCAGCGCTATGCGGCCGACTACGGCCTGCCCGCGCGCCGATTGTCGCCATCGGCGCTCTCGCAACTGCGCGCTTACGCATGGCCGGGCAACGTGCGCGAGCTGCAGAACATGATGGAACGCGCGGTGATCCTGGGCCGCAGCGAAGAGATCGGGCCCGAACTGCTCGCGCTGAGCGCCTCCGCGCGCAACGATGCGCAGCCGGGCATGGCGATCTCGCTGGATGCGCTCGAACGCATGCATATCGAACGTGTGCTCGCCTCCAGCGACAGTCTGGACGCCGCCGCGCGGACGCTGGGCATCGATGCTTCCACGCTGTATCGCAAACGCAAGCTGTTCGGTCTGTAGCCGCGTCGCGATCGCATCGCCGCAATGGCCTCTGTCGAACCCTGTTCCGCTTCGAGTGTTTCCAGCACACCATGAATCATCGTCCGCCCGTCGTTCTTCCCGAGCCCGCCGTCGCTCCGCGCGAAGGCTGGTTCGCGCTGGTCGGCTGGATCCTGCTGCTGGTCGGTCTGGGGGCGACGTTCGGCGCCCTGTTCGCCCCCGAGGCCTGGTTCGCCGAGTTGCTGAAGCCGACATGGAACCCGCCGTCGTGGATCTTCGCTCCGGTGTGGACGTTGCTGTACGCCACTATGGCGGTGGCGCTGTGGCTGGTGCGGCGCGAGCCCGCGAACGAAGACCGCCTGCGCAAAGTCGCACTGGTGTTGTTCGCGATCCAGTTCGCGTTGAATCTTGCGTGGACGCCGCTGTTCTTCGGGCTGCGCAGCCCGGGCCTGGCGTTCGCCGAAATCTGTCTGTTGTGGATCGCGCTGCTGTCGACCATGCTCGCCTTCGGTCGGGTACGTCCGCTTGCGGGCTATCTGCTGTTGCCGTATCTGCTGTGGGTGTCGTTCGCGCTGGTGTTGAACGGTACGATCTGGCTGATGAATGCGTAGATGGATTCGCAGACCCGGACAGCGCCGCCGTAAACCACGCTTGAACCAGACTTGATCCAACAACGCATGCGTCACCACTCGTCGATGGGGACGACCCCGGGAAACCCGATGCCACTGTCGCGCTCCGTGCAATTCAGCAACCGCGCCAACGTCGGATTGTTGGCGCTCGCGTTCGTGGTGATCCTCATCACCTCGTTCGTTTCCGTGCGCTCGATCAACGCGCTTCGCGATTCGATCACCCTGGTCGCCCACACCATGGAAGTGAAGGACGACCTGGGCGCGCTGCGTACCGAACTGGGACAGATGGAGTCGGACGGCCTGCGCTACATGATCGGCGGCGGCGGCCAGCACCGCGACGGCATGCTCGGGCACCTTCGCAATATCCGTGCATTGATCTCGAAGCTCGAGACCTTGACCGCCGACAATGTGAAGCATCAGGACGCCTTGGGCGCGCTGAGCTGGGAATACGAGCAGATGGTCGTGCGCGTGGAGCGCTCCATCGAGATCAAGGAAGCGGAAATCCGCAAAGGCGGTCGCGACGAAGCGATCCGTCGCGCGAACGATGGGCGCGGCGAATATTTCGTCAACAGCATGCGACGCCGGATCGATACCATGTCCTCCGAGGAAAGCAGCCTGCTGCAAGGGCGGGCCGACGCGCGCGACGCGCTGGTGAAACAGACCAATGCGACGCTGCTGATCGCCAACAGCCTGGCGCTGGTCGCGGGCCTGTTCGGATTCGTGGCGCTGCGGCGCGCGCAACTGCAGGCCGAGGACGCGCTGCGCCTGGAACTGCACGCCGCTCAGGCGCGGCGCGCCAACGAAGAGAAGAGCGCCTTTCTCGCGAGCATGAGCCACGAGATCCGCACGCCGATGAATGCGATCTTCGGCTTTTCGCAGCTGCTCGGCGATCACGTGCGCGAACCGCTGCAGCGCGAATGGGTGGCGGCGATCCGGAAAAGCGGGCAGATGCTGCTCGATCTCATCAACGACGTTCTCGACCTCTCCAAGATCGAGGCCGGCAAACTGCAGCTCAGTCCGCAGGGCACGGACGTGAGCGATCTCGCCACCGAGATCCTGGCGCTGTTCGAGCCGATGGCCGAAGCCAAGGGCGTGCGTCTGAGTTGCGAAGTCGACCCGGAATATCTGATCCCGGTCGAGATCGACGCGCAGCGCCTGCGTCAGGTACTGATGAACCTGCTGAGCAACGCGGTCAAGTACACCGAACGCGGCTCGGTGGTGTTGCGCCTGTCGATGCGGCCGTCGCCGCTGGGCGAGGGCCGCGACATGCGCCTGTCGGTCAGCGATACCGGCACCGGGATCGACCTCGAGCAGCAGGCGCAGATTTTCGAGGCTTTCTATCAGGCCGAAAGCCCCGACGGCAAACTGCGCCAGGGCACCGGGCTCGGCCTCAGCATCACCAAGCGGCTGGTGGATCTGATGCAAGGCCGCATCCATGTCGTCAGCCGCGTCGGCGAAGGCGCGACGTTCCGCGTCGACATCCCGAACCTGTTGCCGGCAACGGTGCCGACAGCGGAAGCGGTGGACCAGCGCGCCGATTTCGACCGTCTGCCGCCGCTGAAGATCCTGGTGGTGGACGACGTGGAATGGAACATCGAGGTCGCGAAAGGCTATCTGCGCGACAGCCGGCACGAGGTGAACATCGCGCGCGACGGCGCCGAAGCCGTCGAAGCCGCCCGCCGCCTGCGCCCCGATGTGGTGTTGATGGACCTGCGCATGCCGCGCATGAACGGCTATCGCGCGTTCGAGGCGATCCGCGCCGATGCCGCGCTGCGCGATGTCCGCGTGATCGCGGTCACCGCCTCCAGCCTCATCAACGAGGAGGAAGATCTGAAGACGCATTTCGACGGCTATATCCGCAAGCCCTACGCGCCGATGGAATTGTTCTCGACCCTCTCCGGTCTTTTCGGCAGCCATGCGGCGGAAGCCGTCGCGCAGGATGTGAAGTTCGATGCGGAAATGCGCCATGCCGACATCAGCGACGAAACCCTCGCCGACGCGCGCAAGGAATGGCATTCGCTGTGCGGCGAACCGCTCACCGCCATGCGCGAGCGGATGCGCGTGCGCGAGATCGGTGAGTTCGCGAAGCGGCTGGAAATCATCTCCGACCGGATGCGCGAGCCTTCGCTGCAGGCGCTGGCGAAGCGTCTGCACATCGCCGTACAGCTGTTCGACGTCAAACAAGTGAAGATCGTGCTCGACGCATTGGCGTCGTGGTGCGAAAAGGACAACGATGCCGCATAGAAAATTCCAGGGAACGGTCGCGTTGCCGGTGGTGATGGTGATCGACGACCAGACCGCGAACGTCCAGGTGGTCGGACAATTGCTGACCCGCGCCGACTACGACGTGGTGCCGGTGCTCGACGGCCGAGAAGCGCTGGCGCTGGCCGAGCGCAGCCCGCCCGATCTGGTGCTGCTGGACATGCGCATGCCCGGTCTCGACGGCTTCGATGTGCTCGAAGGTCTGCAGGCCATGGCGCAGACCCGCGATGTGCCGGTGGTGTTTCTCACCGCGGATCAGGAGCGCGACAGCCTGACCCGCGCGTTTTCGGCGGGCGCGGTCGATTACATCACCAAACCCTTCATTCCCGAGGAGCTGCTGGCGCGCGTGCGCACGCATCTCGACCTCAAGCAGGCACGCGACCGGCTGGCGCGGGTCGCCGACGAACGCCAGAAGATCGCGGAGATCGTCAGCCACGATCTGCGCAATCACTTCGGCAACATCCTGTTCTCGGCCGATCTGTTGTGCGATCCGGCCTTGAACGACGAGACCCGTCAGCGCCTGGCGCAGTCGATCCGCAACTCCGCCGATGCCGGCGTGCTGTTTCTGCAGGCGTTCCTCGACCAGCAGCAGGAACGGATGCAGGACCTGCCGCCGCCGCCGATCCTCGCGCGCACGCTGCTGGAGGAAGTGGCCGAATTGCTGTCGCACCAATCGCAGAGCAAAGGCATGCGGGTGCGGATCGATATCGACGCCGCCGACGGCATCCGCCTGTTGGCGGAGCGCGCCGGCGCCCTGCACGTGCTGCAGAACCTGCTGTCGAATGCGCTGAAATACGCGCCGCCTGGCAGTGAAGTGGAGTTGACCGCGGTCCGTCAGGGCAAATACGCACGGCTCACGGTTCACGATCGCGGCCCGGGCATCACCACGAAAGACCGCGAGCGCCTCTTCCAGCGTTACGTGCGCCTGAGCGCGCAGCCGACCGGCGGCGAATCGTCGACCGGACTGGGATTGGCGCTGGCCAAACAGCGCGCGCGCACCATGGGCGGCGATATCTGGTACGACAACCGCGAAGGCGGCGGCGCCAGTTTTACTCTGGAACTGCCGCTGGCCTGATCGGTCCTGGTTTCAGGGATTCGGTTCGATCGATCGTTCGACCGGGCGCGAAAACGCCCCCGCGCAGACAGCGCGGGGGCGTCGTTTTGATGGTGCCCGGTTTTCTTGGGCGCCTGTGCTGCGGTCGTCAGGTTTTGACGCGACGACCCATGATCAGCGACACCACGAACAGCACCAGGAACACGACGAACAGGATTTTCGCGATACCGGCCGCAGCGCCGGCGATGCCGCCGAAACCGAGCACACCGGCGATCAGTGCGATCACGAAAAAGACGACGGCGTAGTACAACATGGGACTCTCTCCAGTCGGGGGAAACGGACCGCGACGTGCGGTCCCGCCGAGATACACATCAAGTTGCGTGCCAGCGGCGGCCACGATCTTAATTTCCGGCAACGGTTTTCTTTTCAATGGCTTGCGTCGGTGCGGCGGGACCGTTTCCGCCCGTCGCTGTCATAAAAGAACCGCGATCCGCACGACACGGGCCGGGCATCGTGCAGGACGCGGGACGATACCTCCGTCCAGATGCAGCAGAAACAAGCACTTGAGCCGTCGCCTGGCCGTGGCACGGATCTTGATGCGTTGTCCTTGGAGAACACTTGAGGACTCTGCCCATGTCGATGCTCTTGCAGACCCTGCCATCGCGCCGCCAATCGCGTCGCCGCGCACGCGTCGTCCGCGCCCGGACCCTGTTCGTCTGCGCCGCCCTGCTGCTGTCGGCGTATCTCGTCTGGTCGACGCCGGCCGCGCAGACGAAGGCGGCCACCACCGCGTCCCCCGCCGCCGCGCCGCGCGAGGCCGAGCCGGAGCAATCCGTCGACACCGAGGGCGCGCTGAGCGGCGGGCGACAGGCTTCCGACGCCGCGCTCTACGTCGCCGAACGCTGAGTCCCGCCCGCCCCGGCGAGCGCCCTCCCGCGGTCGCGGTCCGATGCTAAGCTCGGCCGATGAACCAGCCCTCCGACCCCGCAGAACTCGCCCGAGTCGCCCAGCGGCTGGTCGAACTGCGCCTGGAACACCGCGACCTCGATCTGGCCATCGGCCGGCTGCACGAGAACATCGCCGCCGACGAGCTCGCGGTCAAACGCCTCAAGAAGCGCAAGCTGCAGCTCAAGGACGTGATCGCCCGACTGGAGTCGGCGTTGATTCCGGATGAGCCGGCGTAACGTCCGATAGCGCGTTCGCCAACGTGTGATGCATAGCCCCGGGTTTCGCTGCGCTCTATCCGGGCTGCTTTGCTGATTGTGGCGCCCGGATCAGTGGCCCGAAGCGGCGGACAGTGATTCGATCGCCTGTTTCAGCGATGGTGGATACGCGGTACCTATACGCGGGTCCATGATGCTGCCGATCGGGAGGGAGCTTTCTTCTTCCGATGCAAGCGGAGCGTAAGCGCGAATGTCGTCCAGCAGCGCCGCGCTGCCAAACTCTTGCGCGGTCAGAACTGCCATCACTCGCGCCACCGGTGTCCTGCTGTCGTCGCGGATGAAGTCGAGAAGACGCGCGTCGCGTTTCGGGTCGCGATTCGAGGCCATCGCACGAACGCCGGAAATCTGGGTGTGGAAGAAGTCGCTTTTCAGGAATGGTTCGAGCGTATTCAGCGGCAGATCCCGCCCAAGCAGATAAGCCGCTTCGAGCGCTACGTGTTGGCGAAAGAACAGCTCTTGTTCCTCCACGGTTGCGGTTTCCGACAATGCCGCGGCCTTTTCACGCAAAGGAGCGTCGAGCTCGTTCGCGAGCTTCCCAACGTCGCATGTTTCCTTGTGCAGATGAAGAAAAATGCATGTTTCTACGCGTTCGTAGGCATCCGGACGTTGCAGCGTCTGGTGGAAGCTGATGCGGTAGGTGGCAGCGACAAATCCGTCTCCCCGCAATACATCGATGCCGGCCGTCGGCGTCGCCAATTGCCAGTCCTCGCCGTTTCGTTTGAGCAGCAGGTACGCCCGTTCGCCTTTGCCGAGACCCAGTTCGTGGTCGTCGGAGTCGAAATAGCCTGGCCGGTAATAGCCCGACAGCGGGAAGGTGTCCGGCGGCGTGGCGCCGGCAAGTGTTTTGATGTGTTTGAGCTTCGCGCCGTGCCCGTCGGATTCCACCAGTTCGAAGAGCCCGAAGCTGTCCGCCTGTCGTACTACTTCGCGGTGCCATGGCTCGTCCCACGTGTGTGCAGACACCGGTGGGACAGCAATGAACAAAATCGCCAGAACAAACAATGCACTTCGCAACACGGCCCGCTCCTGGAATTCGATGCGCATGATTGTAGGTCGTATGGGCGCGCATCTGCCACGCCGTCCGATAGCCGATTTCCGATATTGTCTGGAGATTATCGGGATTAAGGCGTACGGCACCAAACGCATGCTGCACCGCAACAGCATACGTATTCACCAGCACCGCGAAATCGACACGCTATGCTCGGCCACCACCCGCCGAGGACCGCCCATGCTGCGGATGCAACAACGCCTGTCGCTGCCGTTCCTGATGCTGTTGAGCCTGCCGTCGACGGCGATGGGCTTCGCGCTGGCGGTGCAGATTTCGGCGCTGAGCTGGCTGATGTCGACGAAGTACGGATTGAAGCTGGACGAGATCGGCATCGTCTGGGCCGCGGGGCCGCTGGCGGGGATCATCGGTCAGGTCATCATCGGCATCATCAGCGATAACGTATGGTACTGGGGCGGTCGGCGCAGGCCGTTCATTCTGGTCGGCGGCGTGTTGACCGCATTGATGCTGCTGGCGCTGCCGTCGATCGGCGCGATCGACAAAGCGCTCGGACTCGACGCGATTCTCGGCGTGGCGGTCGCGGTCGCATTGGCGCTGGACCTGTCGATCAATCTCGGCTTCAACCCCACCCGTTCGCTGATCACCGATGTCACCCCCGAAGGCGCGAAGCGCACTGCGGGCTATACCTGGATGCAGACGGTCTCGGGCACGTTCGGCGTGCTCGCGTACGCCATCGGCGCGATCTGGGGCAATATCGCGCTGATCTATTTCGGCGCCGGGTTGGCGTTGGTGTTCTCGATCGTTCCGGCGCTTCTGGTCGAAGAGCCGCGGGTGCTGGCGCGTACCGAAACCGGCACGCCGACCGAAAAATTGCGCGTCGGCGCGCTGCTGTTGCTGATGCGGCCGCTGTGGGCGTTTGCGGTCTACGCCATGATCGCGATGGGCCTGAAGATCGCTGGCGTGAAGACCCACAGCCTGTGGCTGGAAGTGGTGTTCGGCGTATTGGCGCTGGCGCTGATCGCGCATGCCCTGAGCGAACGGCAGACGCCGGACGGACGCGAGGACATCGCCGGTTTTCGCAAGGTGCTGGCGGCGCATGCGATCAGCTGGTTCGGCATGCAGACGCTGTTCGTGTTCATGATCGGCTTCGTCCAGCAGCGGTTTCCGCAGCTCGACGACAAGGCGACGGGACAGTTGATGTCCTTCAGTTTCCTGTCCTTGAATGCGGTCGCCGCGGTGCTGCCGGCGCTGCTGCTCAATCCGCTGGCGCAGCGTTTCCGCGAAGTGCGCGTGCATGCGGTGAGTCTGATGCTGATGGCGCTGGGTTTCGGCTTCGTCTATGCGTTCGCCGACAGTGCGGTGTCGCTGTACGTCGGCATGGCGATCATCGGCGTGGGCTGGGGCGCGATCGTCAGCCTGCCGTTCGCGATCTTCTCGCAGAGCGTTTCGCCGGCGCGCATCGGCCTGTACATGGGCGTGTTCAATCTGAGCGTGGTGCTGCCGCAGTTGGCGGTGAGCTTGGGCGTGGGCTATCTGTTGTCGCGGCTGGAGAACAAGGGGCTGGTGTTCGCGATCGGCGGCGTCTGCATGCTGCTGTCGGCGATTGCATGGCTGGCGGTGCGTCAGGGCGCGCGCCGCGGAGCGGACGCGGCAGTGCCCGTCGCGCATTGACGGGCCACCGGGGATGAACAGCGACGATGCGGCATCGCCCGATGCGGGATGGCCCCCGAGGTTCTACACTGCGCCACAGCATTCGACGGACAGCCCCATGCGCCCACGCAAAACCAAGGCCACTTCTGTCGACATCGCCCATCGCGCGGGGGTGTCGCAGGCGACCGTCTCGCGCGTGCTGCGCGGCAGCCCGCTGGTCAACGCCGATACCCGCAAGCGCGTGCTGGATGCGGTGCAGGAACTGAATTACAAGGTCGACCGGCGCGCGTCGAGCCTGCGCACGCAGCGCGCCGGCACGCTGGCGCTGCTGTTGTTCGAAGATCCGACCGAAGACGGTTCGCAGATCAATCCGTTCTTCCTGTCGATGCTGGGCTCGATCACCCGCGCCTGCGCGCGTCACAACCACGATCTGCTGGTGTCGTTCCAGCAATTGTCGGACGATTGGCACGCCGATTACGAAGACAGCATGAAGGCCGACGGCCTGATCCTGCTGGGCTATGGCGATTACGTCGACTACCGCCCGAAACTCGAACGTCTGGTCGAACAGGGCACGCATTTCGTGCGTTGGGGCGCGGTGTTGCCGGATCAGCCGGGCGTGTCGATCGGCTGCGACAATTTCGCCGGCGGGCGGCTGGTCGGCGAACACCTGCTCGGCCTCGGTCGCAAGCGCATCGCCTTCCTCGGCGACGCTTCCAGTCATTACCCGGAATTCCACGAGCGCTACCGCGGCTGCGAGATCGTGCAGCGCGAAGCCGGCATTCCCGCCGAATCCGCGCTGCAGGTCGATGCGCTGAGTTCGGAAGAAGAAGGGTATGAAGCGGCGAAAGCGCTGCTCGGCCGCGGCGTATTGTTCGACGCGGTGTTCGCGGCCAGCGACTTGATCGCCATCGGTGCGATCCGCGCATTGCTGGAACACGGCCTGCGCGTACCCGAGGACATCGCCGTGGTCGGCTTCGACGACATCGCGATGTCGCGCTTCTGCAATCCCCCGTTGACGACCGTGTACCAGGACACCGCGCATGCCGGCGAACTGCTGGTCGAGACTCTGCTCAAGCGCGTCCACGAGCAGCCGGCGGAAAGCAAGATGCTGCCGGCGACGCTGGTGGTGCGGCGATCGAGCGGGGCTGCGGGCTGAGGCGAGGCATACGCAAGCGCGACGATCGCGATCGGCTGTGTGGGGCGATGATTTTGTGGGAGCGACGGAAGTCGCGATGCTCTTCGGTCAGGCATTCCGCGGCCTATCGCGACTTCCGTCGCTCCCACAGTCAGATTGCATGCACCCGCGGTTCGCGCACCCGCAGCACGCACAGGCCCGAGACGATCATGCTGGCGCCGCCGATCATCAGCGCGTAGACCGGCTGGTTGTCGAAGAAGGTCTTGAGCATGAAACCCAGCAGGCTGGCGGCGACCAGCTGCGGGATGACGATGAAGAAGTTGAAGATGCCCATGTACACGCCCATCTTCCGCGCCGGCACGCTGTCGGACAGCAGTGCGTAGGGCAGCGACAGGATCGAGGCCCAGGCGAAGCCGACGCCCACCATCGACAGCAGCAGCCACTGCGGGTCGCGGATGATCGTGATCGAAATCAGGCCGAGGCCGCCGAGCACGACATTGATCAGATGCGTCCAGCGCAGGCCGAAACGACGGGCCATCATCGGAATGAAGATCGCCGCCACCGCCGCGAAGCCATTGGATGCGGCGAACAGCACGCCCACCCAGTTGGCGCCGGTGTTATAGGCCGCCGATGTCGTATCGGAACTGCCGTAGTGCAGCGCGGTGACCGCGCCGGTGGTGTAGATCCACATCGCGAACAGCGCGAACCACGAGAAGAACTGCACCCAGGCGAGGCGGCGCATATTGTCCGGCATCGCGTACATGTCCGACATCACGGTGACGAAGCCGCCGTCGGCGCGGAAGAATCGCACCGCGATCAGGCATAAACCGTAAGCGGCGAGCATGCCGCCGAGCACGTACAGCATCTTGTCCAGCGTATACGCCGCGACCACGGCGAGGAAGGCGGCACCGAGGGCGAGCCAGATCAGGCCATGGCTGCGCATGCGGTTCGCATCGATGGCGCGCTGCGGCAGCGGCGGCGCTTCGTCGAAGGCGTGCAGCGTGTCCGGTGGATACTCGCGGCTACGCAGCACCGTCCAGCCCATCGCCAGCAGGATCGCCGCGCCGCCGGCATAGAACGCATAGCGCACCGTGTCCGGCACCACGCCGTCGGGCGCAGTATTGGCCACGCCGTAGCGTTCCAGCACCCAAGGCAGCATGCCCGCGACCACCGAGCCGATGCCGATGAAGAAGCTCTGCATCGCATAGCCTTTCGCGCGCTGCGACATCGGCAGCTGATCGCCGACGAAGGCGCGGAACGGCTCCATCGAAATATTCAACGAAGCATCGAGCACCCACAGCGTGCCCGCGGCGATCCACAGCGCGGAGGAATTCGGCATCACGAACAGCGCGAGCGACGCGAGGATCGCGCCGATCAGGAAATACGGCCGGCGGCGGCCGAGCCGCGTCCACGTGCGGTCGGACAGATAACCGATGATCGGCTGCACGATGAGACCGGTCAGCGGCGCCGCGATCCACAGCCCGGGCAGCGCGTCCATGTCCGCGCCCAGGGTCTGGAAGATGCGGCTGACGTTCGAGTTCTGAAGCATGAAACCGAACTGGATGCCGAGAAAGCCGAAGCACATGTTCCAGATCTGCCAGAACGACAGCTGCGGCTTTTGTTGCGTGGTGCCTGGGTTCATTGCGTGTCCTTGATGTCGCCTGTGCATCGTGTTCGTGTCGTGCTTTTGGCGCGTAGTGCGCGGTTACGATGCCCGTGCGCATCGCGCGCAGCACGTTGCAGTGCAGCATCGGCGTGTGCAAACGTATTCAAGCGAAATGCATGCGCGACAGCGACGATGGCGTGGCATCGTCGCGCTCCCGACACCACGCGCGCGGAAACGCTATCGCCATGCAGCACCGAGGCGTCGGCCGATCACATCATCAGCGATCACATCGCCCGCAGTCACATCGCCTTGGCGGCGCAGTGCTTGGCGATGAAGGCCTCGTGGCTGGGCATCGCGTCGGTGCATTTCGCGATCACGCCGCGGATGTTGGCCATGAACTCGGCGATCTTCGCTTCAGGATAGACATCCACCAGCGCGTGGTACGAGCGCGGCGCCAGGCGCTGGCCGTGCATCACCTGCATCCAGCTGACTTCGGCGAACAGTTCGTTGGCGTCGCGGAAGATGCGGCCGTTGCTCTTGAACAGGTCCATCTTGCGTTGCAGCGATTCGGGGACCTCCATCGTGCGGACATGGTTCCAGAACGCGGTGTCGTCGCGCTCGGTGGCGTGGTAATGCAGGATGATGAAGTCGCGGATCTTGTCGAACTCGAAATCGGAGTGCGCGTTGAACTCGTCGATGTCGGTTTCGTCGAAACCGGCGTGCGGGAAGAATGCGGTCAGCCGCGCGATGCTGGACTGGATCAGATGGATGCTGGTCGATTCCAGCGGCTCCATGAAGCCGCTGGCCAGACCGATCGCGACCACATTCTTGTTCCAGAATTTTTTGCGCTTGCCGGTGACGAAACGCAGCGGCCGCGGCTCGGCCTGGGCCTCGCCTTCGAGGTTGGCCATCAGCACCGCGGTGGCCTCGTCCTCGCTGATGTGCTTGCTGCTGAACACATATCCGTTGCCCACGCGGTGCTGCAGCGGGATGCGCCACTGCCAGCCGGCCTCGCGCGCGGTGGCGCGGGTGTACGGCGTGAACGCGGTCGTGCGCTTACACGGCACCGCCACAGCGCGGTCGCAGGGCAGCCAGTGCGTCCAGTCGACGTAGCCGGTCTTGAGCGTCTGTTCGATCAACAGACCGCGGAAACCGGAGCAGTCGACGAACAACTGCCCCGGAATGCGCTCGCCGCTGTCGAGCGTGATCGCGGCGACGAAACCGTTCTCGGGATGCTGTTCGACGCCGACCACCTTGCCTTCGGTGCGGATCACGCCGCGCGCCTCGGCGTAGCGGCGCAGATAGCGCGCGTACAGCCCGGCGTCGAAATGGTAGGCGTAACCGATGTCGGCCAGCGGCGAGTTCGGCCGGTCGCTGATCGCGCGCATGAATTTGTTGTGGCGCGCGGCGTGGGTATTGATCGAATAATCGTCCAGCGGCGCGGCCTTGCCGGCCTGGTGCATCTTCAGCCAGTACTGGTAGAACGGCACCAGCCCGAGATCCTGACCGATCTTGCCGAAGCCGTGGATGTAGCTGTCGCCGCGTCGCGCCCAGTTCACGAACTCGATGCCGAGCTTGAACGAGCCCATCGTCTCGCGGATGAATTCGTTCTCGTCCAGCTCCAGCGCCTGGTTGTAGAGCTTGATCATCGGGATCGTGGCTTCGCCCACGCCGACGGTGCCGATCTCCTCGGATTCCACCAGCCGGATCGAATAGGATCGGCTCAACACTTTCGACAGCGCCGCGGCGGTCATCCAGCCGGCGGTGCCGCCGCCCACGATCACGATTTCCGAGACGCGACCAGCGTCGACAGGTACAACGTTCATGCAACGTAGTCTCTTGGATATGCGCCACAAGTATGCGACGGCCGCAGACGCCGGTCATCCCGCAATGCAGCGATGGAACGCGGGACGCGGCGTTGCATACGTATTCATGGCGATGCTAGCGGTGCTCGCGCCATCGATCGCGCATGCATCCGGCCCGCGCGCTGCCTGCGATGCGGTCGAAATCGCGACCGTACTGCATGCGGCGGCCGAGCCCGCGCGCGATGCCCGCGCGTATTGGCTCGACCGTCGGCTGATCCAGTGGCCGGGTGTCCATCTCGCACCGAAGCAACGGTTCCTGTTGCACTACTCGGCCAATGCGCAGTTGCGCGCGCCCGTGGGAGGACGTGTCCAGGGCAGCGACCTTGCGATCCCGCTTTGGACTGCCGGCGACTATAGACAGGTCGCACACATGAAGGGCTTCGCTTTCATTCGTGGCGGCGCCCGCTTCGAGTTGCCCGAGACGGCGATGCAGCAATTGCCTGTCCTGCTGCGCGGCCAGGCGCTGTTGGTACGCGAAGACGCGCAAGGCCGCGTGCTGGATGCGACCGCGCTGCAGACGCCGGGCGCGCTGGACGATCTGTATGCGTCGGCGGAAGCCGCAACGCTCGGCGCGGGTCGCTACGGCCGGCCGGACATTTCCGAAGACTTCGCCACCCGCTTCGCGCTGTGGGCGCCGACTGCGCGCGCGGTGTCGGTGTGCGTATACGACGACGCCACGAGCGCCTTTCCGGCGCGTCGCGACGACGCCACCGGCGTGTGGACGTTGGATCTTCCCGGCGCGATGCATGACCAGCGATACGCCTATCTGGTCGATGTCTTCGTTCCCGGCGTCGGCATCGTCCGCAACCGGGTGACCGATCCGTACTCGGTCGGCCTGACCGCGGATTCGAAGCGCAGCGTGGTGCTCGATCTCGACCATGCCACGACCAAGCCGGCGGGTTGGGACGCCGCATCGCGCCCCGCGCCGCTCGCGTCCGCTACCGACATGACGATCTACGAATTGCACGTTCGCGACTTCTCGATCGGCGACAAGACCGTGCGCCAGGCATGGCGCGGAAAATACCTGGCCTTCACCGAAACCGGCGCGGCCGGCATGCGCCATCTGCGCGCGCTTCGCGACGCCGGCATGACCGATGTGCATCTGCTGCCGGTTTTCGATATCGCCACCGTTCCGGAGCGCGATTGTGTCACCGCAGCTATTCCCGACGCCGCGCCCGACAGCGAAGCACAACAGGCGGCGGCCAGCGCGGTCGCTGCGACCGACTGCTTCAACTGGGGCTACGATCCCTACCATTTCAACGCGCCGGAAGGCAGTTACGCGGCCGATCCCGACGACGGCGCCGGCCGCGTGCGCGAGTTCCGCGCGATGGTGCAGGCGCTGCAAGCCGCCGGACTGCGCGTGGGCATGGACGTGGTCTACAACCACACCACGTCCTCGGGGCAGGCGTCGACTTCGGTGCTGGACCGCATCGTTCCCGGCTACTACCAGCGCCTCGATGCCGACGGCAAGGTCGAGCGTTCGACCTGCTGCGACAACACCGCTACCGAACACCGGATGATGGCGAAGCTGATGATCGAATCGGCGGCGCTGTGGGCGCAGCATTACCGCATCGACTCGTTCCGCTTCGATCTGATGGGCCACCAGCCGCGCGCGGCAATGGAACGCCTGCAGCGCGCGGTGGATACGGCGGCCGGCCGCCACATCGATCTGATCGGCGAGGGCTGGAACTTCGGCGAGATCGCCGACGGCGCGCGTTTCGTGCAGGCGTCGCAGCGCTCGCTCAACGACAGCGGCATCGCCACGTTCAGCGACCGCGCGCGCGACGCGCTGCGCGGCGGCGGCTGTTGCGACAGCGGCGAGGCGATGATGGCGCAGGGGCTGATCAGCGGCCTGCATTACGCGCCGAATACGCTGAGCATCGGCAAAGACCAGTCGGAGGCGCTGCTGCGCGCGGCGGACATGGCGCGGGTCGGGATCGCCGGCACGCAGCGCGATGTGCGCATGACGACGTTCGACGGCGAAGAGAAGCGGCTGGCCGACATCGATTACGCAGGCCAGCCCGCGGGTTACGCCGCGCAGCCGGGCGAGGTCGTGAATTACGTCGAGAACCACGACAACCCGACGCTGTTCGACATCCTCGCGCTGAAGCTTCCACGCGACACTTCGCGCGCGGATCGGGCGCGGGTGCAACTGCTCGGCGCCGCATTCGTGAGCTTCAGTCAGGGCATCGCCTACTACCACGCCGGCATGGAAGTGCTGCGTTCGAAATCGCTGGATCGCAACAGCTTCGACTCCGGCGACTGGTTCAATCGACTGGACTGGACCTATACCGACAACGGCTTCGGCGCCGGGCTGCCGCCGTCGCGCGACAACGGCAAGGACTGGGCGATGCTGAAGCCGGTGCTGGCGGATGCATCGATCAAGCCGCGTTCGGAGGACATTCTGTGGATGCGCGATGCGTTCAACGACTTGTTGAGGATCCGTGCCAGCTCGACGCTGTTCCGCATGCGCAGCAGCGCGGACGTACAGCAGCGATTGGCGTTCCGCAATGTCGGGCCGCGACAGAATCCGCTCGTGATCGCGGCGCATCTCGACGGTGTGGGCTACGCTGGCGCTGGGTTCCGCGAGATTCTGTACGTCATCAATGTCTCACCCGAGGCGCAGACGCTGGCGCTACCAGAAGAAGCGGACAAGGCGTATGTGTTGCATCCGGTGCAGCGCGATCCGCGCGCGACCGATGCGCGAGCGAAGACGGCACGCGCAAGCAGTCGCGACGGCCGCTTCACGATCCCGCCGCGAACGGCGGTAGTGTTCGTGGTGGAATGACTCGGATGTCCATGCGATTCGATTTTCTTTTTTCGTTACCGGGGTATCGACGATGCGCGCACTGATGATGTCTCTGTTGTTGTTGGCCTGCCTACCCGCGCACGCCGCGACCGTCGCCGAGGTGGCATCGCCCGACGGCACGCTGAAGCTGGAACTGGATCTCAACGGTGAAGGACGTCTGGCCTATCGCGTGGCGCGCAAGGGCGAACCGCTGATCGGCGACTCGCGGCTCGGCTTCATCCTGCGCAACGGGCGTCAGTTCCTGCGTGGTCTCGCGCTGGATTCACAAGCGTCGCGGAGCTTCGACGAAACCTGGGAACAGCCCTGGGGCGAGCGCCGCTTCGTCCGCAACCATTACAACGAACTGCGCGCGCGTTTCGTCGAGAGCGACCGCGACCGTCGACGCTTCGATGTGGTGGTGCGCGTATTCGACGATGGCATCGGCTTCCGCTACGAATTCCCGAAGCAGGCCGGGCTGGACGAGGTGCAGATCGAGGAAGAATTGACCGAGTTCGCGGTCGCGAAGCCGGCGACCGCGTGGTGGATTCCGGCGTTCGAATGGAATCGCGAAGAATATCTCTACAACCGCACGCCGCTGTCGGAGGTGGGCGCGGCGCAGACGCCGATCACGCTGCGCACCGACGACGGCACCCATCTTTCCATTCACGAAGCCGCGCTGGTCGATTACGCGGGCATGAATCTCGCGAAAGGCGACGGTGGCCGGCTGCGCGCGATGCTGACGCCGGGCAGTCCGGCGAAAGTCGTGCGGCGCGTGCCGTTCGCGACGCCGTGGCGCACGCTCCAGGTCGCCGATCGCGCCGGTGGCTTGGTGGAGTCCAGTCTGATCCTCAATCTCAACGAACCCAACAAGCTCGGCGACGTCAGCTGGTTCAAGCCGTCCAAGTATGTCGGCGTGTGGTGGTCGCTGCATCTGGATCAGGAAAGCTGGGCGACCGGTCCGAAGCACGGCGCGACCACCGCGAATACGAAACGCTATATCGATTTCGCCGCGAAATACGGCTTCCGCGGTGTGCTGGTGGAAGGTTGGAACACGGGCTGGGACGGCGACTGGTTCGCCAATGGCTGGCAGTTCGATTTCGCGAAACCCACGGCGGATTACGATCTTGAAAAACTCGCCGCGTACGCGAAGTCGAAAGGCGTGCATCTGATCGGCCATCACGAAACCGCGTGTGCGGTCAGCCACTACGAGCGGCAGATGGACACGGCATTCGCGCTGTTCGCGCGCCTCGGTATCGATGCGGTGAAGACCGGCTACGTCTGCGATGCCGGGCAGATCGAACGCCAGGATCGCGCGGGAGGCCCGGTGTCGCGCGAATGGCACGAAAGCCAGTTCATGAGCAATCATCACCTGCGCGTGCTGGAGGCGGCGGCGAAGCATCGCATCGCGATCAACGCGCACGAACCGATCAAGGACACCGGCCTGCGTCGCACGTATCCGAACTGGATTTCGCGCGAAGGCGCGCGCGGCCAGGAGTTCAACGCCTGGGGCAATCCGCCGAATCCGCCCGAGCACGAGCCTATCCTGATCTTCACGCGCATGCTCGCCGGGCCGATGGATTTCACGCCCGGCGTGCTCAGTCTGCAGGGTCGCGGTCAGCCGCTGCAGAGCACGCTGGCGCGCCAACTGGCGCTGTACGTGACGTTGTACAGCCCGATCCAGATGGCCGCCGATCTGCCGGAGAATTACGCCAGGCACATGGATGCGTTCCAGTTCATCCGCGACGTGCCCGTCGATTGGCAGGACACGCGCGTGCTCAACGGCGAGGTCGGCGATTACGCGACCATCGTGCGCAAGGAACGCGGCGGCGAGAACTGGTATCTGGGCAGCGTCACCGACGAGACCGCGCGCACGCTGGAGGTATCGCTGTCGTTCCTCGACCCCGACCGCAAGTACGTTGCGCAGATCTATCGCGACGGCGACGGTGCGCACTACAAGGATAAGCCGTTCGCATTCGCGCGCGAAACCCGCGAAGTCACACGCGCCGATACGCTGACCCTGCGGCTCGGTGCGGGCGGAGGCCAGGCGATCCGCTTCGTGGCGAAGCGCTGAGCGAGCCGCGGCAGATGTTCAATCCCGCGCCGCGCATCCAGACCGTGACGATCCACGGGCGTCACGTCTGTTATGTCATCGACGATGCCTTGCTCGATCCCGACGCGATGGTCGACTACGCCGCGCGGCATATCGGCGGGTTTTCAGAAGCCGGGCACAACGGCTATCCCGGCCCGGAACTGCGCATGCCGGAGGGTTTCTCGACGCAGCTCGATGCGTTCTTCGTCGCGCATCTACGTCGCGCGTTCGACGTGCGCCGGACCGAACGCATGTACAGCCGGCTCGCGATCGCCACCACCCCGCCCGAGCGGCTGAGGCCTTCGCAATCGATCTGCCATATCGATCGCTTGAGCGTGGCGCCGCGGCATCGCATCGTCGCATCGGTGCTGTATCTGTTCCACGATCCGCGTTTGGGCGGCACCAGCTTCTATGGCCCGAATCATCCGCCCGAAACCATCCTGCCGATGATCGCCGATGCGAGCGCGCTGGATCGCGATGCATTCCGCGAGCGCTACGGCATCGACACCGGCTATATGACCGCATCGAACGCATGGTTCACGAAGCTGCAGACCGTGCCGGCGCGCTACAACCGCATCATCTTTTACGAAGGCACCGTGTTCCACAGCGGCGAGTTCGCGCATCCGGAGCTGTTGTCCGCGGATCCGCGCGCGGGCCGCCTCTGCCTCAATGGTTTTTTTACCTGCCGCCGCAATCTGGCGCCGGGTTGAGCGGCCCGGCATGCGGCAATGACTACTGCGGCGATTCCCGCGGTGCGTCTTCCGGCGTCTTTTCGTCCAGTTCCTGCTCGACTTCGCGCAAGAGTTCATCGGTGGCCTGGGAGAACGACAGCAGCGCCCAGTTCGTGGTTTCGCGGACATCGCAGGCGACGTGTCGCGCGTTCTTCGCGCACAGCGCGTCAAGATCCTCCGGTACGCTCTCGTCGTTGCCGCGCGCGAACACCTGGGTGAGGTTCTCGCAGCCGATGCGCACGCCGGCGGCGCAGACTTTCAGGTAATAAGGCTTCGCTTCTGCCCAGGCGTTGCCCAATGCGAGCTGATGCCCTGCGATGTTGCAGCCGTGCAGGCTGCCGCGGGCGCAGCATGCGGCGGCGGTTTCGCTTCCGGGCTGCGGGCAGTCCTCGACCAGCGGTTTTTCGTCGAAGACCATCGGCGCGGAGCAGATGGTTGCGCTGCCTTCGCGACTGCCGTTGTCGCGGTTGCTGTCATCGCGACTGCTGTCATCACGACGATAGAGGGCGTATCGATTCCAGTCGTCGATGCCGAGCAGGCGATCATCGCCGATGCGCCGCAGCACGAAGTCGCCGCCCTTGTCGTGACGGATGCGCACCAGACCCGCTTCGAGCCGCGCGCGGAGATTGCCGCCGAAGCCGGTGACCAGGCCGCGATCGCCGAAATCGAATTCGCTCATCAGGCCGGAGTCGGCGACGTAACGACCGCAGGGCAACGCTGTCGCCGCGACGGTTTTCAGCTGCGCGTCGGTGAGCGTGGACAGCGGTGCGACGTGTTTGCAGGCGTCGCCATCGCCGCCGCGATCGCAGCCCGTGCGCAGCGCGTCGCGCGCCTGCGCGAAGCGACCGCCGACCCACAGTTCTTCCGCGACCTTGGCGCAGACCTTCGCCGAGCCGTGGCGCGTACACAGCGCCGGCAAGGCATCGAGACGTTCCGGCGGCAGCGGCACATCGTCGGCGTACATCGAGGTTGCGACCTCGGCCAGCGCCGTTCCCAGGGCCTTGGCGATGGCCCGGTCGCAGGCCTCGGCCGAGAATTCCGCGGTGCCCTCGCGGCATTCCGGCGGCGGGCCGGCATCGAGCGGCGAAGCGTCGTCCTTGCGGCGCGCGCTGTCGATCCAGCGCACACAGGCGAACGGCAGATCGTCGTCGCAGGCGGCCTGCAGCGCGGCGGGCGTGGCGTTGTCGAGACCTGCGATGCAGGCGTCGAGATCGGCGCGACAGCTTCCAGCGACTGCCGGCGGCTGCGCCTGCGCGCAAGCAGTGGCCTGCTGGAGCACGAAGACTTTACGGAACGCCGCGTCGTCGCCGGTGACCGTGCGGCCGTCGGCGCTGACGGTGTAATCGTCGGGATAGCCTTCGTCGACATCGAACGCGCGCAGCTTCGCGCCCGTGCGCCGGTAACGCTGTGCCGACGGCGCCATTTCGTCGCGCAGGATCCGCGCGCGCTCGCCGTCGATCACCTCCAGCCGCGCGCCGGATTCGGCATCGAGGTAGATGCCGCAGGCGAGGGTTTCGGCATGGGCGTGGTGGGACCACAGCAGCGACATCGAGACCAGCATGGTTGAGAGTAGGGTCGCGGGGGGTGGCTGTCGCAGCATCGTAGGCTCCGCGCGGGGGCGCGTGATCGGAAAGAATGCATTCTGCATGAGCTGGGCAGGACGCGTGCATCCGGCCCGAGGTTTGTGGTTCCCGGAACATGTCTTCCCGGCGTTAGAATCCGCCAGAGCGCCGCCCGCGACGGGTCGACGACAGGGGATTCGAATGGGATGCTCTTTACTGCATGCGCGGCCGCGCGCATCGGCATGGGTGCGTTGGGTGCTGTGCCTGCTGCTGACATGGCCTGCCGCGCAGGCTTACGCAGGGCCATCGAATCCTTCCGAGATTGATGGGCCGACCATTGCGATGGGCGATTCGCACACCTGTGCGATCCAGCAAGATGGCCGTCTCAAGTGCTGGGAACTTACTGGTGATGGACCCAACACGACGCTGGAAGGGCATTTCGTCTCCGTCGCGTCGGGGAAAGGCTTCAGTTGTGGGCTGCGCTCGGACGGCGAAGCGGTTTGTCTGGGCTCGGCTAATCGCGTGCCACCAACACCGCCGCCCGGGCCATGGCGATCATTGGCGGCAGGGTCGGAAGAGGCCTGTGGTTTGCGCCCGGATGGACGCTTGCAGTGCTGGGGCCGTAGTGACGGCATTGGTGCCATCGCACCCCTTTCAGGGCGGTTTATGGCGCTGTCCATGACCTACAGGAAGGCTTGTGCCATCCGTACGGATGGCACACTCCAATGCTGGTCCCATGATGGCTGGGACAATCTGACCGATGTTCCGCCGGGGCGTTACATCAGTGTCAGTGCGATGACCGATCATGCTTGCGCGTTGCGCAGCGATAGCCGCGTCTTCTGTTGGGGGAATGATTACGCTGGACCGGCACCAAGGGAGTCGGATTTCATTGCTATTTCCGCGGGCGATCTCCACAACTGCGCCTTGCGCACAGATGCAACGATCGCATGCTGGGGAATATCGATATACGGCGGTTTGAATGCGCCGCAGGGGCGCTTTGTGCAGATCTCCGCGGGCAAGGACTCTACATGCGCGGTGCAGTTCGACGGTAAGGTCCAGTGCTGGGGCCCTGGAAGTCCGTATTGGCTGATGAATGAAGCAGGCGTTGGGCTTGCCAGTGTTGAGGTCGGTGGCGGTGAAGTCTGTGTCCTCGACGTTGACGGCGAGCCGCATTGCATCGGTAATGCTTCGTCGATGCAGCCCGTGCCTGGTCGTTATTCCCGGTTGAGTCTCGGTGCTGCCAGCGGTTGCGGCATTCTGCGCAATGGGAGTGCAGCGTGCTGGGGCGCCTCGTTGGGTCCGACGCCAACTACGGCGATGTCGGAGGTCAGTGTCGGCGAAGCGCATGCCTGCGGCATTCAGACCGATGGCGCAGTCGTATGCTGGGGCGACAACAGCTCCGGACAGAGCGATACGCCGCCAGGCGACTATCTCACCGTCGTGGCGGGCGACCGCTACAGTTGTGCGATCAGTGTCGTGGGAACCGTTTCGTGCTGGGGCGAGGGGCCGGTGGTATCGGGCGTAGCGGTGGGGGGCGGATTCCGTACGCTCCACGCAAATAAAAGTGTGGTCTGCGCCAGTCGCGAATCCGATGCGCAATGCTGGGGCGATAGCGGGGCCTGGCTTGATCTGGTCAAGCAGATCCGATATCCGGTGGCGGCGGTTGGCGACTATTTTGTCTGCTGGCAGTTGGGTCAAAATGTCACGTGCTATGGCGATTACCTTCAGGGTGTGCCGTATTTTTCGTCAGGCAGTTTCGTTGCCGTGGCGGCCGAGGGAAACCGTGCTTGCGCCATTGACCGCACGGGCCAACTGATCTGCCGCGGCAGTCAATCGTTTTGGGGCGTATTCAATAGAGAGACGCGCATCGGCACCGGCATGATCGCCACAGGAACCGCGCATACCTGTAGCGCTGGCAGCAGTGGCCTGATCGACTGTTGGGGCGACAACACATTCGGCCAACGCGATGCGCCGCACATCCGCGCCCGAACACTCGACGTGAGCGCCGACCATGCCTGTGCGGTGGTCGGCACCAATACGTTGCAGTGCTGGGGCGACGATAGCCGCAGCGGCAGCCTGCCACTGCCGGGCGTGACCGTGCGCAGCATCGACATCGGCCAGTACAACGGTTGCGCAGTGCGCACCGACGGCGGCGCGTCCTGCTGGGGCTGGAATGCCAACGGCCAGAGCACGCCACCTGCGGACGTGTTCCGCCGCGTCGCCACCGGCCTCAATCACAGCTGTGGTTTGCGCGACGACAACACGCTGACGTGCTGGGGCTACGGTGCCGATGGGCAGGCAGTGGCGCCCGCCGGCGAATTCATTGCCGTGGATGTCGGCGAACGTCATTCGTGTGCGATCGCCGTCGGCGGTGAGCTGCGCTGCTGGGGTATGGATAGCGAAGGCCAAGCCACGCCGCCTGTGGATTCCAGTGCGACCTACCGCGCGTTGTCGGCCGGGTCGTTCCATAATTGCGCGATCCGTAGTGACGGCAGCCTGGTCTGCTGGGGACGCAACGATAAAGGACAGTCGGCGCCGCCTCCCGGTCGCTTTGCCTCGGTGTCCACAGGCGTGGCGCACAGCTGCGCGATCCGCGGCGATGGCGGACGCATCTGCTGGGGCAGCAACAGCAGCGGCCAGTCGCCGAGCTTGGCGATTGGCCCCGTCGACTTGCCTCGCGGCGATCAGAATGTGCCGTATGAAGCTCGATTCCTGGCGACGGGGAGTGCTGGCTATGTGCTGCGATCGCCAAAATTCAGGCTGGTGTCTGGTGCATTGCCGACAGGCATCGCACTTGGACAGGACGGGTTGCTGGACGGCCGGACGATATGGATGGGCGCGTTCGATTTCGTGGTCGAAGTGCGTGACGCCAACGGCTTCGTCGCCAGCAGACAATACCGGCTGCAGATCGGTCCGTCGCCGGACACGACACCGCCGGTGATCACGGGCGGCATCATCTCCGGAACCATCGGCGATAACGGTTGGTATACGAGCGATGTGCATATCCGCTGGGAAGCGAGCGATGCAGAAAGCGGTATCGTCGAGACCGAGGGCTGTGATGAAAGGGTGATCAGCGTTGACTTCATTTCAAGCGCTGTCACGTGCAGCGCGTTGAACAGGGGAGGAAGACGAAAGGTGGAATCCCAGTCGTTGAAGCGCGACGCCACGCCGCCGCAGATCCGCACTTGGCTCAATCCCGTGGCGCCGAATGCCAAGGGATGGTACACGGCGCCGGTGAGTGTGTTCTACGATTGCCTGGACGTGACCTCCGGTATGAACGGCGATTGCCCACAGCCTGTGGCCCTGTCTGCGGAAGGCGTGCACACCTTCCCGATCCAGTCGGCCCGCGACAATGCCGGCAACATTGCGACCACACCGGCGACCCTGATCAGCATCGACTGGACGCGCCCCCAGCTCTCGGCGACGATGCCGCCCGCGCAACTGCTCGTCGGCGCGACCCACGACTATCAACTCAATGCCACGGATGCGGTCTCCGGTATCGCAAGCCAGAGCTGTACGCCGATCGATACCAGCCCGCCCAGCGTGTTCGATACCGGATCCGGCTTGCGCGTGGCGACCTGTATGGCTATCGACCGTGCCGGCAACAGCACCAGTGTGAGCGCGGTGTATCTGGTCGTGCATCCAACCCACCGCATCGGTGGCGCGGGACAGCCAATGCCGCAACCGACCACGAAGCAGCTGCGACGCGCGCCGCCGGAATCGATCCGTCGTAGTGTAAAACCCGCGAAACCGCGCGCCCGCTGAGAGTTTGCGCATGCACACGCCGCCCGGGCGGCGTACGCCCGATAGGCGGATGTCGTCATGCGGGCGCTAGAATCCGCCGAGCGCCGCCCGCGACGGGTCGACGACAGGGGATTCGAATGGCGTTGTCACTGCAGCATGGGCGGCCGCGTGCGTCGGCATGGGCGCGATGGGTGTTGGGTGTGTTGTTGGCATGTCCGGCGGTACAGGCTTATGCCGGGCAGTCGGTGGCTTCCGAGATCGGCGAGCCGACGATTGCGGTGGGCATCGGCCATAACTGCGCCATCGACACTGCAGGGCAACTCAAGTGCTGGGGCAATACCAGCTACGACCTGGATCGTCCGCCGGCAGGGCGCTATGTCTCGGTCGCTTCCGGCGATGGTTTCAGCTGCGCGCTGCGTTCGGATGGTGAAGCGGTGTGCTGGGGCAGGTCCTCTGGCGGAGCGACGACGCCACCGCCGGGGCCGTGGCGGTCGCTGGCCGCGGGTTCTGCAGAAGCCTGCGGTCTGCGTCCGGACGGAGGTTTGCAGTGCTGGGGCAGCGGCCAGAATGGCGTTGGCGCCACCGCGCCCACGGCGGGCCGCTTCATCGCGGTGTCCATGTCGTCCATGGGCGCTTGCGTCATCCGTACGGACGGCACGCTGCAATGTTGGGGCCATCCCGGCGCGAGCGGAACCGATTGGAGCACTGTTCCGCCAGGACATTTCACCAGCGTGAGCGTGAAGAACGAACATGCCTGCGCGTTGCGCAGCGATGGTCGCGTCCTGTGCTGGGGAAACAATTACTACGGACAGAACGATGCCCCGACGGACGCCGGTTTCATCGCCATGTCGGCCGGTTCCCACTTCGGCTGCGCATTGCGCGAAGATGGAAGCGCCGTGTGTTGGGGCTATTTGTACGGCGGTGCATTGAATGCGCCGCCGGGCCGTTTCACGCGGATTTCCGCAGGCGGTGCCCATGCGTGCGCCACCCGGCTCGACGGCACGGCCCAGTGCTGGGGCTGGGACTACGATGATTGGGACGGCTGGCTGCACGAACGGGGCGCCGCGCTGGCCGGTCTCACGGTCGGTGGGGGTGAAGCGTGCGCGCTCGATGTTGACGGTGAAGCGCATTGCGCCGGCCGTGTTGCCTCGATGCAACCTCCGACCGGCCGTTATTCCCAGCTGAGTCTTGGTGCAGCCAGCGGCTGTGGCATCAAGCGCGACGGCAGGGCCACATGCTGGGGCAATGTATTGGGCGAGACGCCGACCTCGATCATGTCGAAACTCAGCGTCGGCGAAGCGCATGCCTGCGGCGTCCTCACCGACGGCGCGGCCGTCTGCTGGGGCGACAACAGCTTCGGGCAGACCGATGCGCCGCCCGGACGCTATGCCAGCGTCGTGGCGGGCGACCGCTACACCTGCGCGATCACGGGCGCGGGAACCGTGGAGTGCTGGGGCCGGGATCCGCTGGTGTCGGGTATCCCGGTGGGCAACGACTTCCGTTCGCTCGTTGCCGGCAAGAACGTGATCTGCGCCAACCGCGAATTCGGCCCCCCGCCCGTGTGCTGGGGCGATGGCGGGGATTGGCTCGCGCAGTTCACGCAATTCGGTTTTCGGATCATGGCGCTGGGCGATTATTTCGCCTGCGCCCAGTTCTACAACGGCGATACCGTGTGCGATGGCGACCCCAGCCGCGACGTACCCAGCCTTCCAACCCATTTCGTCGACCTCGCCGCCGCAGGCGACCTCGCCTGTGCCATCGGCACCTCGAATCAGCTCCAATGCAGCGGTGGCGAGGTATTCGAACGCCAGTTCAATACTCTGCACGTCGGCACGGGCGGCGTTTCCACCGGAAGAGCGCACACCTGCAGCGCGACCGGCAGCGGTCTGGTCGACTGTTGGGGCGACAACGCGCTGGGCCAGCGCGAAGCGCCGCGGATCCGCGCCCGGGCGCTCACCGCAAACGGCGACCAGACCTGCGCGATCCTCGGCGACAGCACCCTGCAATGCTGGGGCGATGCGAACCGCGGCGGCAGCCTGCCGCTGCCGGGCACGGCGGTGCGCGATGTGGATGTCGGCCAGTACAACGGCTGCGCGGTGCGCACCAGCGGCGGTGCGGCCTGCTGGGGTTGGAACGTCAACGGCCAGGGCTCGCCGCCCGAAGGCGCGTTCCGCCGCGTCGCCACCGGTCTCAATCACAGCTGCGGCATTCGCGAGAACAACACACTGGCCTGCTGGGGCTACGGCGCCGACGGGCAGACCGCCGCGCCGGCCGGCGAATTCATAGCGGCGGATGTCGGCGAACGTCATTCGTGCGCGATCGATGTCCATGGTCTATTGCATTGCTGGGGCATGGATGGCGAAGGCCAGGCCACGCCGCCGCACGGTGCGATGTATCGCGCGCTCTCCACGGGTGCGTTCCACAACTGCGCGATCCGCAGCGACGGCGCGCTGGTGTGCTGGGGCCGCAACGACAAAGGTCAGGCGACGCCGCCGCACGGCCGTTTCGCGTCGGTGTCGGCGGGGGCGGCGCACAGCTGCGCGGTGCGCGACAGCGGCGGGCGGGTGTGCTGGGGCGACAACGGCAGCGGTCAGTCGCCGAGCTTGGCGATCGGGCCGGATACGCTGCCGCACGCCGAGAGCGGTCAGCTCTACGAAGCGCGGCTGGTGGCGAGCGGCAGCGCCGGTTACGCCCCGCGCGCAGTCGAATTCCAGGTGGTGTCGGGTACCTTGCCGTCGGGGATCGCGCTGGATGCCGACGGCCTGCTGCACGGCTGGCCGCAGGCCGACGATGGAGCCGACGTCGTGGTGGAAGCACGCGACCTCAACGGCTTCAGCGCGCAGCGCGCGTACCGGATCCAGGTCGGCGCGCCCAAGGACACCGCGCCGCCGCTGCTCGAACTCGTCGCCACCGGCCCCATGGGCGACGACGGCTGGTATGTCGGCGACGTGGACATCCGCTGGCTGTCCGAAGGTCAGCAGAGCGGCATCGACTACATGTCCGGCTGCGAGAACTTCGTCCTGAACCAGGACACGGTCTATCGCTTCCTGCGGTGCACCGTCGGCACGCGCGGCGGCGCCGCGAGCGCCGTGTCGCGGACACTCAAGCGCGATGCCACGCCGCCGCGGATCCGGGAATGGCTCAATCCCGAGGCGCCGAATGCCGAAGGCTGGTTCAATGCGCCGGTGACCGTGTTCTACGATTGTTGGGACGTGACCTCCGGCGAGGTCGGCAGTTGTCCACAGAACGCCGCCCTGTCGGTGGAAGGCGTGCATACGTTTCCGATCCAGTCCATCCGCGACAGGGCCGGCAACGTCGCCACCACGCCGACGACGCCGATCCGGATCGACATGACCCGCCCGGAACTCTCGGCGACCATGCCGCCCGCGCAACTGCCGGTCGGCGCGACGCACGACTTCCAGGCGAGCGCCACCGACGCGCTGTCCGGCGTGCTGAGCGTGGCCTGCACGCCGGTCGATACCGGTACACCCAGCGCGTCCGGGCCCGGCCCGGGGACGCGCGTGGCCACGTGCACCGCCATCGACCGTGCCGGCAACAGCACCAGCCTGAGTTCGGTGTATGAAGTCCGGCTGGATATCCGCCGCAGCGGCAGCGCGGGAAAGCCGGTGCGCCACGTCCCGCCGCAGCCGATCCGCCGCGGCGTGAAACCGGCGACTCCGCGCGCCCGTTGAGTTTTCGGGACGCCGCCCTGGTCGGGCGGCGGCATGCGCGCAAAGCGCGCGGTGGGTTCAGTCCGCTGCGGGCGGTTCCGTCGGCGGCTTCACCGCTTCCGGGCTGACCTTTTCGATGGTGTGGCGCAGTTCGCGGCCGAGGATGGTCTGCGCGTCCTTCGCCCAGTTGTCGAGGCGCGCATCGAAGACCAGTTTGCTGTTCTCGTCGGGCCACACCAGTTTCAGTTCGCGGAGTTTCTGGATGAAGCTGCGGAACAGGGTCTTGTCGAAGAATTCCGGCGCGGCCGGCGCGTACAGCAGGCTGAGGCGCTGCGCGGCGAGGTGGCAGAGGCTTTCGAGTTCGCCCGCACCCAATGCACCTGGACCGTTTTTGGCCAGCACCGAAATCGCGATGTAGTAGCGCTCGAACGCCTGTTGCAGCGGGTGGCCGAGCGCGCGCAGGCGGAAGACTTCATCGGACTGCCCGGCGTTGCGCGCCAGGATGCCGCCGTCGTCTTCGCTCACCTGTTGCAGCAGGCCTTCGCGGATGAACACCGCGATGGTGCGTTCGAGCTGATCGGCGAAGCCGTTGTCGTCCCACGGCAGGAACAGCTCGGTCTGCATGAACGGATACAGCGAGCGGCCGATGCGCAGCAGCGTGTTGCGGCTCATTCGCCGGTTGTGCTGGAAACAGCAGGCGATCCACGCGGTGGCGACGAACAGGTGCAGCACGTTGTTGCGGAAATAGCTGAGCAGGATCGCGGTGTCGCCGTCGACGTGCAGCACGTCGCCCAGCGGATGCGCGGTGCGCGCGAGCACGCCGATGTCTTCGCCGTGGGCGACGATCTGTTCCGGCGTGTGCGGGGTGACGGTGATGCGGTCGGAGTACGGCACCTCGGCCAGCAGTTTTTTCGACAGCGCGATCTGCGCCAGCAGGTCGGCTTCGCCCATCGCGTGTTTGGGCGTGGACAGCACCGCGAGCGCCAGCAGATTGATCGGATTGACGTCGGCGGCGCGGTTGATGTTGATCTGGATGCGATCGGCCAGGGCGTCGGTGGTGCCCGCCAGCCACTGCGGCTTCTCGTCTTCGCCCACCGGCTGGCCGTCCCACTCCGGTGCCTGTTCGGCGAGGATGTCGCCGAGGGTGATCGGTTCGCCGAAATTCACCACCACCTGGCCGTAGTTCTGGCGCAGCACTTTGGGGATGCCCATCAGCAGATGCCAGACCGATTCCTTGGCTTTCGGTTTGCCCGACAGCTCATCGAGGTAGCTGTTGCCCTCCATCAGTTTTTCGTAGCCGATGTAGACCGGCTGAAACAGCACCGGGCGCACCGGTTGGCGCAGGTAGGCGCGGATGGTCATCGCCAGCATGCCGCCCTTGGGCTGCAGCAGGCGGCCGGTGCGCGAGCGCCCGCCCTCGATGAAGTATTCGATCGAATAGCCGCCCGCCACCAGCTGCGCGACGTATTCGGAAAACACCGCCGAATACAGCGCGTTGCCGCGGAAGCTGCGGCGCAGGAAGAACGCGCCGCCCTTGCGCAGCAGGGTGCCGATGACCGGCAGATTGAGGTTGATGCCGGCGGCGATGTGCGGCGGCACGATGCCCTGCGTGTACAGCAGATAGCTCAGCAGCAGGTAATCCATGTGGCTGCGATGGCTGGGCACGTACACCACTTCATAACCCGGTGCGGCCTGCTTGAGCTTGTCGAGGTGATGCACCAGCACGCCGCGGTAGATGCGGTTCCACACCGTGGTGAGCAGGAACGAGGCCGAACGCACCACCGGCGGCGAATAGTCGGCGGCGATTTCGTAGGCGCAGGCATGGGCCTTCTTCCAGGCGTCTTCCTGCTTGCTGTTCTCGCGACGCGCGGTGTCGGCGATGGCCTGCTTCACCGGATCGGAGGCCAGCACCTTGTCGATCAGCAGCCGGCGGGTGGACAGATCCGGCCCGATCACCGCCTCGCGGATGCGGTTGAAGTGGGTGCGCAGCACGCGCGACAGTTTGCGCACCGCGCGTTCCGGCGGCAGCTCTTCGGCGACGACCCCGCGCACCGCGACCGGTTTGGCGAACTGCACGAAGGTGTCGCGGCCGTTGAGCAGGATCGCGAGCAGCCGGCGGAAGCGGCCGACCAGGGTCCAGTTCTCCGAGAACAGCACCGAGAACCAGCCGTTGTTCCGGTCCGGGGCGCGGCCGACGAAGATCGATACCGGCACCAGCTGCACGTCCAGCGCCGGATCGGCGCGGTGGGCTTCGAGCAGCCGCGCCAGCGCTTCGGAATGGCGCCGCGCCGGGCGCGCCATCTTCGGCGGCTTGCCGGTGGCGAGGTCCACGGCCATGTCCGCGGCCAGGCCCAGGGTGGTGTTGGCGTTGCGGCGCGACAGCGCCACGTACGCGCGCTTGCGCTTCAGCGGATCGCCCGGCAGCGGGCGCAGCGCCGACGGCAGCCCGGCTTCGCGACAGGCGCGGTCCAGGATCAGCGCGTTGGACAGCCCGTAGTCCTCCAGCACGAAACAGATCGGGCGCGGATCGTTGCTCAGCGACTCGGGCAGGGGCTCGATGCGCAGTTCGATCCACGGATCCAGGACTTTGGCCAGCAACGCGGTCCACCACGGCCGGCGACCGCCGCGCGCGGGCGGCGAGGTGGCCGGTGCGGGGGCGGGCATCGTCAGCTCGGCCTGTTCGGGCGCGTGGGCATCGTGGGTCGTTGTTTCGACGGACGCTGCCTCGGCATGCGGCGCTTCGGCCTCGGCGGTGTCGGCAGCGGGCGCGTCGGGCGCGGGTTCGACAGCGGGCGGCGCCTGGGTGGCGTCGGCGGGCTGAGCGGGGTCGAAGAGCGTCGGTTGGTTCGGTGATGTCGGCATGATCGCCGCCATTATGACGAAGACGGTTTCGTCGTCGTGTTTTCTGTGGGCGGGACGACCGGCGGCGTTGCCGCGGGCGCCGGCATGGGCACGGTCGCGGGTACCGGCGGGAGCGCCGCGGCGGCGCGTGCGTGGCGCAGGAAATCGCTCAGATACCAGTGGCCGTCGATGCGTTCCACCGTCACCACGGTGTCGATGGTTTTGCCGTCCAGCGGGTAACGCATGCGGACCCGGGCCTGATCGCCCTCCTGGCTGACCAGCGACAGGGTCATCGTGTCCAGGCTGCGATCCAGGTCCAGGTCGTAGGTGCGCAGGCTCTCCTTCAGGGCGGCGATGACCGGGCCCAGCCGGCGCAGGCTGTCGTCCATGCCGAGGCGCTGGAAGTCCGCCTCTTCGCGCAGGCCGCTCTGGCGCGCGGCCAGGGTCAGCCGGGCGATCGTGCCGCGGGCGCGTTTGGGATCGGCCAGTTTCGCGCGCATGCCCCAGTCGCTCAGCACCGCGACCAGCTGTGCGTAATGCGCGCGTTCCTCGGCGCTGAGCGCGGCGTCGCTCTGCACGAACTTCACCCCGAACAGCCCCAGCGACTTGGCCGCGGCGCGGATCTCGCCGTGGGCGTTGGCGAACTGGCCCTCGAAGCTGCGGCGCAGGCGGGTATCGGCCTTGTCGGCGGCCAGCACCGCCAGCATGCCGGGGATCTTGTGGTCGAACGGCAGCACTTCCAGCGGCCAGCGCGTGCGCCCGGCCTGCCAGGCGGCGGCCAGCTGCGGCCGCAATGCCGGCGGCACCGCGTCGCGGGCGAAAGCCTGCAGGTCGTTGTCGCGCAGGTGTCGGGTGAGCAGAGCCACGGCGTCGGTCGGCTCGGTCGCGACGGCGGGCGTCACGCGCTCGCCACCGCCGCAGCCGGCGGCGGCCAGCGCCAGCAGCGCCGCCAGCAGGGCGGGCAGCGCGGGAGCGGGTCTGAGGGCGGGGGCTGGGTGCGGCATGGTCCCGCATCTTGGCGGGCCGGGCCGGGTCCGACAAGCGACCGGCTTCAAAAAAAAGGAGACCCGAAGGTCTCCCAAAATTCCGGACGGAGCCGGAGGATCACGGTTGTGGCATGGCTCCGGCGTCGCCGGATGAGAAACAGGGTACCGGCGGGCAGTTTTTAATGCAATGCTTTAAGAATGACGATATAAGCCATTGATTTTATTTGAAGCGGATGGCAGCCAGAAACGGCTTGCAGTGCCGCCGCCAAAACGCCTCAGAGCACATTGAGCGACGTTCGCGGCCCAATGCCGGACGTTGTGGTCAAGGTGCGACATTCAGCGCATCGCGTTTGAGCGTACGGCGCTGCTCGCGCGGCTGGCGCCAGTCGTTGCCGAACACCGCCGGCTCCCACGAACCATAGGTCGGGTTGGGCAGCATCCACCAGCGTTGGCCGAACCAGCCGCGGTGCTGTTCGTACAGCGCGGCGCGCGCGTCCTGGGTATTGGCGAGGATCTGCGCGAAATCGCCGAGCTGGTCGCCGAACTGCATCAGCACCCGGTAGCTGCGTCCGGCGAACTGGCGGCGGCACAGCTTTTCCGAGCCTTCCTGCTCGCAGTCGGCGATGAAGGTGCCCAGGCCCAGGAACACGCTGTCGTCCTTCACCGGCAGCCCGACCGCGCGCAGATTCGCCAGCGTCGGCCCGATCAGGTGTTCGGCGCGGTTGGAGATATACAGAATGGTCACGCCCTTCGCCTGCGCCGCGCGCGCGAACTCGACCACGCCCGGCACCGGCTGCGCCTTTTCCTCGCGCACCCAGGCGTCCCAGGTCGCTTCGTTGTATTCCTTGCCCTCGCGCACCAGCCGCGCCTGGTAGGGCGAGTTGTCCAGCACGGTTTCGTCCACATCCATCACGATCGCCGGCGGCAGGCCGCGCGCGGCCGTCGCCCGCTCCCCGGGCACCAGCGCGTCCCAGCCTGGATCCTTCAGGGCGGCGTCGAGTTTGTCGGTCGCGGCGCGATACACGGTTTCGGCCGCGGCCCGGTATTCGGCCGAACGCTGCACCCACAGCACCGCGTTCAGATTGTCGTCGGCGCTGACGACGGCAGTGGCAGTGGCGACCGGCGGCGCTTCGGTCGGCGCAGCGACGGGGACGGTGCGGCAGGCGCTCAGCCCCAGTGCGGCGGTGAACAGGGCAGAGAACAACAGAGACTGGCGCATGAGGGCTCCACGAAACGGAATGGGCGAACGCAATCGCGAAAGTGTAGCCGAGGCCCGTGACAGGGCGTCCTGCGCCTACAGCAGCCCGAGGATCAGGCCGATCGCGAACGCGAACAGCATCGCCGCGACCACGCGCTGCAGGCCGCGCAGCGTGGTCTTGTGCAGCAGGCGGTTGCCCAGCCAGGCACCGGCGAAGGCGGCCAGCACCGCGCAGGCGAGCAGACGGTGATCGAGCGTGCCGAACACCGCCAGCAGCGTGCCCACGTACACCGCCAGCCGCGACACGTCGATGACGCAGGCGATGGCCGCGCCGGTGGCGACGAAGGCCTGTTTGTCCAGGCCGCTGCGCGCCAGGAACGCGCTGCGCAGCGCGCCCTGCATGCCGGCGAGGCCGCCGAAGAAGCCGCTGAGCGCGCCGCCGAGCGGCTGCCAGCGCGCGTCGAATTCGAGATCGCGCAGCTTCGGCACCAGTTCGATCATCGCGAACAGCAGCAGCAACACGCCGATGACCAGCTTCAGCGGCACGATCTCGAAGCGATGCCCGAATGCGGTGTAGGCGTGCAGCGCCGGCAGCGTGCCCAACGCCGACAGCAGCCATGCGCCGAGCAGCGCCGCCAGCACCGCGGGCAGGCCGAAGCGCAGCAGCACCTTGGCGTCGATGTGTTTTCGCAGCAGCGCGAGCTTGAACAGACCGTTGAGGAGATGCACTACCGCAGTCATCGCGATGGCGTGCTCCAGCGGCACGAACAGCGCGAACGCCGGCAGCAGCAGCGTGCCCAGACCGAACCCGGAAAAGAACGTCAGCCCCGAGGCCAGCAGCGCGACGATGCAAACGATCAGGACGTCCATTCAGTGATTCGCCCGGACCTGCATTCGGCGCCCGCTCAGCCTTCCAGCATGGCTTTGATCGCCGCGAATCCGGCGCTGGCGCGTTCCTGCTTGCGCGTGGCGTCGGCGACCGGGTCGGCGCCGTCGCGTTGGATCTCGTCGTCCGGCAGTTCGTCGAGGAAGCGGCTGGGTGTCAGCCGCAGTTTCGTGCCCCAGCGCTGCGCTTCGCGCGAATGCGACAGCCACAGCTGTTCCTTCGCGCGGGTGATGCCCACGTACAGCAGCCGCCGCTCTTCGTCGAGCCGGCCTTCTTCCAGGCTGGCCTCATGCGGCAGCATGCCGTCCTCAAGTCCGATGATGAAGACGTAGCGGAATTCCAGGCCTTTCGCGCCGTGCAGGCTCATCAAGCGCACCTGATTGCCCGGGTCGCTCTTGTCGGCGTGGCTGAGCAGCGCCAGCGATGCCGCGAGTTCGCCCGGGCCGGCGCCGCCGCGCGCGCTGTCGAACCAGTCGCCCAGTTCGTCCAGATTGCCGCGGCGGATCGCGAACATCTGATCGGTCTTGCACTGCGCGCGCAGCGCCGCGAGCAGGCCGGAGCGGTCGTTGAGCTTGCGCACCAGTTCCGCCGGGGTGAGCGTGCGCGCGTCGTTGCGCAGGTCGCGCACGATGTCGACGAAACCGCTGAGCGCGTTGGCCGCGCGCGGCTGCAATTGCTTCAGCAGACCCATCGATTCCGCGGCCCGCGACATCGGCAGACCCGCCTGCTGCGCCAGTTCGGCCAGATTCGCCAGCGTGGTCGCGCCGACCTCGCGCTTGGGCGACTGCACCGCGCGCAGGAAGGCCGCATCGTCCTCTGGGTTCGCGATCAGGCGCAGCCACGACAGCGCGTCCTTCACTTCGCCGCGGTCGAGGAACGCGGTGCCGCCGCTGAGGTGATACGGCACGCGCTGCAGCTGCATCGCTTTTTCCAGCGGCCGCGACTGGTGGTTGCCGCGGAACAGCACGCAGAACTCGTGCCACTCGGCTTTCTTGGTGCTGTTGAGGAACTGGATTTCCGCGGCGATGCGCTCGGCTTCGTGTTCGCCGTCGCGGCATTCGAGGATGCGGATGCGTTCGCCGTCGGCCTGCTGGCTCCAGAGTTTTTTCAGATGCTCGTGCGGGTTGTTGGCGATCAGCGCGTTCGCCGCGCGCAGCACGCGATTGCTGCAGCGGTAGTTCTGCTCCAGCTTGACGATCCGCAGCGCCGGGTAATCCTTGCCGAGCTGCGACAGATTCTCGGGATTCGCGCCGCGCCAGGCGTAGATGCTCTGGTCGTCGTCGCCCACGCAGGTGAAGTTGCCCTTTTCGCCGGCCAAGGCCTTCAGCAGCCGGTACTGCGCATCGTTGGTGTCCTGGCACTCGTCCACCAGCAGATAACCGATGCGCTCGCGCCAGCCCAGCACGCAGTCGGCGTCGCTTTCCAGCAGTTGCACCGGCAGCCGGATCAGGTCGTCGAAATCCACCGCGTTGAAGGTGGTCAGGCGCTTCTGGTACTTGGCGTACAGCGCCGCCGCTTCGCGCTCGCGTGGGCTTTGCGCGGCGTCCAGCGCCTGCTCAGGCGACAGACCGGCGTTCTTGGCGCGCGAGATCAGTCCCTGCATCGCCTGGATCGCATCGCCCTTGGCGCCCGGCATCAGATCCTTGACTTGGCCCATGGAATCGTCGCTGTCGAATACCGAGAACCCGCGCTTCAGCCCGATCTTCGCGTGTTCGATCTGCAGGATCTTCAGTCCCAGCGCGTGGAAGGTGCAGATGGTCAGACCTTCGGCGCCGTCGCCGCGGATGCGCTTGGCGACGCGCTCGCGCATTTCCTTCGCCGATTTGTTGGTGAAGGTGATCGCGGCGATGCGCTTGGCCGGGTAATGCCTGGACTGGATCAGGTGCGCGATCTTCTCCACGATCACCCGGGTCTTGCCGCTGCCGGCGCCGGCCAGCACCAGCATCGGGCCATCGGCGTGCAGGACCGCTTCGCGTTGGGGAGGGTTGAGACCGTGCATGGAAAAAGTAAGCGTGACCGATGACCGATAGGTCGTCAGTTTACCTGTGCGGGCGCGACGATTCGGCTACCGTGTGCATCCTTGAGTACACCCTGTCCCGGGATTTCGACTTGAACCCCTCACGTTTCCTTGCCGCAACCGGTTTTTCGACCCCGATCCTGGCCCTGCTCCTGTTCGCCGGCCTGTCGCCGGCCATCGCCGCCGAGCGCGCCGTGGTGCCGCCGGATCCGGTCGACGACCCGCTGCTGATAACGGCGGGATTCCTGGAGCACCATCAGGATCTGAAGTTCCGGTTGCTCGGGCTCGAGGCCTACAACCAGAAACGTTTCGACGACGCTTTGCAGTATTTCCGCCGCGCGAGCTTCTTCGCCGACAAGCCGTCGCAGGGCATGGTCGCGGAGATGTACTGGAACGGCGAGGGCGCGGCGCGCAATCCGGTGCTGGCGTATGCGTGGATGGATCTCGCCGCCGAACGCGGCTATCTGGGTTTCGTCGGCCTGCGCGAACGGTATTGGCAGGCGCTCAGCGAAGCCGAACGCGCGCGCGCCATCGAAGAAGGTCAGGCCGTCTACGCGCGTTTCGGCGACGCTGCCGCCAAGCCGCGCTACGAACACCAGCTGCGCATCGGCAAGCGCGAGATGACCGGCAGCCGAGTCGGATTCAATCATGGCGTGAAGATCCAGATTCCGGGACCGGAAGGCTCGCAATCGATCGAAGGTTCGAAGTTCTACGACGACCGCTATTGGGACGCGAAGAAATACTGGGCCTGGCAGGACAAGGTGTGGGCGAAGCCGCGCATCGGCAAAGTCACCATCGGCGAGATCGAGGAGACCGGCAAGCCGTCGCGCATTCCCGAGACCGCGCCGGAGGTCGATGCGACCGCGCCTGAAGCCCCCGGCCGCTGATCCACGGTTCGCATGGTCACATTTTCCGCAAGATCGTCGTCTCGATGATGCCCCCCACGCTTCAGGAGATTCCGCATGAAACGATTCGCCCCGCATCTGCTCGCCATCGGTTGCGCGCTGTCGCTGTCGATGGCAGCCAACGCTGCGCCCGCCGTTGATCCCGTCCCCGCCGAACAGGCCGTGGCCGTCGAGACCGACGCGCTCGCCGTCGCCGAATTCGACGCGCTGGTGAAGATGGCCGCCAATCATCCCAACGAGCTCCACCGCATCTATGCCAACAAGGCCGCGGCGTCCGGCAACTGGCGCGACGCGGCCAAATCCTTCCGCATCGCATCGCGCTATGCCGACAAGTATTCGCAGCATCGCCTGAGCCTGCTGTACTGGCACGGCGTGGGCGTGCGCACTGATCGCGTCGAAGCCTATGTCTGGGCCGATCTGGCAGCCGAACGCGGTTACCCGCAGTTTCTCGCCATCCGCGAGAAGATGTGGCGCGAACTCACGCCGCAGCAGCAGGCCGAAGTGCCGAAGCGCGGCCGGAAAATCGTCGACGAGTTCGCCGATGTCGTCGCCAAGCCGCGCTTCGAGCATGCGCTGGCGCAGGGCAAGCGCCAGATGACCGGTTCGCACACCGGCTTCGATGCCGGCGTGATCATTTCCAGCGTCGGTCCGGGCAACCAGCTGTTCGGCTCCATGGGCGGCGTCGATCTCAGGCGCATGTACAACGCCTCGCGGACCGATCCGCAGAAATACTGGGCATTCGAAGACAAGGTGTGGAAGGACGGTCTGGTGACGGTCGGCGAGATCGAGGACGTGCCGGAAGCGCCGAAAACGCCGTAAGCGGCGCTGTCGCCGGGCGGGCGGGCTGCATCCAGGCAACGCCGATGTTTCGACGTTGCCTTAAACTAGCGGCCATGGCCAAGCTCTATTTCTATTATTCGGCGATGAACGCCGGCAAGACCACCACCCTGCTGCAGTCCGCGCACAACTATCGCGAACGCGGCATGCGCGTGCTCATCTTCACGCCGAAGCTGGATTTCCGCGCTGGCTCCGGCACGGTCGCCTCGCGCATCGGTCTGAGCGCCGAGGGTCAGGCGTTCGAGCGCGACGACGATCTGGAGATCTGGGCGCGCAACGACATCGCGAAGCACGACAAACTCGACTGCGTGCTGGTCGACGAGGCCCAGTTCCTCAGCCGCGCGCAGGTCTGGCAGCTGAGCGAGATCGTCGACCGCCTGCGGATTCCGGTCCTCTGCTACGGGCTGCGCACCGATTTCCGCGGCGAGCTGTTCGAGGGCAGCCAGTACCTGCTGGCCTGGGCCGACGAACTCACCGAGATCAAGACCATCTGCCACACCGGCAAGAAGGCGACGATGACGGTGCGCGTGGACGAACACGGACACGCGCTGCAGGACGGCCCGCAGGTCGAGATCGGTGGCAACGACCGCTATGTCTCGGTCAGTCGCGCCGAGTACAAGAAAGTGATGCGCGGCGAAGGCCGCATCGACCCGCTGCAGCAGCCGTTGCCGTTGGTCTGATGCGGGCACTCGTGCCCTGGCGTGCGTTTCGGGCTGCCGCGAGAATCCTTTGCGACAGCGGCTTCGCCCCCGCAACCGCGCAGCAAGACATGCCCGGCGATCGTGGCGGTGCATCGCCGGCACATTATTTGGCCGCATCGCTCGGTATCCAGCGCGTCCGCTTCTGCTCGCCCTTGAATTCCACCCGATATCGCCTGAGATAAGCCGCCACGATATGGGGTCGGCTTGAATGATGAAATGGACTCCGACCTCAGGAGTTTACCGCCATGCATGCTACAACCGTCGCAGTCGACCTTGCAAAAGACGTGTTCGAGATGGCGTTTGCCGATGCGCACTACCGCATCGTCGAGCGCGAACGATTGTCCCGTAATGCGTTTTCGAAGTGTTTGCTGAACCGTCCGCCGCTGCGTGTGGTGATGGAGGCCTGCGGCAGCGCGCATCACTGGGCGCGGGTGTTTCAGGCGCAGGGGCACTCGGTGCTGAAGTCGCAGCGTACGTCGCTGCTGAATCTGCTGCGCGGCGTGTTGCGCGAGTTCGGGATCGTGATGCCGATGGGTACGACGAAGGTCAAGCCTGGCGTGCGCGATGCGCTGGAGGACGCGACAACGCGCTGCCGATCACGTCAGTGCGATGGCTGCGCTGTGTTGAGCCCCAAAGTCGCGGGCAATCTGATTCAATCGATCCAGTTCACCGCAAGACCCCTCGCGAGTTGTTGAACGCTCTCGATCATGGCAACGGGCACGGTCCCCTTGCGTGGGGAGTCCATACACGAATTGTTAGGGCTCTGCTGCGAAAAGCCTAGCGCCCCCTAAATCGATGCGTCCGATCAAATAATTACTAAGTTTATTCATTATTTGATTTCCGGGGGCTTAAATTCCTTGTGATAAATGATGCTTACAATGGTTTCTAGAAAGATATTAGTTGGTATTCGTTCTCCATTTGTTGAGTATGCAATCGCGATCTCATCTTTTGGATTGTAGATAAGCCTGGAATGGGAGCCGAGCACGTCGCCGCCATGTCCAAAAAAAATATTCTCTCCGTAGGCGAATTCAGCCAGTCCTCTTCCCCAGCCCTCTTTTCCCAAGATCGGCTTCATTATTTCCAAGGTTTCTTCCCGTAAAATTTTGTACTGAAAAAGACTGACAATAAGTAGATTCAGGTCTCTAGTGGTGCTTGCAATATCTCCAACACCAATCACATTAGAGTATTCAATATCTTTAATTTCCGTCCATCCTGCCGCGAATGTGTAAGACTTAAAGGTGTTGATAGGTTTGGATTTTGTTGAGACAAAATCGTCGAGATGGAATGGCTTTGCAA
>CBIHKW010000004.1:0-66374 GCA_966203835.1 uncultured Thermomonas sp.
CGTGCCGTCTTCGTTGTTGACGCTGGGGCTGGGTTTCTTCGGTCGCGGCTGGACCAATGTGCCCAACGGCGGCAACTACGGTGTGTAGCAGAGCGGCACCGCCGCCCCGGGCACCTACGAAGCCGGCAATGAAGACTACAAAGTGCTGAAGAACCTCAACTGGCCCAGCTACACCGACAACGATGCGATGGCCACGTGGATCTACAACGGCACCACGTTCTGGAGCTACGACTCGCCGGCGCTGATCCGCACCAAGATGAATTACGTGAAGGCCCAGAACCTGGGCGGCGCGTTCTTCTGGGAATTCAGCGGCGACGACGCGCAAGGCAGTCTGGTCGAAGCGATCAGCTCCGGCCTGAAATAAAGCACTGCACGATCGCAGCCTTCATCGGCCACGATCCGACGTTGGAACCACATCGCCCGGCAATGCCGGGCGATGTGCGTTGTGGAGACCGATCCTCGACACAGGCCGGCGGAGTTGCGCTCGAACCGGGCGGACGAGGGTGCCTGGGCGGCTCTGGTCGCCGCATCCGGCAGGCCCGGATGCCCGTCCGCGACGGCCGCGACGGGGCCGCATGCGCCCGCATTGCTCCAACGGGCTCGAATCCGGGGGGCCACACCCTTTATACTGCGCGGATTGTGCGGCCGCAGCCCGGCCGCCCCGCCAATCATGTCGTTTTCCGGGTGAGTCGTGCGCAATTACGATCTGGACTTTCTGAAGCATTTTTCGATGGTGATCGCCTTCCTCATGGCGGTGACCCTGGGCCTGATCCTGTTCGCGGTCTATCTCCACGGCTCCTTGCCGCAAGAGGTGAGCCCGATCGAAGCGAAACGCACCGAGAACCGGATCGCCCCGGCCGGCGCGGTGTTCGCGGGCGCCAGCGGCGAAGCCGCGAAGACCGCCGCCGATGCTGCCGCCAAAGCCGCTGCGGCCTCGCAGGTCGCTTACGGCGGCACCATGGACGGCGCGGTGATCTACGACAACCTCTGCGCGGGCTGCCACAAGGCCGGCGTCGGCGGCGCGCCGATGCTGACCGCCGCAGGTATCGGCGCCCGCGCCGGCCAGGGCAAGGACACGCTGCACAAGCACGCGATCGAAGGCTACACCGGCGGCGCCGGGGTGATGCCGGCCAAGGGCGGCAATCCGGCCCTGACCGACGATCAGGTCAAAGCGACCGTCGACTGGATGCTGGATCAGGTCTGAGTCCGGCGCACGCTTCTCTGGTGCGCATCAGTAATGCCGCTTTTACAACGCCGCCTCCGGGCGGCGTTGTCCGTTCAGCCCCCCGGCTCCCAAACCAGAGATCGATCTCTTGAACATCCGCCGCATGCGCCACCCGCTCCTGTCCCCGCTGTCCTTGCTGTGTTTAGGCGGCCTGTTCGCGACCGTCGCATCGGCGCAGGACGCACCGATCGCCATCGGCAAGGTGCAGGGCACGGGCGAGCGCAGCCCGCTGGCGGGCCAGGAGGTCGTGGTCGAAGGCGTGGTCACCAGCGCTTTCGGTAGTGGTCTGGGCGGCTGGTTCCTGCAGGACGCCGGGGACGGCGACACAGCGACCTCCGACGCGCTGTTCGTGGCCATCGGAGAAGCACCGACAGCCGGCCAGCGGGTGCGCGTCCGCGGCACCGTGGTCGAACTGAACGCCGGCAACGGCACCCGCACCGCCCTGCAGCCGACGGCCGTCACGCCGCTCGGCAAGGGCAAGGTCCGCAGCGCCGCCATCGCGGCTCCGCCCGCCGACTGGGAGCCCTACGAAAACATGCGCGTGCGGATTACCGCGCCGCTGATCGTGGCCGGCACCCATCGCGCCGATAAATACGGCGAATTGATGGTCAACTTCGGCGAACGCCTGCGCACGCCCTCCGACGCGGTAGCGCCCGGCGATGCCGCGCGCGCGCTGGCGGCCGAGAACGCGCGGCGCATGCTGCGCCTGGACGACGGCAGCGATGCGGAGCAGCCCGCCTCGGTCTGGTATCTGCCGAAGACCGGCCTGCCGCGCACCGGCGGGCGGCTGTCCAAGGTCGAAGGCATCGTCGATCAGCGCGCTGGCGGCTACCGGCTGCAGCTCACCGCGAAGCCCGCGTTCAAGCACATGGCACCGCCGGCGGCGCCGAAAGTCGGCGGCGACGTACGCATCGCCAGCTTCAATCTCGAGAATTTCTTCAACGGCGACGGCCAGGGCAGCGGCTTTCCCACCCCGCGCGGCGCCCGCAATCCGGCCGAACTCGACACCCAGCGCGCCAGACTGGTCGCGACGATCCGCGGACTGAACCCCGATATCGCCGCGCTGATGGAAGTGGAGAACGACGGCTTCGGCCCGGAGTCCGCCATCGCGACGCTGATCGATGCGCTGAACGCCGGCGGCGGCGACTGGCGCGCCATCGTCACCGACGCCGACCAGGGCGGCGACCAGATCCGCGTTGGGATGATCTACCGCACCTCGCGGGTATCGCCGGTCGGCACGGCGGTGACGCTGACCGACGACCTGTTCGGCAGCCGCAATCGTCCGCCGCTGGCGCAGACCTTCCGCGCCGGCACTGGAGCTGCAACCGGCCCGGCCTTCACGGTCGTGGCCAACCACTTCAAGTCCAAAGGCTGCGGCAGCGCCAGCGGCGCCGATGCCGACCAGAAGGACGGCCAGAGCTGCTGGAACGCGACCCGCACCGAATCCGCGCGCCGGCTCGATGCCTGGCTGCGCACCGATCCGACCCGCTCCGGTAGCGATCTTGCGATGATCGTCGGCGATCTGAATGCCTACCGCATGGAAGATCCGGTGCGGGCGCTGGTCGCCGCTGGCTGGCGCGACGCCTTCGCCGGGCATCGCGGGCCGGCGCCGTACAGTTATGTCTACGACGGTCTGACCGGTCGGCTGGACCACGCCCTGCTCAGCCCGGCACTGGCCGCACGTCTGGCCGGCGCGGCGGAATGGCACAGCAATGCCGACGAACCCGACAGTCGCGGCTACCAGACCCGGCCCGGCGACCGCGCACCGTGGCGCAGTTCCGACCACGATCCGCTCGTCGTCGGTTTCCGGCTGCGGAAGCCCTGAGCGCCCGGCCGGCTATCATCGGCGCATGACCGCTCCCGCCTTCCCGACCGCCGCCGCCACTCTGACCCTGCCGGGTCCGGCAGGCGCACTCGAAGTCGCTGTCGACCCGCCCGAGACCGAAGTCGCCGGGCAGCCGGTCGTCGCCCAGCCGATCATCGCGGTGCTCTGTCATCCGCTGCCGACCGAGGGCGGCACGATGCACAACAAAGTGGTGACGATGGCCGCGCGCAGCCTGCGCGAGCTGGGCGCGACCACCGTGCGCTTCAATTTCCGCGGCACCGGCGCCTCCGAGGGCGCGTTCGACCACGGCGCGGGCGAGCTGGACGACCTGCGCGCCATCGTCGCCTGGGTGCGCGCGACGCGCGCCGACGCGACGCTGTGGCTGGGCGGCTTCAGCTTCGGCGCCTACGTCAGCCTGCGCGGCGCGATGGAACTGCAGCCGTCGGTGCTGATCTCGATCGCGCCGCCGGCCGGGCGCTGGGATTTCGACAGCATCGCGCTGCCGACGATGCCGTGGCTGGTGATCCAGGGCGAGGAAGACGAGATCGTCGACCCGCAGGCGGTCTACGACTGGTTCGCGAAGATTTCGCAGCCGAACGCCGCGGCCGAACTGGTGCGGATGCCGGAGACCAGTCATTTCTTCCATCGCAAACTGATGGACCTGCGCGGCGCGATCAAACACGGCGTGCAACCTTATCTTCCCAAGCATGACCTGTCGGAGCCCGACGCCGCATCATGAGCGACATCCCGATGAGCGGCGGCGCGGCGGCACCGTCCGTGCGCTACGCCGAAGGCGTGGCCCGCGGCGACTGGAGCGACGACCCCGCGCAGCACGCGGCCTTGCGCGAACTCGATCGCCTGCATGCGGCGCTGTCCGCGCCGCCCAAGCGCAAAGGCCTGCTCGACACCCTGTTCGGCAAACCGGTCACCCCCTCGCCGAACGGCCTGTATCTCTGGGGCGGCGTCGGTCGCGGCAAGACATTTCTGATCGATCTGTTCCACGCCGGGCTGCCGATCCGCGAAAAACGGCGCACGCATTTCCACCGCTTCATGCGCGAGGTCCACGAGCGCCTGCGCGCGCACGCGGGCGAGCGCGACCCGCTGGCGGTCATCGCCCGCGAATGGCGCGCGCAGCTGCGCGTGCTGGTGCTGGACGAATTCTTCGTCAGCGACATCGGCGACGCGATGCTGCTGGGGCGCTTGATGGAACGGCTGTTCGAAGAAGGCACGATCCTGATCACCAGCTCCAACGCCGCGCCGTCGGAGTTGTACAAGGACGGCCTGCAGCGCTCGCGCTTCCTGCCCGCGATCGCGCTGCTGGAACGCCACTGCAACGTCGTGCATCTCGACAGCCCGCACGATTACCGCCTGCGCGCCCTCACCCGCTCGCCGGTGTATCGCGCGCCACTGGACGGCGACAGCGACGCCTGGCTGGAATCGCGCTGGCATGAACTCGGCGGCGACGGCGTGCTCGGCGAAACCCGTTACCGCGATGCCGGCATCGTCATCGACGGCCGGCGGATTCCGGTACGCGCGCGCACCAAGGGCATGGCCTGGTTCGATTTCGCGGCACTGTGCGAAGGCCCGCGCGGCAGCGCCGACTACATCGAGATCGCGACCGAATTCCACACCGTGCTGCTCGGCGGCATCCCGGTGTTCGATGCGATGCGCGACGATGCCGCGCGCCGCTTCGTAACCATGATCGACGAACTCTACGACCGCCACGTCAACCTGATCTGCAGCGCCGATGCAGCACCGTCGCAGCTCTATCGCGGCGAGCGGCTCGGCGCCGCGTTCGAGCGCACCGCGTCGCGACTGATCGAGATGCAGTCCGCCGAATACCTGGCGCTGGAACATCGCGGTTGATAACTCGAGCCCCCGAAACAGCGGCCTGAGCGCTGCGCTCGTTACTTCGCGGCGAGCAATCGCACGCCGCGCAATTCAGGCACGCCGTCGACGACATCGGTCCACACCACGTGCGCGGCGGCACCTTTGAGGACGAGTTTCGGGAAGCCGGTAGCGCGGCCCTTGCCCTGCAGATCGGCGAGTTTGGTGCGCTGCAGTTGTTTCGACAGATCGGGCGTGTAGCGCGCGAGCCACAGCGACTGCGCGCCGGCCTCTTCGCGCATCCACAGCAACCATACCTGTTGCGCGTCGACCGCCACCGTCACCCGGCCCTGCGTCGCCACGCCCGTATCCACCGCGACGGGTTTGGCGAACGTGGCGCCGCCATCGACGGAACGCGCGAGCTTCACCGTCGGCGTATCGCCGGCCGCGGTGTACCACGCCACCACCACATCCTTGTCGCGCGCGGCGACCGACGGGCCGTTGACCGGACAGGCCGGCATCTTCCAATCGTCGGCATGCACGCGCGCCGGCTTCGACCAGACCTTGCCGTCGAAGCGCGTGGCGTAGATGTCGCGGATCTCGTCCTTGGTGCGCCCGCGATATACCAGCACCGCACCGTCGCCAATGCTGGCGGCATCGGTCTGACAGCAGTCGCAGGTCATGGTGTCGATTTCGGCCGCGGCGCTGGCCTGCAGATTGGCGTCGAACACCGCCGCCCGCAGCGTCATCGCACCGCCGCCGCTGTCGCCATGACCATCGCCGTGACCGCTGTTTTGTTTCTGCGCGCCGGCATCGGCCGTGTTGCGGCCATCGAGCCAAGCCACGCCGATGCTGCCGTCGCTCTGCGGCCACATCGACACGAAACCGTGCTCGGTCTGTGTGTTGTCGTCGTGCGCCTTGCGCGGCGCGCTCCAGTTCATGCCGTGATCGAGCGAGCGCACCAGCATGACGTCGTAGGCGTAGGGCGCGTCGGCGGATTTCTGCAGCCAATGCGCCCACAGCGCGCGGTCGGCGGTGGCGGCGATATGCGGCGTGTCGGCCCAGTTGGTGAACATCGAATTGCCCACCGCCACCGTGCGCGGACCTTCCCAATGCCCATCCGGAAAGAACTCGCCGAACTGGAAGGCGGGCCTGCGCCCACTGGCGGTGTTGATCCAGCTGAGCAGCACGCGGCCGTCGGGCGCGACCGCCAGATCCGGCTGCGCCGAACCGGGCATCGCCGGCAGCGGCCAGGCTTCGATCGCCAGATCGCCGGCGACGACAGGCTTCGGAGCGACGGGTTTCTCGCCGCAGCCGGAGAGCAGGACGAGGGCGAGGACAGCGAGCGGTCGAAGGCGTGTGCGCATGGTCTTAGGGTACGTCATCCGATGCTTGCCGGTACCGCCGCCGACCGTTTGAAATCCGCGACTCAGACCGACGCGGCAACCGACACGGAGCCGGCTGCCGGCAGCGTCGATACGAACCGGGCCACCGCCGCATCCGAATCCAAGACCACGGCGCGCTTACCGTCGGCTGCGGCCACAGCGAGCTTGGCCAGGATCGCCTTCCGGCGGCGCAGCCGGTAGAACGCGATCCACAGCAGAAAATCGAGATCCAGGCGTTCCGGGCAACCCGGCGTCATGTCGGGGCGCGACTCGCCGCGATAACGCAGGCGGCGCTTCATCACTCGCCACAGACAGACGGCGGGCGGCAGGTCGAGGAAGATCGCGGTGTCGCAGGCGGCGAGGCGCAGATCCAGCGTGCCGCCGAAGTTGCCGTCCATCACCCAGGCCTCGCGCTGCAGCAATCCCGCGACGGTGCCGCGCCATTCCGCCGCCGGCGTTTCCACCCAGCCGGGTCGCCAAAACAGCGCATCGAGATGGATCAACGGCAACCCCGTGCGTTCGGCCAGCATGCGCGCGAGCGTGGACTTGCCGGCGCCGCCGGAACCGATCAGCAGGATCCTGCGCATCGTCGCGGCTGGGCGGTCAGGGCGTCATCTCGCCCAGGCGCTTGCGCAGGCTGTCGAACTTCGCCTTCTGCTGCGCGCTCAATCGCTCCTGATCGGCCATCCGTTGTTCCAGTGTCGCGCTCGCCGAGCGATATGCGGACAGGCCCGCTTCGGTATCGAACAGCAGCTCTTCTCCCTGCATTTGCCAACGATGGGCAAGGAAGACTTCCGCGACACGCTGGATGGCATCCACAATGCCGCGCTCGGAATCGGCGACCTCGTCGAACTGGCGATCGAAGTCGCTGCTGTTCGCGCCTTTTTCGATACCGCTCGCGAACCCTGCGGGAAGTTTCAATGCGCGCATGTCGCGGATGAAGCCGTGGGTGATCGCGCGTTCGCGACCGATCCACGCGGTGATCGACGCGCGCGCCTTCTTCACGCGCTCCGCCAACACCGCTCTTGCGTCCGGCTTGCGCAGTTCGTCCGGTTCCAACACCCGCTCCCACCCCACCGCGTCGAGCTCGGCAAGATAGCGGTTGTGGCTCTGCGCACGCAGCATCACCATGCGCTTGAGGTAATAGCCTGCCAGCACGTAGGGGTCATCGCCGGTAGGCGCCTGCAGCCCATCGGGCACCTTGACCGCAGCGCCGTCATTGCCGGCTTTCATGAGTTCGCCGATCTGATCCGCCGCCACCGACGTATCGCTCAACAGCGCATCCATTTTTCTGCTCGAATCCTGGCGGACAGCGGTGGCGCCGAGCACAATGGCGACCAGCAAGCCGATCCAGCCCAGGCGGAACCACAACGGGCTATTGCGCAACACCAGGCACATGACGATGGCGGGAATGAGCGCCGTGCCCAGCGCATAGGCGCCGCCGCTGTCGGCCGGCGCACGGCCTATGGCGGTGATGCACAGGAACAGCGACACCAGCATGCCGGCCAGGGCTGCGCCCCATTGCGGCGGTTTCTCGACGGATTGCCTCTCGACCGATCGCATTTGAACGCCCCCTGCGTCAATGACTGATCCGGAATGTTAGCCCGCGATCATGCCGCTTGGCACCTCCGCCGGGTTCGCTCAGGCCGCCGCGCCGCGCCGCTGGCGCGTGAGATGCACCAGCAGCAGCGAGATCGCCGCCGGGGTCATGCCCGGAATGCGCTGCGCCTGACCGACGGTTTCGGGGCGCACGCGCTCGAGTTTCTGCTGCACCTCGAACGACAGGCCGCGTACTGCTGCGTAGTCGAAACCTTCCGGAATGCCGGTATGTTCGTGACGCTGCTGGCGCGCGATCTCTTCGCGCTGACGCGCGAGGTAGCCGGAATACTTCGCTTCGATCTCGACCTGTTCGGCGACGGCGACATCTTCCACCGCCGGGCCGAGCATCGGCACGCTCAGCAGCTTCGCGTAGTCGAGTTCGGGCCGGCGCAGCAGATCCAGCGCGTGGGTTTCGCGGCTGAGTTCGATGCCCAGGGTCGCCACTGCCTCACGGCCCAGCGCATTGTTCGGCGAGGCCCACAGCGCACCGAGGCGCGCGCTTTCGGCGACGACCGCATCGCGTTTGCGCGCGAAGCGTTCCCAGCGCGCGTCGTCGACCAGGCCCAGATTGCGGCCGGCTTCCGTGAGGCGAAGATCGGCATTGTCTTCGCGCAACTGCAGCCGGTATTCGGCGCGGCTGGTGAACATGCGGTACGGTTCTTTGGTGCCGTGGGTGATCAGATCGTCGATCAGCACGCCGATGTAGGCCTCGTCGCGCCGCGGCGACCAGGCGTCGAGTGCGCGCACATGACGCGCGGCGTTGAGCCCGGCGACCAGCCCCTGTGCCGCCGCTTCCTCGTAGCCGGTGGTGCCGTTGATCTGCCCGGCGAAGAACAGGCCCGAAACTAGCTTGGTTTCCAGCGAATTCTTCAGCCCGCGCGGGTCGAAGTAGTCGTACTCGATCGCGTAGCCGGCGCGGGTGATGTGCGCGCGCTCGAAGCCGCGGATGCTGCGCACCAGATCGAGCTGCACGTCGAACGGCAGCGAGGTGGAAATGCCGTTCGGATAGATTTCGGTCACGTCGAGGCCTTCGGGCTCGACGAAAATCTGATGCGACGCTTTTTCGGCGAAACGCACCACCTTGTCTTCGATCGACGGACAGTAGCGCGGGCCGATGCCTTCGATCTGGCCGCTGTACATCGGCGAGCGATGCAGCGCGCCGCGGATGATCTCGTGGGTGCGCTCGGACGTATGCGTGATCCAGCACGAGATCTGCGGCGGGTGATCGGCGGTGCTGCCCATGAACGAGAACACCGGGCGTGGATCGTCGCCGGGCTGCTCTTCCATCACCGAATAGTCGAGGCTGCGGCCGTCGATACGCGGCGGCGTGCCGGTCTTGAGCCGGTCGACCTGGAACGGACGTTCGCGCAGTCGCGCGGCGAGCGTGGTCGCCGGCGGGTCGCCGGCGCGACCGGCGGCGAACTGGGTTTCGCCGATGTGGACCTTGCCGGCCAAGAAAGTGCCGGCGGTCAGCACCACCGCGGGCGCCTCGAAGCGCAGGCCGGTCTGGGTGATCGCGCCGCACACGGCGTCGCCTTCAATAATGAGATCGTCGACCGCCGACTGGAACACGGTGAGGTTCGGCTGCGATTCCACCGCGCGGCGGATGAAGCTGCGGTAGAGCGCGCGGTCGGCTTGGCAGCGGGTGGCGCGCACGGCCGGGCCTTTCGAGGCGTTCAGACGACGCCACTGGATGCCGGCGGCGTCCGCGGCGCGGGCCATGATCCCGCCGAGCGCGTCGATCTCCCTGACCAGATGTCCCTTGCCGATGCCGCCGATGGCCGGGTTGCAGCTCATCGCGCCGACGGTCTCGATGTTGTGCGTGAGCAGCAGCGTGCGCGCACCGGCGCGCGCGGACGCCAGCGCGGCCTCGGTGCCGGCGTGGCCGCCGCCGATGACGATGACGTCGAAGCGATAGAAATCGTTCATCTGTGTACCTGTTGTCGCAGTCGTATCGCGACGTGGATTGCCGCGAGCGGCATCAGCAACCTTGGTTTGCAGCGCATTCTAACGAATCGAGTCACCGCAAGGCCGCGTTGATCGCTACGTCAGCACCAGAGTTGGCACGCAACCTGCTTATCTCAAGTGGCACTCAACGCGGCATGCGCGAAAGCGCAGGCTGGGGTGGAACAGGGCTGGCCACGTGCGCGCTGAGGGAGCCAGGGGCCGAATGTCGGGGGACATTCGGCCCCTTTTTTTGTTCGTCGATTTCAAATCGGCATGCACCCATTGGGCATGCTGCAAACAAAAATCGGAATCTTCCGATCGGCATCCGCCGAACCGACACGACTCTTCATCTTCCCGACCACGAACAAGGTCGATCCGAAGGCATCGACCCGATCAGGATCGACATGCGGTGTTGGGGAGGGTCCGGGCAGTCCCGGAGGGCGCAAACGCATCGCGCCGAAGAAAGGTGCCGACGCCCGACGGGGAGCGGAACAGGGGGGATCCGGATTTCCCCGCCGGGGGTCGGCGATTCATACCGTGATACGTCGGATTCCGACGCAACCGGTCAGACTGGATTAGCTTGCGACCAATTCGGGCGCTTGGCAAGGGCTTTCAAGGTGTTGGATCGCGACGGGATTCTCGTTCCCGCGGTTCGCTTCGACGTTCGGGCGGCGAGGGCCGCGGCGATTCCATCCTTGGTCGCGGCGATTCCATGCGCGGCCGCGATTGCGGCTCCGACGCCGGCATCGAAACCGGGGCGAGACGCACCTGAGGCACTGCGCCGGGCGCCCCATTGCCAACGGTCAATCCCGGCTGCGACACCATGATGCGGCGTCGTGGACGGTCGTCCGGAATCAGTACGCCGGGCGGCGTTTGATTGCCCGGGCCACCGGGCGGCGGTGTCGTACCGGGGCGGCGACGCCGATCGAGGTGACGCCACGGCCCGCCTTCACGGTCGTGATCGACGACCTGCGGACCACCGTTGCCGCCGGGCGGCGTGACGATCACGCCAGGCGGCAGCGTGCCCGGAGGCGTCACGTACGGCGGGCGCGGATGACGCGGCCGACGGTGAGGATAGGGGTAGTACGAGTAGGGATGACCCCAGTACGGATAACCGTAGCGGTAATTGTCGTAGCCGAAGGGGAAGCCGAAGCGCGAGTACGGCGTATGGCCATAACCGAATCCGAAGCCGAAACCGCCATACCAGCCGCCGGGATAGCCATATCCTATCGAACTGTACGGCCCGCCATAGACGTCGTGATACTGAACCGACGGCTCGGAATAGTAGTAGTCCCCGCCGTCATCGTCGCGATAAGCGTATGTACTGACGCAGCCGGTCAGAATCAGCGCGGAGAGTGTCGCAAGCAGACCAAGACGGAACATGCCAAGACGAAACATGGAGCACCCCTGTGGGATCGTTGCCGACGGCATCGGCCCGTCGGAGTATCGAGCATCTACCCGTCGCGTTGAACCCGTCCTTAAGAAAATGGTCCGCGCGTCGATGAATCGCCGCATCGGGCGCCGAACACCCGGGATCACCGTTCATCTTCGCCATGTCCCTGGCGGCGTTCGCGACCGTGTGCGTCACGCGCGCCGGTACCAACGGCACCCGGATCGACTTCTAGCGCCTGTTACGATGACGCGATGACCGCCGCCGTACCGATGTTGCCCGACTTTGCCGCCGTGCTTTCGGCCGCGGCCCGGATCGCCCCGCATGCCCAGCGCACCCCGGTGCTGCGCTCGCGTTCGCTCGACGACATCGCCGGGTGCGAACTCCACTTCAAGTGCGAGAACCTGCAGCGGGTCGGCGCCTTCAAGTTCCGCGGCGCCTGCAATGCGATCTTCGCACTGAGCGACAGCGCCGCCGCCCGCGGCATCGTGACCCAGAGTTCCGGCAACCACGGCGCCGCGGTGGCCTTGGCCAGCCGTCTGCGCGGGGTGCCTGCGACCGTGGTGGTGCCCGAGGGCGCACCGGCGGTGAAACTGAAGGCGATCGCCGGCTACGGCGCGACCATCGTCCGCTGCGCGCCGACCATGGCCGCGCGCAACGCCGCGGCGGACGCACTGGTCGCCCAGACCGGCGGGCATCTGGTACACCCATTCGACGACAGCGACGTGATCGCCGGGCAAGGCACGGTGGCGCTGGAACTGTTGCGCAGCGAACCCGATCTCGACGCGCTGCTGGCGCCGGTCGGCGGCGGCGGCCTGCTCTCGGGCTGCGCGCTGACCGCGCGCACGCTGCGGCCGGATCTGCAGATCTGGGGTGCGGAACCCGAAGGCGCGGCCGACGCCCACGCCTCGCTGCGAGAAGGTCGCTGCATCACCGACATGACCGCCAACACCATCTGCGACGGCCTGCGCGGGCATCTCGCGCCGCGCACGCTGGCGCTGCTGCAGCGTCACATCGACGGCATCCTCGTCATCGACGACAACGCAGTGATCGAAGCGATGCGGCTGTTGTGGGAACGACTCAAGCTGGTGATCGAACCTTCGGGCGCGATCGCGTTCGCCGCGGTGCTGCGCAATCGCGAACGCTTCGCCGGGCGCCGCATCGGCATCGTGATTTCCGGCGGCAACGTCGATCTCGACACCCTGCCCTGGCAGACGCAGGCATGAGCCGCGGCGCGTTGCCACCTCTGATCCAGCGTGCGTCAGGAAAACGCCGCAAGCGCCGCGGCCTGTTCCGCTGGCTGCGGCGCCTGTTGGTATTGCTGCTGCTCTGGCTGTGCGGCGTTGCGCTGTACATCATGCATGTCGGCGGTCGCGACGACGCCGCCGACGATGAGGTTCGCGCCGACACCATCATCGTGCTCGGCGCCGCCGCCTACGACGCGCGGCCGTCGCCGGTGTTCGAGGAACGCATCCGCCACGGCATCGATCTCTACAAACGCGGACTGGCGCCGACGCTGATCTTCACCGGCGGCTTCGGCGGCAATGGCGCGCGGTTCGCCGAATCGCAGGTCGGGCGTCGCTACGCGCTGCGCCGCGAGGTGCCCGCCGACGCGATCATGATCGAAACCGTATCGCGCAACACCCGCGAGAACCTCAGCGAGGCGGCGGCGCTGATGCGTCAACGCAAACTCGGCAGCGCGGTCGTGGTCAGCGACCCATTGCACATGTCGCGCGCGCTGCGGATCTGCGGCGAAGTCGGCATCGCCTGCCTCGGCTCGCCCACGCCGACCAGCCGCTACCGGAGTTTCGACACGCGCTGGCGCTTCCTGCTCAGCGAGGTGTACTTCTTCCACCGCGATCTGTTCGTGTCGCCGCGCTGAACCGCTTCCAGGAGCACCACCCCATGATCATCGACGGCACCCGCGCCCACGACCGCGCCACCACACTCATCCTTGCCTACTACGCCGCCTTCAATCGCAGCGACTGGGCCGCGATGCTGGCGCTACTCACCGACGACGTCACCCACGACCTCAACCAGGGCGCACGCGAAACCGGCCGCAACGCCTTCGCCGCATTCCTCGCGCGCATGGACCACAGCTATCGCGAACAACTGCGCGACATCGTGGTGATGGCCTCACCCGACGGCGCCCGCGCCGCCGCCGAATATGTCGTGCATGGCGAATATCTCGCTGCGGATGAAGGTCTGCCGCCTGCGAACGGTCAGAAATACGCGCTGCCCGGCGGCGCGTTCTTCGACATCGTGTTTCCGGACGGCGGCACCGGCAAGATCGCGCGGGTCACGAATTACTACAACCTGCAGGACTGGATCACGCAGATCAGCTGAGACGACAGCTCGACGGTTTGCGCACCCGCTGCGATTCCGCATTTCGCCAGACCTCACCCATCCGCAATTCCGACATCCGCAACATCGTAGGGCGTGCTCAAGCACGCCGAATGAGCACACGGAAAACGCCTGATCGCGCGGCAACTCAGCCCGGATACGGCCAAAGGCCGTATCCGGATTGCATGAAGTCTGTGTCATTTCATCCCGGGTGCACGCGGCACGCGAACCCGGGCTATCTACTGAATTGAACAGACCCGCAAAGCGGCCACTAGAAAAAGATTGCGACGATTCCCGCAATGAAAACAATAGCGGAATATGCCATCAGCTTTGTCATGAACATCGTCCAACGGAAAACACGCTTGTGCGTTTCAGGGTTTTCTTTGATCGATGTGGACAGGGCGAGGACGAGCGCCAAGCATCCGCCGATGACCCACGTATTGATCGCCGCAGGTCCGTTACCCATGTCCGAAGCCGATGCACTGAATGAGCAGAGCAGCAAGCAGACAAAGCAATAGAAAACCCTCATGTGTACGTTCATCGCCTGCTCAATCCAATATTGATCCTACACGCTGGAAAACATCACTGAATACGCCGAACGGCCCAGATCGGAGCGTGCTCATTCGCGCAAGAATTCCAGCCGCTTGATGAACAGGAATTCTTCGTCATCGGAAGGCCCGGCAATACGACCATCGTTGGGTTCGTGTTTGACGACGACCCGTACCTTGCGACCGACCATCGATTTCCTGAGATGCGATATCGCGTCATCGTCTTCAACAAACCAATCCCCGCATTGTTGGTTGCAGTAAGCGGAAATCGACTTGGACGAAGAAATCTGGACAGTGATCTGCATATCGTCGATGCCTCCGCCGTCCACGATCTTTCCTTCATATGTCTGCGCTTGCACGAGACGAGGCAACGCCATCAATGCGAAAAGCGCCAGGCTTGATGAAATATTTCGATGAGTCAATTTGTAATTTCCTTAAAAATAAGACCTGCAACGCATCAGTTCCCGGCAAACGCAACGCACGCCCGGGATGAGGCCAATCCCAAGATCCCCGGGCGCAACCTTCCGCCTTGCTCCGGCTACTTAGCTACAAGCATGGCGCCCATGCGCTCGTGGATAAGCCCAATGGCTTTGAGCGGGCGGATCATGACCTTGAACTCGACGACCTTGCCCGATTCGTTCCACTTGATGATGTCGACGCCGTTGACCAATACCCCATCGATCTCCGTCTCGAATTCCAGCATCGCATCGGAAGGACCAATGATCTCGCGCACGTAGCGGAAGCTCGGGTTGAAGAACACCTGGAATGCGGCCGCGAGATAAGCCTGCGCTAGGGCTTTGCCGCGTTGGGGTGTATGGACGACCGGCGAAAAGAACACGGCATCGTCAGCCAAGAGCTGATCCAGGCCTGAGGGATCGACGGATTCGACGAGTCGGTGCCATGTCTCGATTGGATGCGGGTTCATTGCGCTGACTCGCCTTCGATGGGGTTCATGACGCCTGGCACCTATTCGACCCCATCAAGGGGCGGTACCGAATAGTGATCCGGAATCTTCAAAAGTGTCAATGAAGGCTCATCAACGGCAGCAGTGCAGGGTCGTAGCCCGGGTAAGCGCAACGCGCGCACCCGGGATGGAGTCAAGTTCAACCTCTCCGAAGATTCCCGGGTGCGGCCTTCGGCCTTACCCGGGCTACGTCACTCAAATATTTCTGCATTTAACTCAAGTAGACCGTCATCTACAGAAAGAATATTCCCGTGGCGAGTCACAGGCAGGCCGTGTGATTCGAGTGCTTCTTTCAGATGGACGGTAATGATGTTGTTCAAAGGGGCTAACGCCTGAATTAAGCCGAGCCGCGAAGCGGCTTTGTCTTGAATGAATTGTTAGATGCCACGCGCATTGTCGCGCCGCATCATAAGCACAGGATCTGAATAGTGCTGATTGCACCAGAGATGTTTCTTTGCCACGTGGTCCGGAACACGCTGATCGGGCGACAAAAGTTGGAACCCCAGCCCTTCATACAGGGCGCGCAGATGGTTAAACGGTAGGCAATACAGGGTGTCGAGACCGCTTTCATCTATCAGATAGCGCACTAACGCAGATGAGATTCCGCCGCCGCGATGCTCAGGAAAAACATACATGCCCCCGAGCTCGCCTGCGATCTCTGAGATTCGTGTAACCCGACCTAGGCCAGCCGGAGTGCCAGCCACCTCCGCGACTGCGATGAGATCGGAAGGTGGTGATGGAAGAAAATCTACCTCACCGTATCGTTGATTTGCCCAATCAAGCTCGTCGCCTCTCAGCTTTCTGACGCGAAGTGCGAGTGAATTCATCATGGCATCTAACGCCTGAGTTAAGCCGCCCCGCAGCGGGGCGGCGGACGCGTGCTAGCGTAGCGTATGCATGTGGCCGATGCCACGACATGGGGTCGGCTTGAACGAACTGTTAGGTGCCAACCAGTTGATGCGCCATTTGTAACTCATCAATGTAGCTGCCATTGATTAAGACTGCACCGGGCTCACGAGCGAACTCACGGAACTGCAAGGACGAATACAAGTGGATGGCCCGAGTATTTGAAGCCAAGACCGTAAGGTAGAGATAGCGGAGGTCGCCCAAGTCATTTGCTAGATAGATGAGGTGCTTCAGCAATTCTCTTCCCGCACCTTGGCCGGCAGCATCGGGATGGATAAACATACGGGAAATAAGTCCCTTATGGCGCGTCTTGCTGCGTAGATCGCGCTCAAAGCTCACGATGCCGGTAAGCTTTTGACCGGTAAATGCCCCGAGAGTGAAGCTACCCGGCTTGTAGCGCGTCGGGATGCCCATAGGCAAATCATCGTCCGGAGCAATACGAAAGAAGGTGGAGTGTTCAGTGATGCCGTAGAGCCATAATGCCCGATATGCTTCGGTGTCATCTGGTTCGAGTTTGCGGATTTCTATCATTGGCACCTAACGCCTATTCGACCCCATCCGAGGGGTGGTGCCGGATATTGATCCGAAATCTTTATAGGTGTCAACGAAGACTCGTCAAGCCAATGACGATAACCGCAGTCTGCCTCGTTCTACTCGACCCGACGCCGCACCGGAATCCCACTCGCCGGAAACCTCGCCACATCTTCTCCGCTTTCGCGAATCGGCACGCCGTGTTCGGGCGCCCATGCCAGCGCCGAGATGATTTCCCAGGTCGCAGGCAGATGATCGTTGTCGCGAAACGTTTCGTAGGCATTCGCGGCCGCGGCGAAGCGCGCCTTGCCGGTGAGCGTGTGCCGGCGCGCGTGCAGGGCGTTGGTGGCGCCGATGGCGCGCAGTTCGCGCATCAGCGCGGGCAGGTCGTCGTAGCGGGTGGTGAGTTCGTCGCGGTCGAGCACCGGGTTGCGGAAGCCGCTGGCGATCAGCGCATCGCCGAACTGCGCGATGGAGGCGAACGGGCTGACGTGCGGCACGGCGTCGGCCTCGGCGAACGCGCCGCGCAGTTCGTACAGCGTGTCGGGGCCGAAGGTTGAGACCACCAGCATGCCGCCGGGTTTGAGCACGCGGCGGAATCCTGCGAACACCGCGGGCAGATCCTCGATCCACTGCAGGCAGAGATTCGAGAACAGCAGATCGACGCTGTGATCGGCCAGCGGCAGCGCGCGCGCGTCGGCGCAGATGCGTGCGGGTGCGCGAGCGAGCAGGCGCGAGAGCGCGCCGGGCAGCGCACGCGCGAAGGCCGAGGTTTCGGCGTCGTGCTGGCGCAGCATCGGCAATGCGAGATCGATCGCGAGCACCTGCGCTTTCGGCCAACGCTGCTGCAGCGCGCGCGAGGCATGGCCCGGGCCGCAGCCGAGATCGACGACGAGCGACGGCGTCTGCGCATCGCCGTCGCGGCCTTCCGCGTAGTAATCGAGCGATTCTAGCAGCCACGATTCGACTTCACGCTGCAACTTCGCGGCATCGGCATAGCTGGCGGACGCGCGCGAGAACGCACGACGCACCTGGCGCGGGTCGAACAGGGCGGTCATCGCGATGCGTCGTTCATCGGAATATCCGACAGAAATGTCGATACATGCGCAACAACCTCATCGACATGGGTCAGAAACGGCGCATGCCCCGCGTGTTCGATCTGCGCGAAGGTCGCGGGCGCATGGCCAGTCTGTTCGATCATCGCGACGGCCTCGCGCATCGCGCGCGGGTCGACCAGGCGGTCGCGACGGCCGGCGATCCACAGACTCGGCACGCGCAATTGCGGGAGCAGCGGCCGCTGATCGACGGTTTCGAGAATGCGCAGGCCGTCGACGAGCACGCGCGCCGCGGGTTCGCCGCGTGCGAACAGTTCGGCGCGCAGTTCGCGCATCTCTTCCTTGGCGTGATCGGAGCCGAAGGCTTCCAGCGCGACGAAACGATCGAGCGTGGCGCGATAATCGTCGCTCAGGCCTTTGGCGAAATCGCGGAAGATCTCCGCCGACACGCCGTAGCGCCAGTCGGGGCCGCGCACGAAACACGGGCTGCTGCACAGCGCGATCAGCGCCGGCACTCGAGCTGGGTCGCGTACCGCCGCATGCAGCGCGAACATGCCGCCCAACGACCAGCCGAGCCACGGCGCGACCGGCGTCTGTGCGCGGATGGCCTCGCAGACCGCATCGAATTCGAGCGGCGTTGCGTGATCGCGACTCAGGCCGTGACCGGGCAGGTCGATCACATGCAGCGTGTATCGATCGCGCAGGCGTTCGACCAGCGCAGCGAAGACGCCGCCGTGCATCGCCCAGCCGTGCAGCAACACCAGCGGCGGGCCGTCGCCGCTGACAGTCATGTGCAGACGTTCGCTCATGATTGCGGCGCGAGTGGCTCTGGTGTGAGTGGCCGCGGTGCGGCGCTCCGCGCGGCGCGGATCATCGGTTCGAGGATGCGCCACTGCACGCCGATGTCGCGCGCGAACCAGTGGGTGATGCGGCGGCGCCAGCGCGGCTGACGGCGGATCGTTTCGATGCGTTCGAGCAGCCAGGCTTCGTCGAAGCCCGCCCATTCGCCGGTCACGCTCATCAGGTTCTGGTACAGCGCCGGATGCACGTCGTACATCAGCATTTCGTGCAGTGCTTCGAGTGAATACGGCGACGCGACCAGCGTGCGCACGATGTAATCGTGCAACAGCGCGACATCGGTATCGAGATAGAGATCCGACAGCGCGTTCCAGACCGGGATGCGTGCGTCGGCGTCATCGGGAACAGCCACCACCGACCTCATGCCACCGCGGTACCCGCGCTGTAGCCCATTTCCACCGCGTCGCGCGCCCAGCTCAGGGCATCGACCAGCGAATCGACTTCGGCCTGGGTGTGCAGCGAGGACAGGGTGATGCGCAGGCGCGAGCGGCCGTCGGGAACGGTGGGCGGGCGGATCGCCGGCACCCAGAAGCCCTGCGCTTCGAGCGCAGTTGCGATCGCCATGGCGCGTTTTTCATCGCCGCACATCAACGGTTGGATCGGAGTGGTGGACGGCAGCAGCTGCAGGTCGCGGAACAGCGCGGTGTGGCGGAAATGCGCGATCAGGCTCTGCAGTTTCTCGCGACGCCAGTGGTCGCGACGCGCCAGCTTCACCGCGGCCAGGCTGGACGCGGCCTGTCCCGGCGGCAAGGCGGTGTTGTAGATGTACGGACGTGCGGTTTCGGCGAGATGACCGATGATGTCGTCGCTGCCGAGCACCACTGCGCCATAACCGCCGAGCGCCTTGCTCAGCGTGGCGAGCTGCACCACGCCGGACGCATCCAGGCCGGCATCGGCGACGCAGCCGCGACCTTCGGGACCGACCACGCCGACGCCGTGCGCGTCGTCGACATAGATCAGGGCCTGCTGCACGCGCGCGACCAGCGACAGTTCGCGCAGCGGGGCGACATCGCCGTCCATGCTGAACACGCCGTCGGTGGCGAGCATCGCCGCGCCCTCGGGCACGGTGCGCAGCTGACGCAGCGCGCCTTCGGGATCGGCGTGCGGATAGCGGCGCAGCTTGCAGCCGGCGAGACGCGCGGCGTCGATCAGGCTGGCGTGATTGAGCCGGTCCTGCACGCACACGTCCTCTTCGGTGAGCAGCGCCTGCATCACCGCGAGATTGGCGAGATAGCCGCTGCCGAACAGCAGCGCGCGCGGGGCGCCCAGCCAATCGGCGAGTTCGCGCTCCAGCGCGTCGTGGCTGGCGAAATGGCCGCAGACCAGATGCGAGGCGCCGCTGCCGGCGCCGTCGCGGGCTGCGGTGTTCTGCAGCGCGTCGACCACCGCGAAGTGCTGCGACAGGCCGAGGTAGTCATTGCCGCAGAAGTTGGTGAGCCAGCGGCCGTCGACTTCGTAGCGCACGCCGTCGCGCCGGGTGATGGTGCGTCGCTGGCGAACGCGGCCCTGCATCGCACGTTGCACGCGGGCGGCGAGGATACGTTCGGTCAGGCGCGGACGGGTCATGGCGGACAGCTCGGTCGGGCGGTGCGGTCAGGCTGCTTGGAAGCAGGGAGTCGGGGTCTCGCCGGTATCGGCGGCGTTGGTATCGAGAGGATTTGTGTCAAGAATATCGGCATGCACGGTGCCGGCGGTTTCCACCACCGCCATCGGCTTCAGACCGAGGCGCTCGAACAGCGCGAGGTCGCGCTCGGTGTCCGGGTTACCGGTGGTCAGCAGCTTTTCGCCGTAGAAGATCGAGTTGGCGCCGGCGAGGAAGCATAGCGCCTGCAGCTCGTCGCTCATGGTTTCGCGGCCGGCCGACAGCCGTACCATCGATTTGGGCATCATGATCCGCGCCGCGGCAATGGTGCGCACGAACTCGAACGGGTCCAACTCGGTCGTCCCGTGCAGCGGCGTGCCTTCCACCTGCACCAGCCGGTTGATCGGCACCGAATCCGGGTGCGCCGGCAGGTTCGCCAGCATCTGCAGCAGGCCAGCGCGCTGGCGGCGGCTCTCGCCCATGCCGACAATGCCGCCGCAGCAGGTCTTCATGCCGGCGTCGCGGACATGGCCGAGGGTGTCGAGGCGGTCCTGCAGTTCGCGGGTCTGGATGATGTCGCCGTAGAACTCGGGCGCGGTGTCCAGATTGTGGTTGTAGTAATCGAGGCCGGCGGCCTTCAGCGCCGTGGCCTGTTCGCCGCTGAGCATGCCCAGGGTGGCGCAGGTTTCCAGCCCCAGCGCCTTCACCTCGCGGATCATCGCGGCGACTTTCGGGATGTCGCGATCCTTCGGCGAGCGCCACGCGGCGCCCATGCAGAAGCGCGAGGCGCCGGCGGCCTTGGCCTGCTTCGCCTTCTCCACCACAGCGTCGGTGTCCATCAGCTTGGTGGCTTCGACGCCGGTGTGGTAACGCTGGGCCTGCGGACAGTAGGCGCAGTCTTCCGGGCAGCCGCCGGTCTTCACCGACAGCAGGGTGCTGACCTGGACCTCGCTGGGGTCGAAGTGGTCCCGATGCACCTCGCCCGCGCGCTGCAACAGCACCGGGAACGGCAGCGCGAGCAGCGCCTCGACCTCGGTACGGCTCCAATCGTGGCGCGGGAGGGCGGAAAGACTGACAGCAGGCATCGGGGTTTCCTGACGGACACGGCGCAGCGGGACGGGCAGTCTGGAAAGCATGTTCAGCCCTGTCAACCTTATACAACGCCAACGCGTCAGTCCGCGCCTCGCCCGGCTGCTGGACCGGCTGTGGCCGGCGCACTGCCTGGTCTGCGGCGAAACCGGCGGATCGGGCCGCCATACCCTGTGCCCGGCCTGCCATCGGACCCTGCCCTGGAACCGCAACGCCTGCCTGCGCTGCGGCCTGCCGCTGGCCCTGCCGGCCGACGCCTGCGGCCACTGCCAGCGCCGACCGCCGCCGCTGACCGAAACCCGGGCGGTGTTCCGCTACGAACGCCCGCTGGACCGCCTGCTGCCGCGGCTGAAGTTCCACAACGACCTCGCCGCCGGCCGGCTCTGCGGCGAACTCATGGCCAGCACCCTGGCCGAAGCCCAACGGCCGGACGCGCTGATCCCGCTACCGCTGCACCGCAGGCGCCTGCGCGGCCGCGGCTTCGATCAGGCGTTCGAGCTGGCCAAACCGCTGGCCGGCGCCCTGCGCCTGCCGCTGCTGGACGATGCGCTGCTGCGGGTGCGCGACACCGCCCCGCAGTCGCGACTGGACGCCCCGGCCCGGCGCCGCAACCTGCGCCGCGCATTCGCGGTGCGGCCGGGAACGGCATTGCCCGCGCACATCGCGCTGGTCGACGACGTGATGACCACAGGCGCGACCCTGCACGCCGCCGCCGATGCGCTGCTGCGCGCGGGCGTCATACGGGTGGATGCCTGGGTGTGCGCGCGGGTGGCGTGAAAACAACCACGCTGCGCGTTATTGAACATAGGTTGCGGGCGGCGGCGGCGGAGGTGGCGGTTCTCCGGGCGGGCGCGGGCGGGATGGATCCGGAGGAGGAGGCAGAGGCTCACAGATCGGGCAGTGGCCAAGATCGGTTTCCGAAGCACGACCGGCCACGGCGAGCGTCTGCCGGATATCTTCCAGACGCGCGGCCACCAACGGTGTGCGCTCCATTCCGTAACGTTCGGCGAGTCGGTACAGCGCTCCTGCGTTCTCGATCGGTCCACCGGCGAGATTGAGCGTGGCCCAATCAGACAGCAGATTGGCGACGACCGGATCCTTCGGTTTCACGAACGGCAATCGTTCGCGGAGTTGATAAGCGAACGCGCGCTCCAGCTCATGAGGCTTCACTGGTCGGCCGTCGTTGCCGTCCGGATAGGCTTTTGGCAGCGAGGGCACGACGATAGGGTCGAAAACGACACCGGCGACAGAACGACCGTCGAGAAAGCGCGGGTTGTCTTTCAACGCGAGCTTGGCCACCAGAATGCGCGCATGCAGCCATTCGGTGCCTTCGTGCTCGCGACGGTCGCGACGGATGCCGAGCCGGATCCAGCGCAATGCGAGCGCGTCGCGGCCCATCAGCTCGAGCGCCGTGCCGAGATTGGCCGCGGTCTGGTGTCGCCCCGGATACAGGGCCTCGATCCGGACGAACAGGCGGGTCGCAGCGGCGTAGTTGTCCTGATAGATCAGCAGGACGCCCAGATTGGTCAAACTGTCGAAATCCGGCTTGGCCAGGGCCTGCTCGATGATCTCTTCTTTCCGGCTTCGCCAGGATTCCTGTGCATACGGATTGGTCATGGTGGCGATCATGTCGTCGCCGACGAACTCGAACGCTTCGAAACGTCGCCCGGCGTGATCGGTCGTCGGCGAGGGATTGATGCACGCCAACACCGACGGCGACACCAGCAGCGCCCCCAACAGCCACCATTTCTTCATCCGAACACTCCTCGACCCGTTTCGTCGTTCGACACCAGAACCGGGACCGGGTTCCAGCGCAAGCCGCTCACCACTCGAACAACTTGAAATACACCGGCGACACGTCCTTGTCCTCGTCGAGGCGGCCGTCGCCGTTGCGGTCGTAGAGATAGAACGCCGGGCCGCGCTTGGGCTGGACCTTCACCACCCGCAGCTGGCCCGCAACGCGGTATTCGGTGATCTCGTCGCCGTTGGGCTGGATCTTGGTCGCGGCGACCGCATCGGCCGGAATCCCGGTGTCGGCGCTGTCGCCGGTGGTGGCGCAACCGCCGAGGGCAAGCATCAGGGGCAGTACGAGCAGGATCGAACGGCGCATGGCGGTCTCCGGCGGCGGGGGTGCGGCGATTATGCGCCGCAGGGCGTGAACCATCCGTGCCGCCGGTGGCGGTTCGGTCGCCCGGAGACGCGGAGTAGAATCCGCCCATGACACGACTCGTACTGATCGACGGTTCTTCCTACCTCTACCGCGCCTTCCACGCGCTGCCGCCGCTGAGCAACGCGCAGGGCGAGCCCACCGGCGCGCTGTTCGGCATCGTCAACATGCTGCGCAGCCATCTCAAGGAAAAACCCGAATACATCGCCTTCGTGGTCGATGCCTCCGGCCCGACCTTCCGCGACGACCTCGACCCGCAGTACAAGGCCAATCGCCCGCCGATGCCGGACGAGTTGCGCGCGCAGATCGAGCCGATGATGAAGATCGTCGAAGCCCTGGGCATGCCGATCCTGCGCGTGCCGGGCGTGGAAGCCGACGATGTGATCGGCACGCTGGCGGTGCAGGGCGCCGCCGACGGCCTGACCGTCACTATTTCCACCGGCGACAAGGACTTCGCACAGCTGGTGCGCCCGGGTCTGGCGCTGGTCAATACGATGAGCGGCAGCCGTCTCGACAGCGACGAATCGGTGATGGCGAAGTTCGGCGTGCGCGCCGACCAGATCATCGATCTGCTGTCGCTGATGGGCGATTCGGTCGACAACATTCCCGGCGTCGAGAAGTGCGGGCCGAAGACCGCGGCGAAATGGCTGGCCGAGTACGACTCGCTGGAGAACGTCATCGCCCATGCCGATGCGATCAAGGGCAAGATCGGCGAGAACCTGCGCGCGGCATTGCCGCGGCTGCCGCTGAACCGGCAGCTGGCGACGATCAAGCTCGATGTACCGCTCGACGGCGGCCCGACCACGCTGGCGCTGCGAGAACCGCACGTCGACGATCTGCGCGTGCTGTACGCGCGCTACGGCTTCAATCAGGCGCTGAAGGAACTCGGCGGCGGCGACCCTGCGGCGATCGCATCGGCAGAGCTTGCCGGGATGCGCAACACCGCAGCCGGCTACGCGCGCAGCACGACGACCGAAGACGAGGCGCCGGATCCCGCGCTGGCCGCCAAAGGCACGTACGAGACCGTGCAGACCCGCGAACAACTCGACGCGTGGATCGCCAGACTCGACGCCGCGGAAGAATTCGCGTTCGACACCGAAACCGACGCGCTGGACGCGATGCGGGCAAACCTGGTCGGGCTGAGTTTTTCCACCGAACCCGGCAACGGCTGCTACATCCCGGTCGGCCACACCTATCCCGGCGCGCCGGCGCAGCTCGACCTGCGCGACACGCTCGACGCGCTGCGCCCGCTGCTGGAAAGCGCGCGGCACCGCAAGCTTGGCCAGCACGGCAAATACGACATCCACATCCTGCGCCGCCACGGCGTGAACGTCGACGGCTACGCCGACGACACCATGCTGGAAAGTTTCATCTGGAATTCCAGCGCAACCCGCCACGACATGGATTCGCTGGCCAAACGCTATCTCGGCTACGACACCATCAAGTTCGAGGCCGTGGCCGGCAAGGGCGCGAAGCAGATTTCGTTCTCGGAAGTGGCGATCGACGACGCCACGACCTACGCCGCCGAGGATGCCGACATCACCCTGCGCCTGCATCGCGTGCTCTCGGCGAAGCTCGCGGAGATCCCGACGCTGCAGACGGTCTACCGCGACATCGAAATCCCACTGGTGCCGGTGCTGGCGCGGATGGAAGCCAACGGCATCCTGATCGACGCCGACGAACTGCGCCGACAGAGCGTCGACCTGTCGCGGCGGATGCTCATCGCGCAGCAGAAGGCGACCGAGCTAGCGGGGCGCACCTTCAATCTCGACTCGCCCAAGCAGTTGCAGGCGCTGCTGTTCGACGAACTCAAGCTGCCGGCGCTGGTGAAAACACCGACCGGCCAGCCGTCGACGAACGAAGAGGCGCTGGAAGCCATCGCCGACCAGCACGAGCTGCCGCGGATCATCCTCGAATACCGCGGCCTCGCGAAACTGCGCAGCACCTACACCGACAAGCTCTCGGAAATGGTGAATCCGGACACCGGCCGCGTGCATACCAGCTATCACCAGGCCGGCGCCGCCACCGGCCGCCTGTCGTCCAACGATCCGAATCTGCAGAACATCCCGATCCGCACCGAGGACGGCCGCCGCATCCGCAAGGCCTTCATCGCACCGCCGGGCCGCAAGCTGATCGCCTGCGATTACTCGCAGATCGAACTGCGGATCATGGCCCACCTCTCCGAAGACGCCGGCCTGCTGCGCGCCTTCGCCGCCGGCGCCGACATCCACCGCGCCACCGCGGCGGAAGTGTTCGGCAAACCGCTGGAAGACGTGAGCGGCAACGAACGCCGCGCCGCCAAGGCGATCAACTTCGGCCTGATGTACGGCATGAGCGCCTTCGGCCTCGCGAAGCAGCTGGACATCGGCCGCGGCGAGGCCCAGGACTACATCGCGCTGTACTTCAGCCGTTATCCCGGCGTGCGCGAATTCATGGACCGCACCCGCAAGGACGCGCACGAACGCGGCTACGTCGAAACCGTGTTCGGCCGCCGGCTGTATCTGGACAACATCAACGCCCGCAACCAGGGCCTGCGCGCCGGCGCCGAACGCGCCGCGATCAACGCGCCGATGCAGGGCACCGCCGCCGACATCATCAAGCGGGCGATGATCGACATCGACCTCTGGATCGCCGGCCATGCCGACACAGCGAAAATGCTGCTGCAGGTCCACGACGAACTGGTGTTCGAGTGCGACGAGGGTTTCGTCGACACTCTGGTGCGTGAAGCCACCGCGCGGATGGCGGCGGCCGCCGAGCTGCGGGTGCCGTTGGTGATCGATTCGGGAGTTGGGGATAACTGGGACGAGGCGCACTGAGAACCTGTTCAAAATCCCGGGCCTGGAAAAATATTCTGTCATCCCGAACGAGGGCGAAGCCCGAGGAGGGATCTGCTTATCGCCGGCAGCCACAACAGCAGATCCCTCCACCCGCTGGCGCGGGCGTTCGGGATGACACGGCGTAGCGGTTTGCGGTTGAGGGTCCCACTGCTGCAGGAAATGCTCATGCGGTGACAGGAGATTTTGGACAGGCTCTGAGAGCATCCGCGCTTCCAGTCCATCGCGCATGGCGATGCGTTTGTCCACGCTACGGATTTGAAGTCCGACTGGCGCGGACGAAGCGCACTGACAGCAATCGCTGTGTTCTACTGGAAAGCCTTGAAAACATTATGATCCTGCCAGTTCAGACAGGTTTTTCAGGCCGATTCATCGTTAGCTGAACGAACGATGCACCAGCAGTGAATCGATCCTGAATTCATCGCGCCGATAAGCGAAATCTTTACGAACTCTCCGCCCACTCCATGGTCAACTTACTCGCGACGGATGCAACGTCCGTCGCAGACCACCCCCTCCCCTGGAGTGGTCGCCGGAACGTAAGACTCTCCCCAAGTCCCGTTCCCAGCCCCGCCGGTTCCCCCACCTGCGGGGCTTTTTATTGCCCGACGTTTTGTCATTGCCCGGCACCAGGAGGACACTGGCCGCATCTGCCCCTCCGGTGCCGCCCATGTCCGACCTTTTCCAACTGTCAGCGCCCTGGTGGCATTTCCCGCTGCGCGCGGTCGCTGTCTATGTGCTGGTCATGGTGCTGGTGCGCGCATCCGGCAAGCGCGCGGTGGGGCAGTTCACGCCGTTCGACCTGGTGCTGCTGATCCTGATCGGCAACGCGGTGCAGAACGGGCTCAACGGCGGCGACAACTCGCTGACCGGCGCCGCGCTGCTGGCGGTCTGCCTGATCGCACTGAATTACGCGGTCGCCCTGATCGCCGCGCGCAGCCCGGGCGCACGCAAGGTGATCGAAGGCGAACCGGTGATCCTGGCGCGCGATGGCACGGTCCACCGCGACGTGCTGCGCCGGCAACTGGTGAGCAATGCCGACTTCCACGAGGCCATGCGCGAGGCCGGCTGCACCGACATCGAGCGGATCCGCGTGGCGACGCTGGAAACCAACGGGCGGATCAGCATCGTGTTGGCCGATCCGCCAAGCCCGCCTTCGCAGGAGGGCCTGCCTTTGTAGGAGGGCCTTCAGGCCCGAGCTTTGTGTGAAGGCTCTCTGCGAACATCGGTCTGAAGCCCTCACGCAAAAAGCTCGGGCCTGAAGGCCCTCCTACGGAAGCGGGCCTTCCTACGGAGCCGGGCCTCCTACGACGCCTCGCCCAGCCAATCCCGCGGCGTGAGGTACGCCTGCAGCCGCGCCTCGTCGCTGTCGGTTTCGGGCTGGTAGCCGTATTCCCAGCGCACCAGCGGCGGCAGGCTCATCAGGATCGATTCGGTGCGCCCGCCGGATTGCAGGCCGAACAGGGTGCCGCGGTCGAACACCAGATTGAATTCGACGTAGCGACCACGCCGATACAACTGGAACTGGCGTTCCCGTTCGCCATAGGCCGTGTCCTTGCGACGTTCGACCAGCGGCAGATAGGCATCGAGGAAACCGTCGCCGACCGCGCGCTGATACGCGAAGTCGCGCTCGAAGTCGCCATGCAGATCGTCGAAGAACAGCCCGCCGACGCCGCGGGTCTCATTGCGATGCTTGAGGAAGAAATACTCGTCGCACCACTGCTTGTGCGCGACGTAGCGCGCTTCGCCGCCGAAGGGTTCGCACAGATCGCGCGCGGTCCGGTGCCAGTGGCGCACGTCGTCGTCGAAGGGATAGAACGGCGTCAGGTCGAAGCCGCCGCCGAACCACCAGGCCACGGTTTCGCCGTCGCGCGTCGCGCGGAAATGGCGGACATTGGCATGCGTGGTCGGCAGGTAGGGATTGCGCGGATGGAACACCAGCGACACGCCGACCGCGCGCCACGACGCCCCCGCAAGCTCCGGCCGCGCCGCGGTCGCCGACGGCGGCAACTTGATGCCCGAAACATCCGAGAATCCGACCCCGGCCTGCTCGAACACCGCGCCGTCGCGCAGGATCCGCGTGCGGCCACCGCCACCCTCGGCGCGCTCCCAGAGATCTTCCTTGAACGTCGCGCCCCCGTCGGCGCCCTCGATCGCGGTGCAGAGGCGGTCCTGCAGACCGGTGAGGTAGTCGCGGACGCGGAGAAATTCGGAGTCGGTCATGGTTGCGGGCTCGTAACGAAGCGGTGTCGTAGGGCGGGCCCTGGCCCGCCGTTACGGTACATCCGTTCGCACAGCACGTTCGGCGAAACGGTTTTGATCATTGTCGAAAGCATCGGAAAATTGCAATGGCGGGCCTGGGCCCGCCCTACAAGACAATCACGCCGGCTGCAGATTCGCGTACGCCATCACCAGCCACTTGCTGCCTTCGTCCTCGAAATTGACCTGGATGCGCGCATGCGCGCCACTGCCTTCGATATCGGTGACCACACCGCCGCCGAATTTCGCGTGAGTCACGTTCTGGCCGATGAGCAGACCGGGATTTTCCTGCAGCGACGCATGGCCGCGGCTCTGCTGCCACAGTTCGCGACGCGGCTGGGCGTTGTACATCGGCCGCGCGACCTGGATCTTCGGCCGCACTTCGTGGATCAGCGTCGTGGGAATCTCGCGCAGGAAGCGCGACGGCAGGCCGTACATGTCCTGGCCGTGCAGGCGGCGCGCTTCGGCATAGGTGATGACCAGCTTCTGGCGCGCACGGGTGATGCCGACGTAAGCGAGCCGGCGCTCTTCTTCCAGGCGGCCAGCTTCCTCTATCGATTTGTTGTTCGGGAAAAGCCCTTCTTCCAGGCCGACCAGAAACACCAGCGGAAATTCCAGACCCTTGGCGCTGTGCAGGGTCATCAGCTGCACGCCGTCCTCGCCGGCTTCGGTCTGACCTTCGCCGGCTTCGAGCGCGGCATACGCGAGGAACGCGATCAGCTCCGGCAGCGCCGCGGACTCCTCGTCGTCGCCCTTCACAAAGCGCGACGCCACCGACACCAGTTCGTCGAGGTTGTCGGTGCGCGAATCCAGCGAGCCCTTCGACAGCGCGGCGTAATGGTCGCGTAATGCGGAACGCGCGAGCACGTGATCGATCTTGTCCTTCAGCGGCAGATCGCCCGATTCCTCGGCGATGGTGTCGATCAGGCCTTCGAACAGCGCCAAAGCGTTCCGCGCGCGGCCGGGCAGCAGGTCGCTGCGCGACACCAGCGCCGCCGCTTTCCACAGCGAAATGCCGTGGGCGCGCGCATAGCGGCGCACTTCGTCGAGCGTGCGCTCGCCGATGCCGCGCGTCGGCGTGTTGACCGCGCGCTCGAACGCCGCGTCGTCGTCGCGGTTAGCGATCAGGCGCATGTACGCCAGCGTGTCCTTGATTTCGGCGCGCTCGAAGAAGCGCATGCCGCCGTAGACGCGGAACGGAATCTGTTCGCCCAGCAGGGTTTCTTCGAACGCGCGCGACTGCGCGTTGCTGCGGTAGAGGATCGCGGTTTCGCCGTGGCTGCCGCCGTCGCGCACCCAGGCGCGGATGCGTTCGATCACGAACCGCGCTTCGTCGATTTCGTTGTAGGCCGCGTACAGATCGATCGGCTCGCCTTCGCCGCTGTCGGTCCACAGCTGTTTGCCGAGCCGCGACGGATTGTGCGCGATCACCGCGTTGGCGGCGTTGAGGATATTCGCGCTGGAGCGATAGTTCTGTTCCAGCCGGATGGTGCGCGCGCCGGGAAAATCGCGCAGGAAACGCTGCACGTTCTCGACTTTCGCGCCGCGCCACCCGTAGATCGCCTGATCGTCGTCGCCGACGGTGAACACCTGGCCGGTGTCGCCGGCGAGCAGGCGGATGAAGGCGTACTGCAGGCTGTTGGTGTCCTGGAACTCGTCGATCAACAGCTGCTGGAAACGATGGCGATAGTGCTGCAGCAGCGCCGGATGGTCGCGCAGCAGTTCGTGCGCGCGCAGCAGGATTTCGGCGAAATCGACAAGCCCCGACTGCTCGCAGCGTTCCTGATACAACGTGTAGGCGCGCAGCATCACGCTGGCCCATTCATCTTTTTCCGGTTGAATGTGCTGCGGGCGGCGGCCTTCGTCCTTCTGCGCGTTGATCCACCACGCGATTTGCCGCGGCGGGAACCGCGCCTCGTCCAGCTCCAGCGCCTGCACCACGCGCTTGACCAGCCGCAGCTGATCGTCGCTGTCGAGAATCTGGAAACCTTCCGGCAGCTTCGCGTCCTGCCAGTGCAGGCGCAGCAGGCGATGGGCGAGGCCGTGGAAGGTGCCGATCCACATGCCGCGGCTGCCGCCGGGCAGCAGCGATTCGGCGCGATGGCGCATCTCGCCCGCGGCCTTGTTGGTGAAGGTCACCGCAAAAATGCCGTGCATCGGCACGCCGTAGACTTCATGCAGCCAGGCGATGCGGTGGGTGAGGACACGGGTCTTGCCGGAACCGGCGCCGGCGAGCACGAGCAGGTGGCCGGATTCGGCGCTGATCGCTTCGCGTTGCGCGGCGTTCAGGCCGTCGAGCAGGTGGGAGACATCCATGCCGGCATTCTACGCGATGGGCCATACGCGGCCCACGCATCTCCCGTACATCTTCCCGTAGAGGGTTCCGTAGAGCGGCCTTCAGGTCGCTGCTTTTCGCCGGCAATCAAAATCAGCCGCCTGAATGCCCCTCTAAGGGGATGTCACGTCGGTCGCGTCAGTGGTGATCGCGCTTGGTCGAACTGCCCATCATGATCCGGTCGGTCCAGGCGATGCCGATGGCCGAAACGATGAACAGCGCGTGGATGATCGCCTGCCACATCACACCGGTCGAGGTGATCGTGGTGCAGGGCTTGAGTTTCTGCCCGGCATCGATGAACGGCTGCATTGCTTGCATCGCTTCGATGCCGGCCATGGTGCTGCATAGCGGCAGACCGTCGACCATGCCGACCTCGATGAAACTCTTGAGCAGATGGATCGAGGAGATGCCGATGATCGCCATCGCCAGCTTCACTTTCAGCACGCTGGCGTTGACGTGGCTCAACCATTCCGGCTGGTCGGGATGACCCGCCAGATTCATCCGCGAGACGAAGGTTTCGTAGCCGCCCACGATCACCATCATCAGCAGGTTGGAGATCATCACCACGTCGATCAGGCCCAGCACGATCAGCATGATGTCCTGTTCGCTGAGCGTCGGCGTTTCGTGGATGAGGTGCCACAGCTCCTTGCCGAACAGGAACACGTACACGCCCTGGGCCACGATCAGGCCCAGATACAGCGGCAGCTGCAGCCAGCGCGAGGCGAAGATCAGCCGCGACAGAGGGGTGAGCGACGGGTTGAGCGGTTTGTGCGAAGCGTTGGCCATGGGTGTACTGCGAAGGCGAAATCCGTCATAGGGTAGCCGCCGCGCCCACCAGCGCCAAGCCGCGCGTACGGCTTACACTGCCGGCATCTTCTCGACCGGCCCACCCACCATGATCGAACTGCACTACTGGCCCACGCCGAACGGCCACAAAATCACCCTCCTGCTGGAAGAGCTGGTCGAGGCCGGCGCACCGCTGGCCTACGAGATCAAGCCGGTGAACATCGGCGCCGGCGAGCAGTTCCAGCCCGGTTTCCTGGCGATCTCACCGAACAACCGCATGCCCGCCATCGTCGACACCGCGCCCGCCGACGGCGGCGCGCCGCTGAGCGTGTTCGAATCGGGCGCGATCCTGGTGTATCTGGCCGAGAAGACCGGTCGTTTCATGCCCACCGACCTGCGCGGTCGCACCGCGGCGCTGGAGTGGGTGTTCTGGCAGATGGCCGGTCTGGGCCCGATGACCGGCCAGTACGGGCATTTCAATGTCTACGCGCCGGAAAAGATTCCCTACGCCATCGACCGCTACACCCGCGAGGCGCAGCGCCTGCTCGGCGTGCTCGACAAGCGTCTGGCCGGCCGCGCCTTCCTGCTCGGCGACGACTACAGCGTCGCCGACATGACCTGTTATCCGTGGATCAGCCCGTACAAGACCGCGCCGATCGATCTGGAACCCTATCCCGAAGTCCGCCGCTGGCAGGCCGTCATCGCCGCGCGCCCGGCCACCCAGCGCGCGTATGCGTGGACGAAACAGGTCAGCCCGACCGCCGGCCAGCCGCTCAGCGAAGAACAGCGCAAAGTGCTGTTCGGCCAGAGCGCCACGCAGGGGACGACCCCATGATCCGCGCCGCCGCCCTTCTTTCCTGCCTGCTGATCATGCCCGTCGCAATCATGCCCGCCGCCCACGCCGCCAGCCCCGCCCAGAGCAAACTTACCCTCGAAGCCATCACCGGCGACGCGCCGTTGTCCGGCCCCACCCTGCTGAAACCGCAGATCGCGCCCGACGGCTCGCGCGTCACTTTCCTGCGCGGCAAGGACACCGACCGCAACCGCCTCGATCTGTGGGCGTTCGATGTCGCGACCGGAACCTCCGCGCTGCTGGTCGATTCCAGCGACGTGCTGCCCGGCGAGGAAGTGCTGAGCGATGAAGAAAAAGCGCGGCGCGAGCGCCAGCGCACCGCATCGCTGTCGGGCATCGTCGATTACCAGTGGTCGCCGGATGGCAAGACCCTGCTGTTCCCGCTCGGCGGCGAACTGTATCTGTACGACCTCGGCAAATCGGGCAAAGCCGCGGTGCGCAAGCTGACCACCGGCGAAGGTTTTGCCACCGACCCGAAAGTCTCGCCGAAGGGCGGTTTCGTCAGCTTCGTGCGCGCGCGCAACCTGTGGGCGATCGATCTGGCTACCGGCAAGGAAGTCCAGCTGACGAGCGACGGCAGCGACACCATCGGCAACGGCGTCGCCGAGTTCGTGGCCGACGAGGAAATGGATCGCCACACCGGCTACTGGTGGGCGCCGGACGATTCCGCCATCGCCTTCGCGCGCATCGACGAAAGCAAGGTGCCGGTGCAGAAGCGTTACGAGGTGTATCCGGATCGCACCGAAGTCGTCGAACAGCGGTATCCGGCGGCGGGGGACACCAACGTCGCCATCGGCCTGCACGTGGTGCGTCTCGCGCCGCTGGAGATGCGGGTCTGGACCAACCCCACCGACGGCACGCCGCGCGTACACCAGCCGCGCACCTACCCGCGCGGCGAGATCCGCGATATCGAGCTGGGCGCGAATCCAGACATCTACCTCACCCGCGTCGATTGGCGCGACCCGACGCATCTGACCTTCCAGCGCCAGTCGCGCGACCAGCACACGCTCGAACTGATCGAAGTCGAACTCGCCTCCGGCCAGCAGCGCACGCTGGTCACCGAAACCGCGAAAACCTGGGTGCCGCTGCACAACAATCTGTACTTCCTGAAAGACGGCCGTTTCGTCTGGAGCAGCGAGCGCAGCGGTTTCGAGCATCTCTACCTCGCCAGCAAGGACGGCAAGACGCTGACGCAGCTCACTCGCGGCGACTGGCCGGTGGACAAGGTGTTGGCGGTCGATGAAGACAAGAAGATCGTCTACTTCAGCGCCGGCATGCGCGGCGTCGCCGTTGCATCCGGCATCCTCGACGCGCAAAGCCTCGGCGCCGAACCCAAGGAAAGCCACATCCATGCCATCGGATTCAATGACGTGGATATCAAAACGCTGTCCACCGAACCCGGCATGCACAGCGCCAGCTTCGCGAAGAACGCCAGCGTCTACGTCGACAGCTGGTCGAACGCGCGCACGCCGCCGCAGATCGCGCTGCATCGCGCCGACGGCAGCCTGGTCGCGAACCTGATCGACAACGACCTGACGAAACGCGAGCACCCGTACGTGAAATATCTGGCCGCGCACCGGCCGGTAGAGTTCGGCACGCTCACCGCCGCCGACGGCAACACGCCGCTGCACTACGGCCTGATCAAGCCCGCGGACTTCGACCCGGCGAAGAAATATCCGGTGATGGTCTACGTCTACGGCGGCCCGGCGGCGCAGACCGCCACCGACAGCTGGCCCGGTCGCGGCGATCATTTCTTCAATCAGTACATGGCCCAGCGGGGCTATGTGGTGTTCACCGTCGACAACCGCGGCACGCCGCGGCGCGGCGCGGCCTTCGGCGGCGCGCTGTACGGCAAACAGGGCACCGTGGAAGTGGACGACCAGCGCAAGGGCGTCGAATGGCTGCGCGCGCAGCCGTGGGTGGATGGCGCGCGCATCGGCGTGTACGGCTGGTCGAACGGCGGCTACATGAGCCTGATGCTGCTCGGCAAAGCCGCCGACGACTACGCCTGCGGCGTGTCCGGCGCGCCGGTCACCGACTGGGCGCTGTACGACACGCACTACACCGAGCGTTACATGAACCTGCCGGCCGCCAACGTCGACGGTTATCGCGAAGGCAGCGTGTTCACCCACGTCGCCGGCATCAAACCCAACGCGCTGCTGCTGATCCACGGCATGGCCGACGACAACGTGCTGTTCAGCAATTCGACCAAGCTGATGAGCACCCTGCAGAAACGCGCGACGCCGTTCGAGCTGATGACCTATCCCGGCGCCAAGCACGGCCTGCGCGGCGCGGATCTGCTGCATCGCTACCGGCTGACCGAAGCGTTCTTCGCGCGGTGTCTGAAGCCATGAATACACCGCCGCCGTTGCCCATCGCACCCCGGCGCGGCTGGTGGCAGCGTCACTGGCGCTGGGCCGTGCCGCTGGTCTGTCTGTTCAGCGCCGCAGTGGTCGCCGCCCTCATCGGGCTACTGATGTTTGTGGTGTTCGAGGGCATGCGCTCCTCGGATGCGTACGCCACCGCAATGCAGCGGACGCGCGAGCACCCGCAGGTGACCGCAGCGCTGGGCACACCGATCGAACCGGGGTGGTACGTCAGCGGCCAGATGAACGTGTCCGGCGCATCGGGCGAAGCGAGCCTGCAGATCCCGATCTCCGGCCCGAAAGGCGAGGCGGACATTTACGTCGAAGCCGAAAAAGCCGCGGGCCGCTGGACGTACTCGACGCTGATCGTTGATGTCGATGGCCAGGACGAACCGATCGATCTGCTCGGGCCCGCCGATGCGGCCGCCGAGCCCGCGACGCCATGAGCTCGCGCGCCGCGTTCCGTGCGCCGCTTTTGTGCGCGCTGCTTTTTTACGGGATGTTCTGCGCGACCGATGTCGCGGCGCAGACGACCGTCTCCGCTCAAGCAAAACCAAAGCCCACCACCGAACAGGCCCGCGCGTTCGTCCAGAGCCTGCTGGTGAAATCGCCGTACCGGATGTCGGCGCAGGCGCGCGCAGGCGAGATCCGCTACCGGCTGCGTTTCGAATCGTCGCGCGAGTGGGCCTGGCCGGAGACCGGCGAACAGCGGTCAACGACCGATGCGAACGGCATCGAACTGCGGATCTGCAACGACTGCGGCCGCGAGCCGCCGCCCACCGACGCGATGCTGCGCCGTTATCTCGCGCCCAACGCCTGGGTGCAAAGCGACGACCGCCGCATCCGCAATTTCGCGCGCCAGCACACTCGCGGCGGCTCGCCGCACACCCGCATGCGCGCACTGGTGACGGCGATCCAGAAACACATGACCGGCGGCATCGACTACCGCGATTACCACGACGCGCTGACCGCGCTGGACACCCGCAGCGGCGACTGCACCGAATACGCGGTGCTGTTGGCGGCGTCGGCGCGCGCGCTGGGCATTCCGACGCGTCTGGCGCACGGCATCGCCTATTCCAGCCGCTTCACCGGGCAGGCGCACGTGTTCAGTCCGCACGTCTGGGTACAGGTCTGGGACGGCAAGCGTTGGACCAGCTACGACGCCGGGCTCGGCCGCTTCGACGCAGGGCACTTGGCGCTGTATCTCGGCGATGGCAGCCCCGACGGCCTCAGCGGCCTCGCGCGCATCATCCGCGACCTGCGGATCGAGGAAGCCGCCGGGATCCTGCACGCACCGGCTGCGGATGCCTCCGCAGCCTCGATCGGACATTAACGCGAGCCGTCGCTTCCGGCAGGCAGCTCGTCCTGCGCTGCGATCATCGGCAACTCCGGCAGCAGCGATTCTTCGTCGACCCACTCGGCATCCGCGGGGTCATGGATGCCGCCGCCGGTCACGACTATCGAATCGAGTTCTTCCTCATCCATTTCCTGACCGCCGCCCGGAGCGAGCGCCAGCGTATGCATGGGCAGCACCGGCACGCTCATGTCCAGCGCCGCCAATGCCTCCTGCGAATCGTTCACGCCGCCGACGAATACGATCTCGTCGAAAAACACGTCGTCTTCCTCCACGCCCTGCAGCGCGGCCGCCACCGTGGGTTGGCCAACCGATGCGGCTGCGGGATCGCCGGCATACGCGGTCGTCGTGATCAGGGTCGCGGCGATGGCGGCGCCGATGCGGCCTACGCGGCGCGGCGCGGGCCGGCGATACGACACGCAGATCGGGCCTGTGGCAGCGGCGAGCAGCGCACGGCGCTCAGCCTCGCTCATGTCGCTCAGGGCGTGCACGTGCTTGTCGCAGCGGTCGCAGTGACCGTCGATGGCGCGCAGTTCCTCTGCGCTCAGCGGGCAGGGGCTGTCGATCCTGGGAAAACTGGGCATGCACGGCTCCGGAGTGGCGTTTCTACGGCTTCTGGATACCACAGCGGCGGCGGCGCGGACAATCTCAGGCCCTGCGCCGGGCCTGGCGGATCATCGTCCGCATGACCTTCGACGCTGGCCCCACCCATGGCCCCGGCGTAGTGTCGTCCCACTCCTCCGACCGGATCCGCCGATGAAACCCCTCGCACTCGCTGCCGCGCTCTGCTGCGCGCTCGCCATTCCCCTGCACGCCCACGCGGCATCGCCCGCGCCTGCCGCCGCGGCTAAAACCGCGGCCGCCAAACCCGCGCCCGCCTGGGTGACCACCAGCAACGCCAACGCCCAGATCCTGCTGGAAGCGCAGCTGCAGTTCCAGCCGGAAGCCGGCTCGTTCTTCGGCATTCCCGGCTACGACGAAAAGGTCGCCGATCTCGGCCCGGACAACGGCGCGCGCCTGCGCAAGGCCACCGCCGACGCCAAGGCCAAGCTGCAGGAAAAGCTGCAGCTGGAGCGCGACCCCAACGTGCGCCAGGATCTGGAAATCATGATCCAGGCCGCGGACGACACCATCGAGTCGTCGCTGGTCAACGAGCGCCTGGTGGTGCCGTACATCGACGCGCCGCAATTGGTGTTCCAGGGCTTGAAGGGCTTGTTGTCCGAGCAGACCCCGGCCGATCGCCGCGCCAAGGCGCTGGATCGTCTCAAGGCCTACACCGGCATCGCGCCGGGCACGACCGCGACCACGGTGCTGGCGCGCCAGCGCTACGAGGAACGCGCCACCAACGCCGAACTGCTGCGGCCGACCAAACTCGAAGTGGAGCAGGCGCTGGGCAACGCCGAGACCTACATCGCCGGCATCCGCAAACTCTTCGCGGAATACAAGATCGAAGGCAGCGCGGCCGCGCTCGACGCGCTCGAAAAGCAGTTCGCTGATTACGTGGCCTGGACGCGCAAGGACGTGCTGCCGAAGGCGCGCACCGACACACAGCTGCCGCCGGAGCTGTACGCATTGCAGCTGAAGCAGGTCGGCATCGACATTCCGCCGGCACTGCTGATCCAACGCGCGCGGCTCGCGTTCATGGAAACCCGCGCCGCGATGGACCGGCTGGCGCCGCTGGTGGCGAAGGACAAAGGCATCGCCGCCACCGATTACCGCGGCGTGATCCGCGCGCTGAAACGCGACACGATCCCGAACGATCAACTCGAAGCGCGCTACCGCACGGTCATCGACATCATCGATCCGATCATCCTTCGCGAGCGCATCGTCGATGTGCCGAACCGGCCGATGGTGATGCGCCTGGGCACCGAAGCCGAAAGCGCCGCGCAGCCCGCACCGCATTTCCTGCCCGCGCCGCTGGTCGGCAACACCGGTCAGCAGGGCCAGTTCGTGCTGCCGCTGAGCAATCCGGCGCTCAGCGAAAAGGCCGAAGCCTACGACGACTTCAACTTCCCGGCGGTGGCGTGGACGCTCTCCGCCCATGAAGGCCGCCCGGGCCACGAACTGCAGTTCACCGCGATGGTCGAACGCGGCGTCTCGCTGGCGCGCACGCTGTTCGCGTTCAATTCGGTGAACGTGGAAGGCTGGGCGCTGTACGCCGAAGCCGAAATGATCCCCTACGAACCGCTGGACGGCCAGCTGATCGCACTGCAGTTCCGGCTGCTGCGCGCAGCGCGCGCGATGCTCGACCCGATGCTCAACCTCGGCATGATCGATCGCGCGCGCGCCGAGAAAGTATTGATCGACGACGTGGGCCTGTCGAAAGCGATGGCGCGCCAGGAACTGGATCGCTACACCTTCAACGCACCCGGCCAGGCCGGCAGCTACTTCTACGGCTACGCCCGCATCCTCGAACTGCGCGCCGAAACCGAACTCGCACTGGGCGACAAATTCGACCGCCTCGCCTTCAACAACTTCCTGCTGGACCAAGGCATGCTGCCGCCGGATCTGCTGGCGAAGGCCGTGCGCGAGCAGTTCGTGCCGGCGCAGTTGAAGAAACGCTGAGACGCGTAGTTCGCTGATCGCTGCGGTCAGCCATCGCAGCGATCACGCAATCGTCGCAACCGCGGAGCGCCGGGAAACCGGCGCTTTTTTTGTGCCTGCTGCACGCAGGCAACCATCGGTCCGCCAACCCGTAGCCCGGGTCTCGCCACCGGCGAGACCCGGGGAACACTCACCGCAAGCCAAGACATTTTCGACATCACATCATCCGTGACCGAACCAGCACGATCGTGCTCCGAAGCTGCACATCGCTGCGCTCACCTCACCCCACGCGCTATGCAACTGCCCGCAACCATGCCAGCAAATCCGCCTGCGGACTGTCCGGCCGCAAGGGCTGCGGCGACAACAGGCAGTAGCGCGAGTCGTCCTCGATAAACCCCAGCGGCGCGGCGAGCACGCCGTTGTCCAGGTCGTCGCGCACCAGATGCCACGGGCCGATCGCCACGCCCAGACCAGCCACGGCCGCCTGCAAGCTGAAATAGAAATGCTCGAAGGTTTGCCCGTTCACATCGGATGCGGGCTGGCCTGCGGCCGCAGCCCATCCCGGCCACGCGCCCGGCCGCGTGCGCGTGTGCAGGCGCGGAGCGCCGGACTTGAGCGCAGCGCCGGCCTTCTTCATCGTGAACCAAGCCGCCACCTTGTCGGGGCGACAGACCGGGCCGACCTTTTCCGCAAACAAGGGTTCGGCGTGATAGCCCTCGGGCCAGGGGAAGTCGTCGCGGCGGATGGCCAAGTCGATGCCGCTGGCGAAGGAGAACGGCCCGCCACCGGCGACCAGGTGAACGTCGATCCCCGGATGCCGGGCCTGGAAGTCCGGCCAGCGCGGGATCAACCAGCGCATCAACAGTGTCGGCTCGCACGACAGCACCCAGCGTCGCCCCTGGCGGGCGCGGGCGCGCAACTCGCCGACGGCCTGCCTCATCAGATCCAAACCATTGCCTACCGCCCGCGCCAGCGTGCGGCCGGCATCGGTCAGGAACACGCGCTGGCTGCGCCGCTCGAACAACGCCACGCCCAGCTCGTCTTCGAGGAGGCGCACTGCACGGCTGACCGCGCCGTGGGTCAGGTGCAGTTCGGCGGCGGCCCGGCTGAAATTCTCCAACCGGGCCGCCGCCTCGAAGCAGCGCAGCGCCAGCAAGGAGGGCAGGCGCACATCCGTTGATGGTGAATCTGGCTCACCATTGCTGTCAGAAAACATCGTTATTCACCCGGAATTCTTGTCGGTATCGTCTGGCTGATTCGTTGTTTCGAGAAGATACGCCATGACCGAATTGATAGCTGTCATCACAATCACCTTACTGGCTGTCATCAGCCCTGGGCCGGACTTCGCGATGGTCTCGCGCAACAGCCTCATGCTCTCGCGCCGTGCCGGCGTGCTGACGGCCGTGGGTATCGGTCTGGGCGTGCTCGTCCACATCACCTACACCCTCGTCGGTGTCGGCCTGCTGATCCAGCAATCGCTCTGGCTGTTCAACGCCATCAAGCTGGTCGGCGCCGTCTATCTGGTCTATCTCGGCGTGAAGCTGCTGCGGGCCAAGCCCAGCGGCGGGCTCGCCGAAAGCGCCGTCGCACCATTGTCGGATGCTGCGGCCTTGCGTACCGGCTTCCTGACCAATGCGCTGAACCCCAAGACCACGGTGTTCATCGTCAGCCTGTTCATGCAGGTGGTGCGTCCCGAAACGCCGCTGGCAGTGCAGATCGGCTATGGCGCTTTCATCTCGGCGGCGCACATGGCCTGGTTCGGCCTCGTGGCGCTTTGCTTCTCGGCTGGAGCCGTGCGCGACCGGCTACTGGCCGTGCGCCACTGGATCGACCGCGCCTTCGGCGGGCTGCTGATCGGCTTCGGCATCCTGCTGGCGGTGGCGCGCGGATCGCGCTGACCGCGCGGGGCATCCATCACGATTGGATCATCCAAATCACGGCGCAGACCGCGTAGCAAGCAGGGCGGGCTTGAGCCCGCCCTGCGCGACTCGACCTTACCGAATCTCCGTCACCAACGTCGGCAACTCCCACGCACCACCCGCGAAGCCTTTGCACATCCCCGTGGAAGATGCGCTGGTCTGCACGAAGCCGGTGCCGTTCCAGGTCCATTCTTCGGAGCCCCAGCAGTCGCCGATGCCGCGCGCTTTCTGGGTGGAGCCCAGGGTGCCGTTATCGAAGTCGGTGGCGTCGGCGGTGACCAGTTCGGGACGATAAGGTGCGGTGTCGTTGATGATCCAGTAGCCGCTGCCGGCGTTGTAGGCGGCCAGCCAGCAGCGGGTGGAGACCAGCAGTTTCGTCTTCGTCAGTCGCACCACGTCGAGTGCCCGCTCTTCGTCGCCCGTCTCTTCGCCCGTTTCGTGCAGATCGCCGCAGCTGTCCTCATCGGTCGCGCTGCGCAGCGCCTTGCGCAGGGCGTCGCCGTGCTGGGCGATGAAGCGCGCGTCGCCGGGTTTGGCCGGCACTAGCGGTGCGGCTTTCACGACCGGCGCGGGCAGCGGCGGCGGCACGGTCGCTTCGGTCTTCTTGCCTTTGCGATACGCGGCGCCGACGGTGCCGATGCGGCCCTGGAATTCGTCCATCTTCAGCAGCACCGCAGCGGCGCCGCGATCGGAAAGCGCCCAGACGGTCTTGCCTGCGCGGAATTCGATCTCCGTGTCGCGCGTCAGCGCTTTCAGCAATGCCGCGACCTGCGCAGCGGTGAGGTCGGCTTGAAGCGCGGTCTTGCCCACGGTGCGCTCACCGTAGGATTTGCCGTCGATCCACAGCGCGACGCGGAACTGCGCGGGCAGGGCGTCGAGCATGCTGTCCGCCCAGCCGTCGCCCAATGTCACCTGACCCGCGACGGCTGTGCCCGCACCGGCCTTGCGGGTGAGCAGCACGCTGACCGGCATGTCGGCATCGTCGCGCTGATAGCCGGCCACACGACAGGTGCGGGTGTTGTCGCAGACCATCTGCCAGTCCTGATGATCGAAGCTGCCTTCCTCGGCCCGCGCCGGTAACGCCGCGGGCGCGGCCAATGCGAGGAACAGGGCGGCATGAAGGATGCGGCTGCGTTGCGGGATGCGGGTCATGCGCGATTCCAAGCGTGGGCGATGTGCGCGTGAGCATAGCGAATCGGCCGATGGCGGATTGGCCCGCGTGCGCGACGGCAGCGATGGCGGCGTGCTTGAGCACGCCCTACTCGATCTCGATCACTCGATGCGCGCGATCTTTCCGCGGCGCTTTACCCGCGCGGCCGAACCCGCGGCCGCGCACCTTCGACCGGAATCGGCTCGAACATCGCCGGATTCAGCAGTTTCAGCGCGTCGCGACAGTCGAGATACGGATAGTTGCGGCCGGTGGCGCCGTCCTGGATGCGCGTCGGCGACAGCTTCATCGCTTCCATCCGCTGCGCGACCGTGCTGGCGGGCGCGGCCTGTTTCAACGCGACCGCGCAGGCGGCGACCATCGGCGCGGCCTGCGAGGTGCCGCCGAAATTCGAAGTGCCGCCGTTGATGCCCGGCGCGCGGACGAACGCGCCGGCGGCGAACAGATCGGTGGTGGTGCTGCGATTGGAGAAACAGGTCGGCTGGAAGGGCGCAGTCGCGCCTTCGGTGCAGCCCAGGAAGGTGATCGCGGGGCCGGTGAAATCCCAGGTCGCGGCCGTGGAGACCACGTTGCGGATGCACGACGGCGCGCCCATGTTGCCGAGATTGCCCTGATTGCCCGAGGAGGCGGTCACCACCGCGCCCAATGCATTGAGATTGGCCACCGCCACCGCGAGCGCCTGCGTCCACGCGGCCGAGGTGTCGCAGTCGCCGGGTAAAAGCGTGTCGGTGCCGAGGCTGAGATTGACCGCATCGATGTCGGGATGCTGCGTCGCCAGCCAATCCAGCGCGGCCACTACGTCCGAGGTCGAATTGAAGCGGTTGTTGCGGTCGATCACCTTCACCGCGACCAGATTCACCGCCGGCAGCGCGCCGCGCGGCGCGACCGTGCCGGCGCCGCCGATGATGCCGGCGACATTCGTACCGTGGCCCTGGTCGTCTTCGGCCGAACCCACGCCCGACTGGCTGCTGCCGCCGTTCGGACAACAGCCGCTGCCGACGCTGCAGAAACACGCCTGACCAACGATCCTGCCGAGGAAATCGGCGTGATCGGTATCGATGCCGGTGTCGACCACGCCGACCTTCATCCCGGCGCCGCCGACGCCGAGCGCCGTGAGCTGATGCACCTGGTTCTGCACCGACGCCGCGTCGGGCTCGACCGCGTGACCGGCGCCGCCGACATCCAGATCCACGCGGACCACGCGACGGTCGCGCGCCAGCGCCGCCAGCGTGTTCGCATCGGCCATCAGCACGAACGCCGGCACGCGCTCGAAACGCCGCAGCACCTTGCCGCGCGCCCGCGCCGGCAACGCCGACAGCACGCCATCGACCTCACTGCGCACGCGCGGGTGCAGCTTCGGCGCGGCATCGCGTGTGGGCAAGCGGCCGTTCGCGGCGAGGACAGCATTCGCGGCGCGATCGCGCAACATCACCACCACGCGCACCTCGCCGTCGCGCTGCGCCTGTTGCTGCGCCGCCGCGGACACCAGCTGCGCCTGCGCCGGCAGCGCCGCCGCCAACAGCGAGGCCGTCAAAAGCGCGATCCAGATCGCGCTCAAAGTCCGAATCGTTTTCATGGTCGCCTCTCGGGTTGTTCGCTGCGCATGCATTCAGTCGACTTTCTTTTCGGGCGGCGATGCGGTCGTCGCCACGATTTCCGCAGCGATCGCGATCCGCGCCGCGGCGGTGCGCGCGCGGGTCGACTCGCCGTACATCAGTTCCGCCAGCGCGGGCGCGGCGAGATAGTCGCCGGTGTTGCCGACGCGCGCGAAATAATGCACCTCATGCCGGCCCGCAGGCAGGAATTCGGCATAGAACTTCGGCGCGCGCGGATCCAGCCGGCGGGTGCGGAACCAGTCGCTGCCCTCGTCGGATACCTGCTGCAGATCCAGCCCAGCCACCCCGCTCAAGGCCAGATCGGTCGGACGCAAACCGCCCGGCACCGCGTCGGTGATCGCCACGAAATAGCGATCCGCGCCGGTGTCGAGCGTCAGCGTGACGCGCAGCCAGTCGCCGTCGCGGAGCGTTTCTTTGTCGGCCGCTACCCAGCCGCGCTCGCGCAGCACCGCGTATCGCCGCGCCAATACGAAACCGACCGCGGTCGAACTGGCCTCGCGCGCGTCTTCGCGATAGCTGATTTCGGCGATGTAACTGGCTGGGGCATCGCCTTCGACATGCGGGGTCAGCTGCAGCGGCGCTTTCGCCGTGCTCGACGTCAGGGCACGCTGCCAATGCTGCGCGGGTGCGCCGGGTTCGAGGCGTAGCGCGCCGCGTTCGTCGCCGTGCGCGATGTCGAGCGCCAACGTCTCATCGGGTTTGCGCTTACCCAATGCGCGCAGTGCGATCAGGCAGCTGGCGCCGGTCTGTGTGTCCACGGCCGCGAAGCCGCCGGCATACAGATCGCCGAGACCTGCGATCAGCGAACGCCGCAATGCGACATCCCCGGCGTCCGGGAAATCGAAGAGCAGGCCGATGAATTCGCACTGCTCGCGCAGATCGGAGCTCATCCAGCGGTCGTGACGGATATCGCTGCGCAGGGTGCTCGCTTCGCCGCGGCGTCTGGTCGCGTCGCGCAGCTTCGCGACCGCTTCGGCCGCGGCCGGATGCTGGCCGGCGAGCATCGCGCGCGTGGTCGCCACCCGCGCCGGCAAGCCGAGCGCGGGCCACTGCCGCCACAGAAAGCCCACCACATCGCTGCCGGGGCGCGTTTGCGCCGCAGCGACGAACGCGGTCTGCTCGGCCTGCGCGATGCCGTCTCCGGAAGGCCGACTGCGCCGCTGCAGGAAGCCTTCGCCGCGCCCCACCGCTTCGCCGGGCACCGCATGGCCCATCTCGCCCAACAGGCGCAGCGCGCGCACGCTATAGGCGGTCAGCGCGTGCTGCGCCTTCTCTTCGTCGTAGCGCCCCGGGTCTTCGCCATCGGCAAAATAACGGAAGGCGCCGTTCTCGCCCTGGAACACCGCAATATTTTCGACGACTTCCTGCACCGCGGCCTTGGCATCCGGCCAGCGGTCGCCATCGCCGCGTTCGATCGCGATGGCCGCAGCGACACCGCGACTGAGGATCTGTTCCCAGCAGCGATGCGGATACGCATGCAGATCGTCGATCCATTGATGCACCAGCGCATCGGCGCCGGGCAGCAGCGACACCCGCAGCGCGATATCGCTGGCGCTGCGCGGCAGCGCCGGCGCATCGAGACGCAAGGGCGTGGCGCCGAGCCAGCCGGCCTGGACCTTGCGCGCTTCGATGGTCGGCGAGGCGAGTTCGATCAATGCCGACACCGCGTCGCTGTCCTCGCCGCTGCGCGCGGCGGCCACCGCTGTCAGCGTCCGCGATGCGCCATCGGTCTGTTCGCGGAGATCGATATCGGCCGGCGCGATCCGCAACGGCAGCGTCGTCTGCCCGCGCGGCGCCAGCGCGAGCATGCGGGTCGCATCAACGCCGAGCGTCTCGACCTGCAGCGTCGCATCGACATCGGCGACGCGATCGCCGCTCTGACGCACGTTGGCGACCAGATCCGCACGGTCGCCCGGATACACCCGCACCGGCGTCTGCAGGCGCACTTCCAGCGGCAGTCCGACCTCGAACGTGGCCTCGGCCATTTCGAAGCCGTCGTCGGCGTCGCTGCTCCAGGCCACCGCGCGCCAGCGGGTGAGGTTGTCGGGCGTGGTGAATTCGATGGTGCGGGTTTCGCCCGGCGCGAGACGGATGTCGGGCTGCCACAGCGCGGTGTCGGCGAAGTCGCGACGCAGGCGTGCGCCGAACAGCGCTTTGGCGTCGGCTACACGCTGTGCGTCGCCGTTGCGCGGCGGGATGTCCAAGCGTCCCTGTCCATCGCGCGGCAGTCCATTATTGATGCCCGGCAGCACATCGCCAGCGGATTTCAATCCTTCCGCCTCGATCTTCGCGCGATCGATCAACAGCACCGGCGACGCCCCCTCACCCGGAGAGAATTCATCGACGCGCGCGATACGCGAACCGGTGACGACGATGCTATCCAGCCCATCGTCCGATTCTGCGCCGGCATTCGTTTGCAGCGCCGGCGGTGGCGGGGGTGACGGCGCCGCTGCTGCTTGCGGACCGTCCACCGGGCTGGTTTCATCGAACACCACAGGCGGCGGCTCTTCGGACGACGCAGCGTCCGCTACCTCGGGCTGCGCTGCTTCTTGCGCAGGCTGGCGCGCGTTGGGCCAGTGCAACCGACGCTGCCACGGGGTCTTATTCCAGTCGCGGAAGCCGGCGAGGAACGGCCGATGGCTCCAGTCGTCGGCCCGCATGCCCAGCCAGCGTTCGCCACTCGGATCGAAATACAACCACCATTCGGCACCGAGCGCACGCACCGCATCGTCCAGTACCGCCAGGGTCGCGGTGCGCGGCGTGCTGCCGCCGTTGTGCAGGCGGATGCGCAGCACCTGCGCCGGCGCGGTGCGTTCCTTGTCGAGCGTCAACCCGAGCTGCGGTGCGCGATCGGGACGCGGCACGACGATCATGATGGAGGTCGCGTCGCTCTTCGCCGGCAGACGCAGACCGTTCGCATCGATCCCGGCGTCGGCGCGTTCGCGCACCAGCGCATGCACATTGACCTGGCCGCGCCCAGCGGCGCCCAGCGGCAGTAGCAGCTCGCGCGCACCGCCCTCGATGGCGATCGCCCGGCTGTCGAGCAGCGCGCCCTCGGATTCGATGACGATCATCGCCTGCGCGCGCGCGTACGGCGATTTCAGCAGCAGGCGCGCAGGCGCGTCGGGGGTGGCCGGCGCTTCGACGATCTCGATCGCGAGCCGCTGCGACGTTGCGCCGCTGCCTCCGGCCCACACATAGCGCTCGATCTCGACCGGCGCCGCGTCGCCGCTGCGCGCGGTGATCAGGTAGCGGCCACTGCGCTTGCGCGGGAAATCGCAGGGGGTCGTGGTGCCGGCCATCAGTGCGCAGCGGGCGATGGTTTCGCGCTTCGCGTCCTTGTCGCCGTCGCCGCCGAAACCGGGCAGATATTCGACCGCGACTTCGATCGCGGCGCCAGCCTGGGCGTGGCCGTCGGCATCGATCACCACCCCGTCGAGGCGCAGCGGCGTGGTCGCATCGAACCAGCGCGGTGCGATACGCAGGCCGACATAGCGCGGGTACCGCGCATAGCGCGCCTGCGCCGCATTGCTCACGGTGCCTTCGCGCGCTTCCAGCTTGACCTCCGCGGTGAGCTGCAGCCGACCGAACGCGGGCAGATCAGCCTCGGTGTCGCCCTTGTCGAGTTCGAATGTCAGCGGCAGCTCGATCCTTTTCTTTCCGTCGCGGTCGAGCTTGCCCCAGTCGCGGGACTGGCCCCGCAGCGACACGCCATCGCGGCCGGCACCGCGGTCGACGTCGATGAAACTGTAGTCGGCATAGGCGGGATACGCGCTGGACAGCGGCAGGCCGGTGAGCATGGCCGACACCCGACCCAGCGCGACTTCCGCGGCACCGCCGCCGGAGTAATAGCCTGCGGCGATATCGGCGACGAACGTATCGCCGTCGCGCAACACGCGGTCCTCGGCGCTGGCTTCCGCCCACAGATCCTGCGAACGGTAGGTACCGACGAAGAAACACACGTCGTTGTCCCCTCGCCCGGCGTCCATCCGGATGCAGTAATTGCCGTCCACCAGATGCTGCGGCAGACGTTCCTCGCCCGCGATGCCGCCCAGATCGTCGGGCGTCGCGGTCCAGGTGCGCAGCGTTTTGTCTTCGTCGCTGAAATACAGATTCAGCTGGACCTTCGCCGTCTCCTGCATGCGCAGCAGACGGCCTTCTCTGCGCTCGCGCAGCCACAGGCGATAGCGGACGGTGTCGCCGGCGCGGTATAGCGGACGGTCGACGACGCCCCACAGACGCGCGTCGATCCGATGCATGCCGAGATTCAGGCCGTAACGCTGCACGGCGTCCAGCGGCAGCAGCGCGCGGCGCGCGCCAGTCTGCGCGCGCAACAACCACTGCGGCGGCGGCACGCCGCGCTTCTCCGCGGGCATGCGGAAGTCATCCGGCAAGCGCAGGCGCAGCAAGCCGTCTCGGTCACTGCGGCCGGCAACGATGCGTGTCGGAGGCTCACCATTTATATGCAACAGCAATTCGATATCTGCACCGGCGATCGCGGCGCCGCCCTTCCATTCCGTCGCCCATGCCACCAGCTCGCGTCGGGTGGCGTAGGCGCTGAGTTCGAACTGCGGCGCGACGACGTGCATGGTCTCGCGATCGCCATGACGCCATTGCGCCCAGCCGCCCGCTGCGAGCGCACGTGCGCTGGCATCGGCATTCACGCCCGCCGCGCCGCCGCGCGAATCGGGCGTGCTCACGGTGTTGGCGGCGAATCCACCCGCAAGCGCGTCCACCCGCAGTTCGACCGGTTCGGCATTGACGCTGCGGATCGGGTCGCGCGCCGGGTCGCCGAGCAGCAGCGCGCGAGCCGAAGCCTGCAGTTGCGGGCGCGCCTCGCTGGTGGCGATGCGCAACCGCACCGGCGCCAGCGCGCGGCTGCGATCATCATGGATCGTGTCGCCGAGCGCGAAGGTTTCGCTCGACGACGACGCATCGAAACGCAGTTGAAAGCCGGCGCCCGGCCGGCGCTGCACGTTGTCGGAGCCGCGCATGCCCGGCCACCAGCCGTTGTCGTTCTGGTCCTCAACGTTCAAGGCCTTCGGCAACATCGCTGCGATCGCGTTCCGGCCGGCCACGTTTAGTGGCGACGAAAACGTCAGCCAGATCGGTTCGCCGGGCACGCAAACGGTATTGAGCAGTCCCTTGCGCACCGAGCGCTGTACCTGGCGCGACGGTCCTTCGCAATGCACCGACCGTAATTGGAACGGCTCGCGGTCCACGAAGCGCAGGAGTTGGCCATTCTGTTTGCCGGGCAGCGGGCCTTCGGTCGTGCGCAGCCCGGGCACGATCCGCAGCTCGACTTCCGCGCCGATATCGAGGTCGTCGGGCAAGTTCAGCGCGAAGCGCGACTTCAGCCACTCCTGTCCTTCGAACGGCAGCGCCTGCAGTGAGAGATTCGACCACTCGCGACCGTTGCTGCGCAGACGCAGCACGTTCGCCACCGCGTCGAGCGCCAATGCGCGCTCACTTTCGATCAGGATCCGCGGCCGCAGGCCATCCCACCCGCCGATGCTCGCGCGCAGGCTCGGCCGGGAAGTCTCTGTCTTGAAGGTGCGCACGGGCAGCCGCTGGCCTGCGGCCGTCTGCAGTCCTTCGGAAAGTACGAGGGCCACCGGGGTCGCAGCAGGCAGCGGATCGCCTTCGATCTTGCAGTTGAGCTCGATATCGTCCTGCCAGACGCAGACGTAACGACGCGACGGCACGGACGACACGAGGTCGTGCAACTCGACGTTGTCCAACACCCGCATCGACTCGGAAAATTCGATCCGCAGCCTGTCTTCTCCGAGATCGACTTCGATCTCCGGATCCTTGCCGATGGCGACCGGCGCGACGAGCGCTGCCCACAACGCGAACATGCCAATGGCGATGCGATGCGGCATTCAGGATTCCCCTCGACAGACTGCTGGCGGTCATCGTGACCGATCGAACCCGGATCGCCAACATGGACGGACCGGAGTCATCGGCAACGCGCGTCGATGGAAAAAGGGGTCGAAAGCGGGCGTTACGGGCGCGATCCGCCGCGCGGGCCGACATGGCCATCATTGCGATGGCTTCGCGCGCGCGCGCGGCGCTGTCAGCGGGAAACCCCGCGGGCGGGCGCTGCCGCGCGCCGCGGGGCGAAAGCGATGATCCGGATGCGGTTATTCGATGGCCGACAACTGCATGTTGGTGGCCATGTCCTTGGCGATGTTGTTGACCCAGCCCAGGTAGTTCGAGTGGATGAAGCGCTTGCCGTTGCGCTGTTTGTAATCGAGGTCGACGCTGCTGACGTAGGCGATGCGGACGGTCTGGGCGTCCCAGGTCACGAGGATCTTCGCGGTGTGGGTGCGGAGGTTGAGGGTGGATTCGATTTCGCCGGGACGCTCGGCGGTGATCGCCCAGCCGCGGCCGATCAGGGCGCGCTTGATGTCCTTGACCGCCTTCTCCTGCGAGAGGCCGGCGGGAATGGACACCGGGGCGGGATCGACCAGCGGCGCCTGGCGGGCCTGGATGGCGCCGCTGAAGGCGAGCAGCGTAAGAGCGGACAGAACGATGGCGGAAAAACGCACGGAAACCCCCTTGGAATACGACGAATGAAAAGGAAACTGAACAGGAATGCGGCTCCCCGTCCGGCGGCGAACAGGATAACGCGCGGTTTCGCGGGAATCGACCCGCGGACCCGCCGGGAATGGACAGCGACGGCTATAATCCGGCTCTTTTTCGAAAACAGGCGACGTGGTGTCTTTCGCAGCGATGTCCTTCCCGCCGATGACGCCACTGGCGATCCGCGCCTATACCGCCACCACCGCGCTCGGCCATGGCCGCGAGGCGCAGGCCGAGGCGCTGCGCGTGCGCCGCAGCGGCCTGCGCCGCAACGATTTCGGCGACGGCGCCACCGCCGACGCCCGCCTGGACACCTGGATCGGCCGGGTCGACGGCATCGAAACGCTGGTGCTGCCGCCCGAATTGGCCGCCTACGACTGCCGCAACAACCGCCTCGCCTGGCTGGCGCTGCAGCAGGACGGCCTGCCCGAGGCCATCGCCGCGCTGCGCGAACGCCACGGCGCCGAGCGCGTCGCGGTGGTCATCGGCACCTCGACCTCCAGCATCGGCGCCAGCGAAGAGGCCTACACGCGACTCGATGACGGTGCCTTCCCGGCCGATCTGCGCCGCCCGCTGCTGCATACGCCGCATTCGCCGGGCTATTTCGTACAGCTCGCGACCGGTCTGCGCGGCCCCTGCGTCACCGTGGCCACCGCCTGTTCGTCCAGCGCCAAAGTGTTCGCGCAGGCGGCGCGGCTGATCCACGCGGGCGTGGTCGATGCCGCGCTGGTCGGCGGCGTCGATACCCTTTGCGGCAGCGTGTTGTTCGGTTTCAACGCGCTGGGGCTGGTCTCGACGCAGCGCTGTCTGCCGTTCGACGCCCGCCGCGACGGCCTGAATCTCGGCGAAGCCGGCGGCTACGCGCTGCTGGAACGCTGCGACCCCGCGCAGCCGGGCCTGACCCTGCGCGGCTACGGCGAAAGCAGCGACGCCCACCACATGTCCACGCCGCATCCGGAAGGGCTCGGCGCGCGGCTGGCGATGCAGGGCGCACTGGCCCGCGCGGGTCTGGCGCCGGCCGATGTCGGTTATCTGAATCTGCACGGCACTGCCACGCCGGCCAACGACACCACCGAAGCGATCGCGGTCCGCGGGCTGTTCGGCGAGGGCGCGTTCGGTGACCGCCTGCTCGAAGACGGCATGCCCGGCAATGGCCTGCACGCAAGTTCCACCAAAGGCTGGACCGGGCACACGCTGGGCGCCGCCGGCATCGTCGAATCGGTGTTCGCGCTGCTCGCGCTTGAGCGCGGCCTGCTGCCCGGCACGCTCGGCAGCGGTGAAGCTGACGACACGCAGCCCGACCCCGCCTGCGGCCCACAGATCCGTTTCGACAATGCAGAACGCACGATCCGATACGCCATGAACAATTCTTTCGGCTTCGGCGGCAACAACGCCTCGCTGGTGTTCGGACGCGAATGATGACGACCACTGCATCGACTACCACATCGACCACCGCGCTCATCGCGCATATCGAAAGCATCGGCTTCTGGACCAACGGTCTGCCGTCTTGGCAGGCCGCCCGCGATTTCGTCGCCACCGGCGCGCTGCCCGAGGGCGCGCCCGCCAAACCGTCGCCGCAGCTGCTGGCGCCGAACGAACGACGCCGCTCGCCGGAATCGGTCGCGGTGGCGCTGGACGTCGCGCTGGCTGCGTGCGCGGACGCCGGACGCGCGCCCGCGGACCTGCCGTCGGTATTCACCTCGACCCACGGCGATCTGTCGATCACCGACTACATGTGCGCGACGCTGGCCACCGCGCCGCGCGACATCTCGCCGACCAAATTCCACAACTCGGTCCACAACGCCGCCGCCGGCTACTGGACCATCGGCGCCACCTGCATGCGCGAGGCGACCGCGATCAGCGCCTACGACGCCAGCTTCGCCCAGGGCCTGATCGAGGCCATGGCCCAGCTCGCCGAAGGCAGCGAAGCGGTGCTGCTGGTCGGCTACGACACCGGTTCGGTCGGCCCGCTGCTGTCGGTACACGACTGCGCCGGCTTGCTCGGCGGCGCGCTGGTGCTGTCGCGCCACGGCCAAGGTCCGCGCCTCGTCGCGACGCTGGCCGATGGCGAAGCGTCGGCGCCGGGCGCGCTGGGCCGCCACGCCGGTGCCAACCCGATGGCGCCGATGCTGCCGCTGTTCGATGCCTTGGCGACGGGCGCATCGAGCACCGCGCTGAAGGCAGGGCCAAACCGCGTGCTGAGGCTGGAGATCGCGTATGACTGATGTCGTCGCCACGCCTGCCCCGACGACAGCCGCCGTCGTGCTCGACCGCCGCAACGTCGCCGTGGTCATCCCCGCGCTCAACGAAGCCCTGCGCATCCGCGAAGTGGTGGAAGGCGCGCTGAGCGCATGCGACCACGTGATCGTGATCGACGACGGCTCCGACGACGACACCGCCGCGAAGATCGCCGACCTGCCGGTCACCCTGCTGCGCCACCCGCAGCGCATGGGCAAGGGCGCGAGCCTGCGCGACGGCTTCCGCGAAGCCGAGCGTCTGGGCATGGCCGCGGTCACCACCATGGACGGCGACGGCCAGCATTCGGCCGGCGACATCCCGCGACTGATCGCCGCCGCCAATCGTCATCCCGGCTGCGTCGTGATCGGCGCGCGCCTGCGCAAGCGCGCCTCGCAGCCGATCTATCGCCGCATCGGCAACGATTTCGGCGACTGGGGCATCGCCTGGGGCTGCGGCTTCCGGGTGCGCGACACCCAGAGCGGCCAACGCCTGTATCCGGCATCGGTGTTCACCCTGCGCGACGTCCGCGGCGAAGGTTTCGTGTTCGAGGCGCAGCTGCTGATCTCCGCCGCACGCCGCGCCGGCGCACGCGTGGTCGGCGTGCCGATCGAAACCCGCTACCAGTGCGCGGACGCGCCGCAGACCTTCCGCAAAAGCCATTTCCGCCTGTTCCGCGACCTGTACGCCATCACTTCGCATGTGGTGGTACAAGTCCTGGGCTATGGCCACGTGTTCCGCGAATACCGCCGCGCGCGCGCCAACCCGCCTGTGATCGAAGATCCCAGCGGCGAATTCTCTTCGAGGACGCAACGATGACCGAGACAGCGGCGACAGACGCGACGACAACGCCCAGCCGGCAGCACGATGTGGTGGTGCTCGGCGGCGGCCTCGCCGGCCTCACGCTCGCGATGCAGCTCAAGCAGCGCGATCCCGGCATCGACGTGGCGGTGCTGGAACGCCGCGCGCACCCGGTCCGCGAAGCCGCGTTCAAGGTCGGCGAATCCACGGTCGAGATCGGCGCGAGCTATTTCGCCAACGTGCTCGGCCTGCGCGAACACCTGGAAACCGAACAGATCCGCAAATTCGGCTTCCGCTTCTTCTTCAGCGAAGGCCGCACCGAGATCGACCGCTGCACCGAACTGGGCGTCAGCGAGCTGCTGCCGGCGCCGTCGTGGCAGCTGGACCGCGGCCGTTTCGAGAATTTCCTCGGCGAAGAAGCGCGCAAGCTCGGCGTGCATTTCCACGATGCGGCGACCGTGCGCGGCGTGGACTTCGGCGCCGGCGAGGACGCGCATACGGTGACCTTCGAATCCGCCGGCGACAGCCATACGCTGTCCTCGCGCTGGGTGGTCGACGCCAGCGGCCGCGCCGGGCTGCTCAAGCGCAAGCTCGACCTGGCGCAGAGCAACGATCACGACGTCAACGCGGTGTGGTGGCGGGTGGACGGCTTCGTCGATCCGCGGCTGTGGTCGGACGATGCCGAGTGGCAGGCGCGCTGCACGCCGCCGGACCGCTGGCGCTCCACCAACCACATGTGCGGGCCGGGCTACTGGTTCTGGCTGATCCCGCTGTCGTCGGGCGCGCATTCGCTGGGCATCGTCTGCGACGCGAAAATGCATCCGCTGGACACCATGAACACCCACGAAAAAGCCACCGCCTGGCTGCGCGAACACCAGCCGCGCATGGCCGAAGCGCTGGACAAGCCCGAACACGGGCTGCAGGACTTCCTGTTCCTGCGCCATTTCTCCTACGGCTGCAAACAGGTGTTCAGCGGCGACCGCTGGGCATTGACCGGCGAGGCCGGCCTGTTCCTCGATCCGTTCTATTCGCCGGGCAGCGATTTCATCGCGATGTCGAACACGCTGATCTGCGACCTCATCGACAAGGACCGCGCCGGCCAGTCGTTCGCGCCCTATGCCGACATCTACCAGCAGCTGTATTTCTCGTTCTACGAAAACACGCTGACGATCTATCAGGACCAGTACCCGCTGTTCGGCGACGCGCAGGTGATGCCGGTCAAGGTGATCTGGGACTACACCTACTACTGGGCGCTGCTGGCGCCGCTGTTCTGCGGCGGCAAACTCACCGACATCCAATTGCTGGGCAAGCTGCGCCCGCAGTTCGAACGCGGTCGCGACCTCAATCTGGCGATGCAGAAATTCCTGCGCGGCTGGGGCGAGCGCAACATCGCGGCGGGCGTGGACGGCTCTCCGCTGGACGGCCGCTTCCTCAACCAGCACGGCATCGACTGGTTCCACGAAATGAACCGCGCGCTGCACGACATGCTGGACAACCCGGCGTTCCAGCAGCGCATCCACGACAACGTCGCGCGGATGGATTGGCTGGCGGCGGAAAGCCTGCAGCGCGCGCGCCAGACGTATGCGGACATCGACGACTGCGGCCTGGATGCGCTGCTGCAGGGGTCGACGGCGAAGACCTCGCTCGCCCCGATCTGGTACGCCGCCGCGGCCTGAGCGCAGCGATTCACGTAGAGCGGCCTTCAGGCCGCTGCTTCGTTCCGGGAAAAGCAGCGGCCTGAAGGCCGCTGTCCGGCATCTCGACGCAGAGCCTGTGGGAGCGACGCAAGTCGCGACGAACTACGCGGATATGTCTCCGGAAAGCGTCGCGACTTGCGTCGCTCCCACAGATCTTCGCGCCGATCGTTTCAACTCATCCCGCCATCGACGCCGATCACCTGGCCGTTGATGTAAGCCGCGCCATCGCTGCACAGAAAACCGACCAGCGCGGCGACTTCTTCCGGCGTGCCGGCGCGGCCGGCGGGCACGATCTGCTTGATGTGTTCGGGCGGGAACACGTCCTTGGTCATGCTGCCGGCGATCATGCCCGGCGCAACGACATTCACCGCGATGCCGCGGCTGGCCATTTCCCGCGCCAGCGATTTCGACGCGCCATGCAGCGCGGCCTTCGCCGCGGCGTAGTTGGTCTGGCCGCGATTGCCGAGCACGCCGGACACCGACGAAATGCTGACTACGCGCCCCCAGCGCGTGCGCGCCATCGGCAGCAGCAGCGGCTGGGTGACGTGGAAGAAGCCGTGCAGCGAGACGTCGATCACCCGCTTCCACTGCTCTTCGCGCATGCCGGCCATCGGCGCATCGTCGTGGATACCGGCGTTGTTGACCACGATCTGGATGGTGCCGGCTTCGAGCAGCGCGGTCAGCGCCGCGCGCGTGGCGTCGCCGTCGGCGACATCGAAGGCCACCGCTTCGGCCGAACCGCCCGCAGCCACGATCTCATCGCGCACCTGTTCCGCACGCGCGAGATTGCCGTTGGCGTGGACGATCACATGCGCGCCGTCGGCCGCGAGTTTCCGGCAGATCGCGCCGCCGAGATCGCCGCTGCCGCCGGTGACGAGGGCGCGGCGTTGTTGGTGGTTCGACATCAATATTCTCCCGGTGAAACGTTGCGGCGGCCTGCATCAGGAAACACTACTCCCTCCCTTTCGCGCAGCGAAGGGGAGGGCTGGGGAGGGGTTTGCTGTCGGCCCCGTCAAAGCACCCCCTCCCAGCCTCCCCCTGCGCTGTGCGCAAGGGGAGGAGAAAAGCGGACCGCAGCTTGCTTGTAGAAGCATTCATCGACTGGGATATCACGGTCGAGGTGCTTTTGCTTTTACGAGCGCGATCAGCCCTGCAACATCACCGCCGCGCGCCCTTCGGCGACGACATCGCCCGCGTGCATGATGCGAAACCCGTACTGCTGACTGGTCGCACTTTCGGCCAGCAACTCCGCCTCACACTCCAGCGAATCCGAAAGGTCGTCGATGCGGGCGACGTGCAGTTGCACATCGCGCAGCGCAACCAGGAAGCCGACCTTCGGCTCGCCGCCGGCCGCAGCGCCGCGCAGCCCGCCGTGGACCGCCATCGCCTGCGCGCCGTACTCGCACAGATGCACCGCGCGCAGGCGGCCGTCGCTGCGCAGCGGATGCGCGGCGGCGCGATGCCCGTCGCTGCGCAGGCGGATGCGCTGCGCGTCCCAGTCGACGACTTCATTCCACAGGCACATCGCACCTTTGTGCGGAATCATCGTTTCGATATCGTGGCGCGAGATCATGCCGCCGCTCCTGTAGGAGGGCCTTCAGGCCCGAGCTCTGCCATAGGAGGCCATTCAGGGGCAGTGCTCGGGCCTGATGGCCCTCCTACAGAAGGATCCACCGAATGCCTGGCGATCAACAACGCCAGCACGAAATTGCCGACGACGCCCAGGGTCACCGTCACGCCGATCGCGCGCAGCACCGGAATGCTGGACAACGCCAGCAGGAAGAACACCAGCAGCGTCATCAGGCTGCAGACGATCAGCGCGTGCAGCGTGCGCAACTGATCTTCGTAATCGTCGCCGGCATGTTCGAAGAACAGCGCGTAATCGAGGCCAAGACCCGCGGCGAGGATCAGCGCGACCAGATGGAACAGCGTCAGCTCGACGCCGCAGCCGCGCAGCACCGCGAGGATCAGCAGGGTGGTCAGCGCCATCGGCAACAGCACGCGCAGTGCGCGGCGCGGCGCACGCAGCGCCAGCCACACGGTGACGGCGAGCAGCAGCGCGGCGGCGGCGAGCGCCATCAGCACGCGCTCGCGGTAGGCTTCCACCAGCGATTCCGAGGCGGTCTTCAGGTCGAGCAATTCGACGCCGGGCGCGTTCACGGCGCGCGCGACCGCATCCGGATCGATCAAACCGGTCATCGACACCAGCGCGGTGGCATGGTCTTTATTTTCGAGCAACAGCCCGCCGACGCGCGTCGCCAGCGGCGTGCCGGCGAGATCGCGCACGTCCAGCGGCGCAGCGACGCGCGCGCGTTCGACATCGGCGACGAAATCCTCGAAGGCATCGCTGCGGAACGGCGTGGCCGCGACCGCGGCGTCCAGCGATGCGTGCAGCGCGTCAGGCGTCGGCAGCTTCGCTTGGCGCGCGCGCTGGGTCGCGGCGCTGGGCAAGGTCCGCGCCACGCTGTCGTAGCCGGCGATGGCCTTGCGTTCGATCAGTGCATCGAGTTTCGGATGCAGGGTTTCGACGCGCTGCAGCGCTTCCTCGGCATTCGCGCCGCGCACCGCGAGCAGGTATCGCACGTCGGGCGCGCCGAGTTCTTCGCGCAGATGCGCATCGCGCGCGAGCGCGTCCGCCGGCACCGGCGTGAGCTTGGACAGATCGTTCTGCCAGAAAGCGCCGGGCGCGAACGCGACGATGGCGATACAGACGGCGGCCAGCGATGCGAGCTGCCATGCGCGCGGACGCGGAATGCGCGCGACCGTTTTCCACAATGCAGCGAGACGCGGCGATGTCGCGATATCGCCATTATCGAAACCGCGCGGCGCCGGATCGATCAGCGCCGGCAGCAGGAAGCGCGTGGTCAGGGCCGCGACGCCGAATCCGGCGATGGTGAACACCGCAAGCTGCTGCAGACCATCGACGCCGGAGAACAAAAAGGTCACGTACGCGATGCACGTCGACGCCACGCCGGTGGCGAGCGTCGGCCAGATCGCGCGCGCGTTCGCCCACGGCGAAATGCCGGCGCGCTGATGGCTGAAGAGATGGATCGGATAATCCTGGACCACGCCGATCAAGGTGAAACCGAAGGCGACGGTGATGCCGTGTACGCCCTCGAACAGCAGCGCGACCGCGCCCAAGCCGGCGAGGCCCGCACTCGCGAGCGGCAGCACGCCGAACAGCGGCGTGCGCCAACTGCGATAGGCGATGAGCAACAGCAGGATCAGGCCGATGGTATCGACCATGCCGATCAGACTCGCTTCGCGCTGGGTGCGGCCGCCGATCTCGACCGAGAACGCACCGGGGCCGGTCAGCGTCATCGTCGTTTTGCTGTCGCCACGCGCTTCGTTGAACGCGGCTTCGATCGCGCTCACCGCCAACTGTTGGCCGGTGGGATCGAAACCCGCGGCTTTGGTTTCGATCGCGAGCAAGATCTCGCGACCGGCCTTGTCGAACCACACGCCGTGCAGGCGCTGCGGCGCGTTCGCCGGCTGCATCGCTTCGGCGATGCGCAGGGTTTCGAGCGTGGGGTCGGAGGGCAGCAGCGGTTCGATCAGCGCCGCCGCGGGCGAGCCGAGATCCTGCACGCGCGCGTCGAGTTCATCGCGCAGATAGGCTTCGTCGAGAGGGCGCGTATCGAGGGCCGGCGACAGCAGATAACGATACGGGCGCAGGCGTTCGGGGATCGCGTCGAGCCCATCCTCGCCGCCGTTGGCGACGAGGCTGAAGCGTTCGTCGGCGGCCAGGGTCTGGGCGATGCGCTGCGACTGCGCCGCGAGGGTTTCGGCATCGGCGCCGGCCAACGACATCAGCAGCAGCCGCGAGCCCGGGCCTTCGCCGAGTTCGTCCAGCAGCAGTTTCTGCGCCGGGGTTTCGGCGGAGGGCATGAATTTGCGGAGGTCGCCGCTGACCTGCAGGTGGCCGCTGATGAAGACGCCGGCGCCGATCAGCACGATCAGCCAGACGAGGGCGAGCGCGGTGCGGCGGGTGGCGGTCATGCGCGCGTTCCCCCACCCATTCGCGCTACGCGCGAATCTCCCTCCCCCGCATGCGGGGGAGGGTTGGGGAGGGGCCGCGTGAAGATGTTCACTTCACACCATTCCGACACAACACCTGCATCGCTTTCGCATCGGTGCCGGCCTTCACCGCCAGCGCGGCGCTGGCGAGCAGCGTGCGCTGCAATTCGCCCTTCTCCGGCCGCGTTTCGATGCAGCGCAGTTCGGCGCCTTGGCCGTACAGCACGATGTCGCGAACGCGCGCGGCCAGCGCCTTGTCTTTCGGCGCGAGCGTCAGCGTCCAGCGCGCGCGGTCGCCCTGCGCCGTCACGCGGTAGACGCGCTCGATCTTTGCCCGGTCGCCTGCGAGCAGCGCACCGAAGCTGTTCTGCAGGCTGGCGAGTTCCGGCGCGCGCGATAGCGAGAACGTGCGCGGCGCCTTGCCGTCGCGTGAGATGGTGGCTTCGCCCGCGCGCAGCGTCGTGGTTTCGCGATACGGCGCGCGCACTTCGCGCACCAGCGTGTCTTCGCGCGGGCGGCGGTATTCGCCGGACAGCTGCAGCGGATTCTTCAGCAGCGGCGAATCGCGCACTTCGACGAAATCGGTGCGCATCGGCGCCGGCCGCGCCAACGCGCGCAGGATCCAGTCGGCGTCGGCGCTCTGCGCCTGTGCGGTCGAAGCGGCCATGATCGAAGCGAACACGACCGCCACCAACGCGATCGCCGCGAAGCGCGATGTGCGACGTGGAAGTCCGGAGGCGCGGTCATGCATCATCGTCATGGTTCCAGAAATCGTAGAAGTTGAACCAGTTGTACGGGGCGGTACGCGCAACATCCTCCAGCCGCGCAGCGTAACGGCGGATCAACGCCTCGATCGCGGTCTTGCGCTCGGCGCGCGGGATGATGATGTCGTCGCTGAAATTCTCGAAGATCAGGTCGTAGCGGTTGCCGCCGCGATACAGCCCGAAACCCAGCGTCACCGGCGCCTTCAGCGCGGCGGCGATCAGCCAGGGCGCGGTGGGAAACGGCGCCTCGCGGCCGAAGAACGGCGCCATGATGGTCTGGCCGCCGGGATGCGCGCGGTCGATCAGCAGCGCGACCAGCGCGCCTTCCTGCACCGCCTGCTGGATCGCCAGCATCAGCCCGGGGCCGTCCTGGCCGGCGTCGATCACGGTCGCGGCGATCTCCGGATTGAGCGCATCCAGCAGCTCGGTCACCGCCTTGTTGTGGGCTTTGTCCAGCACCACGCGGATGGTGTATTCCGGCCGCTGCCGCGCCAGCACGCGCAGCACTTCGAAGCTGCCGAGATGCGAGCCGAACAGCAGCATGCCGCGCTTCTGGTCGAGATGCGCATGCAGTTCGTCGAGGCCGTGTACGACCACGTCGAAGCGGCGCGCCAACCGCTCGGGACTTTCGCCGAGCAGGAAAATGCGGTCGAGAATGGTCGCGGCGAAGGTGTGGATGTGTTTCGCGGCATCCCACAGCGTGGCCCGGCGGCCCAGCGCGCAGCCGAGCCACCCGCATGAGGCCGCGCGTTCGGGGCCGCGGCGGATCAGGAAATACAGGGTGATCGGGTACAGCAGCAGCCGCGAGACGCCGCGCCCGCCGTAGCGGCCGATGCTGCGGATCAGCCACAGCGCGAAACGGCCGCCGCCTTCAGGCCGCTGTTTCCATTCGGTGCTCATGCTGCTGTCTTCACGATGACATCTTCGCGACTGCTGTCGTCGGCCGCGCGCACTTCGCCGCTGGCCAGCAGCGCGTCGCCGCGCAGCACGCGGAACCGCCAGCGCGGCGGTGCGATGTCCAGCAGCGGCTCAAGTTCGATGCGCGCTTCCTCACCGGGCAGCAACGGCTGCGCGAATTTCACCTGCGGCATCCGCAGCGGACCCAGCGCACCGTGGCTGGCTTCGATCGCAGCCAGCACATGATCGAGTACGAGCACGCCGGGCACGATCGGCTGGCCCGGGAAGTGGCCGGGCAGGCACGGGTGATCGTGGGGGACCGTGAATATTGTCGTCGCCGGATGCGTCATGCCGAAGGCGTCCGTTCCAGCATCGCGACCACCGCGGCCTGGGCCTCACTGGCCAAGGCCTGACGGTCCTTGCCGACGGTGGACAAGGGCGTGCCGATGCGCACGGCGATGCGGCCGGGCCGCACCCGGAACAGGCCCTCGGTCGGCAGGACTGCGCCGGCGCCGGAGATCGCGATCGGCAACACATCGACGCCGGCGTCGTCCGCCGTCTGGAACGCGCCGACCTTGAACGTGCCGACGCGGCCATCGCGGCTGCGGGTGCCTTCGGGAAAGATGCACACGGTCGCGCCGGTGCGCAGCAGCGCCGCCGCATCGCGCAGCATCTTCGGCGCGGCGCGTCGGCTGTCGCGGTCGATGAACAGCATCCCGGTGAATTTCGCGTATCGGCCGACCAGCGGCACCCGGGTCATTTCCTGCTTCAGCACGAAGCGCAACGGCACCGGCACCGCGCGGAACAGCGCGCAGATGTCGATCACCGACTGGTGGTTGGCGACGATCATGTAGGGCTTGGACCAGTCGACGGCGTCGGCGCCCTCGACCGAGAAGCGCACGCCCGCGCCGTACAGCAGGCCCGGCGCCCAGACCCGCGACGCGGTGCGCAACAGGAGCCGGGGCGAGCGCGTCAAGGCGCCGATCGGCAGCACGATCAGGATGCCCACGCCGGTCCACAGCAGCATGAACGCGAGTTGCAGCGCGTTCCAGAGCGTCCACAGCGCGCGCACCGGCGCCGACTCGCGGCGTCGCGGATCGGCGGTCTGCAGCGGCAATTCAATCGAGGACATGATGTGCGGCCTCGCAAACGGTGATCTCGAACATACGGCGGAACGCATCGGTACGGGACACGATCATGGCCTCGCACGGATCGTGCCGGTTCATTCCATGCCGGTTTATCTGATGCCGATTCATCGCGGCGCTCCGTTGCCATCAGCGCCAGTGTTGTCGGTGCCCGCACGCTCGGCATCGAAGAAGCTCTGCCAGAACGCGGGGCCCAGCGCAGCCATCTGGCGGCCGAAGTCGACGATGTTGCGATACGGCCGCACCGGGAACACGAACTTCCGCACCTGGTATTCGATCAGCGCGAACCCGCCGAGCACGCCATAGTTGGCGATGTTGGCGACCAGCGACCACTGCGCATTGGTCACGGTGACCGGCGCCCGCACGCCCAACTGCATCAGCACGCCGTCCGGCACCGCGATCAGCGCGAGGACCAGATTCACCACGGTCAGCAGCCCCAGCAAGACCGCCCAAGCCAGCGTGAGGCCGCGGGTATAACGGCGATGCCGTTCCGACAGCGGCATGCCGGCCCGCGCGTACAGCGCGCCCACGACCTTGGCGATGATCGGCTCGCGCCCCGGACGCAGGCTGCGCGCGAACCACCAGCCGATCATCGCGGTGAACAGGGGCGGCACCAGCAGCAGCGGCATCAGCGCGTGGCGCGACTGCGCCAGCGCGAACAGCGCGACCGCGGATACGGCCAGCGCCAGCCATGCGCCGGGACGCCGATGCAGCAGACCTTCGATCAGCACCATCAGGGCCAGATCGCCCAGCGCCAGCACCGCCAGCATCGGCGACTGCAGAGTTCCGGCGAAATGCGCCAGCGGTGCGTACACCACCAGCAACAGCAGCCGCAGTACGGCGATCACTCCGCCTTGTGCTGCTGGACGTGGGCCGACAGCGCGCGCAGCGAACCGAAGATGAGGCGGTTGTCGTCGTTGTCGGAACGCAGCTGGAAACCGTATTTCTTGCTGATCGCCAGCGACAGTTCCAGCGCGTCGATCGAGTCCAGGCCGAGGCCGGCGCCGAACAGGGGCGCGTCCGGGTCGATCCCGGCGGGGGCGATGCTTTCGAGGTTCAGGCTCTCGACCAGCAATTCCGCCAGTTCAAGTTCGGCGGGAGTCAGTGCAGACATGGCAAACAATCCAGAATTCGAAGGAAACAGCGCCGCGCGAAGCGGGCACCTGAGGGCCGCCGCACGGCGTCGTCGGACGCGCCGACCGGCAGTGCAGGTCGGCCTGAGATGGGGGAAGGCATACCGGAGCCTGTGTCGCCGCCCCATGAGACCGGACGGCGATGGCATGCCACGCGGTATGATGCCAGTCTCAGACTGCAACAAGAAGAGCATGACGGCCCAATCAGGCGATGGACGCACGATGCCGGCGGAAACGGACCTCCCGCCACCCCCGACGCCCCCTTCCGTGGACCACGCTGCCGTCGACCGCGAGGCCGCGGACCGCGCTGCGGTCGATTGCGCTGCCGTCGACTGCGATGTGCTGGTGATCGGCGGCGGCCCCGCCGGCAGCACCGCCGCCATTTCCCTGGCCCGCCGCGGCTGGCGGGTGCTGCAGCTGGAAAAGGCGCACCACCCGCGCTTCCACATCGGCGAATCGCTGCTGCCGATGAATCTGCCGATCCTCCAGCGCCTGGGCGTGCTGGATCGGGTCGCTGCGATCGGGGTCTACAAACCCGCCGCCGACTTCCCGCTGACCCTGGCGGACGGCACGCCCAAGGTCCAGGTCTTCCGTTTCGATCGCGCCCTGAACCCGCAGTTCGGCTATGCCTATCAGGTCAAGCGCGAGGAATACGATCAACTGCTGTTCAAGGCGGCCGGTGAAGCCGGCGCCGACAGCCGCGAGGGCGTGACCGTGCTCTCGGTGGAGAACGACGCAGGCGAGCGACCGACACGGGCGCGGGCGCGCAACGCCGACGGCAGCGAGTTCGAGGTGCGGATGCGCTATCTGGTGGACGCCAGCGGCCGCGACACCTTCATGGGCGCGCGCCGCAAGCTCAAGCGCAAGAATCCGAAACACCAGTCCGCGGCGCTGTTCAGCCATTTCCGCGGCGTGGTCCGGCGCGACGGCGAGCAAGCCGGCAACATCACCGTCGAGCGTTTCGACCACGGCTGGATCTGGATGATCCCGCTGCGCGACGACGTGATGAGCATCGGTGCGGTGTGTTCGCCCCAATACCTCAAGCAGCGCGACGAGGACACCGAAAGCTTCCTGCTGCGCACCCTGCGCACGGTGCCGTCGGTGGAAGCGCGGATGCGCCAGGCCGAGCGCGTGGCGCCGGTCCATGCCACCGGCAACTACTCGTATATCTGTTCGCAGATGGCCGGCCCGGGCTGGACGATGGTCGGCGACGCCTACGCCTTCATCGACCCGGTCTTCTCTTCCGGCGTGTATCTGGGCATGCACAGCGCCGAACGCGCCGCGATGATGGTCGACGGCGCCCTGCGCGAACCGGCCCGCGAGCCGGCGCTGCAGTTGGAGATGACGCGACGCTTGAACCGCGGCCTGAAGGAATTCTCCTGGTTCATCTACCGCTTCACCACCCCGGTGATGCAACGCCTGTTCGCCCGCCCCAGCAACAAATTCCAGATCGAGCAGGCGGTGATCTCGCTGCTCGCCGGCGATGTGTTCGACAACCCGGCCGTCGTCCGCCGGCTGCGCCTGTTCCGGCTGATCTACGCCCTGAACGCCGCCAGCATGGCGCCGCGCGCGCTAGGCGCGTGGTGGCGCACCCGTCGCGGCCGTCGCGCCGGTTTCAGCGGCGACACCCTGCAGGCGGAGCGTCCATGAGCCCGCCGATGTACCTCGCCGGGCAGGGCTCGGCGCTGACGGTCGATTATGTGCAGGCGAGCGCGCCGGAGGCATTGCTCACCGCCGACACCCTGGCGGTGTTCGGTTTCGGCAACGATGCCCCGCACTGCGACGACCCCCGCTATCTGCGCATCCCGCTGCAGCCGTACGGCACCGCGCCGTTCGAACGCTGGCGCTGCGCGGCGCCGGTCGAATTCGGGCGCCACGGCGACCCGGTCAACGGCCAGATCTGCTGGTCCACCGACGGCCACCTCACCTTCGGCGTGATCGAAGTCGACGAGCCGCCGGGCGACCATCCCGACCACAGCGACATCTGCGAAGCCGCCGAGCGCGCCTACTCGCATCTGGTCGATTTCGTCTCCGGCAGCCGTACGCCGCATCTGCTGCGGGTGTGGAACTACCTCGACGCGATCACCCAGGGCGACGGCGACACCGAACGCTACCGCCAGTTCTGCATCGGCCGCGCCCGCGGACTGGGCCGTTTCGACACCCTCGAACTGCCGGCCGCGACCGCCATCGGCCGCTGCGACGGCCAGCGCACGCTGCAGGTCTACTGGCTGTCGGCGGACCAGCGCGGCACTCCGGTGGAGAACCCGCGCCAGGTCAGCGCCTACCGCTACCCGCGGCAGTACGGGCCGCAATCGCCGAGCTTCGCCCGCGCCATGTTGCCGCCGCCCGGCAGCACCATGCCGCTGCTGCTGTCCGGCACCGCCAGCGTCGTCGGCCACGCCTCGCAGCACATCGGCGAACTGCTGGGTCAGATCGGCGAGACCTTCGCCAACTTCGACGCCCTGCTCGACGAAGCGCGCCGCCACCAGCCCTCGCTGCCGGCCGGATTCGGCAGCGGCACCCGGCTGAAGGTCTATGTCCGCGATGCCGCCGACCTGCCGCTGGTCGCCAAGGCGCTGGACGAGCGTTTCGGCGCCAGCGTGCCGCGGGTGCTGCTGCACGCGGCGATCTGCCGCCGCGAGCTGGCGGTGGAAGTCGACGGCGTACACGCTTGAAACGCGACGCCGGCGCTTGATTTCGCCGGCGCCGCATCCATCTTCGCGTTGCCGGTCCGCGCTTCCGCGGCCTTCGATGAGGGAACTGCCATGGGTCTGATCAGTCTGCTCTGGGGCATCGTCGCGATGCTGCTGATGTTCCTCGGCCTGATTCCCTTGCTGGGCTGGTTGAACTGGCTGGTGATTCCGTTCGCCGGCGTCGGCGCGATCATCGCTGCGATCGGCATCATGTTCCGCGGCGAGAAGAGCCGGCGCGGTAAGGCCGGGCTGCTGCTCAACGGCATCGTGATCGTGATCGCGGCGATCCGCTTGAGCCTGGGTGGCGGGTTGATCTGACGGTCTCGCTGCCGCCCGTAGAGCGGCCTTCAGGCCGCTGCTGTTTCCATGCAGGGAACACCTCCACGTTCCTTTAGCGGACAAAGCGTTGGACCCTTTTCCGCGCTGGGGCGAACTGCGAAGCGGGCCTGAAGAGCTTGCTCCATACTTGGATACGGGGACGCGCGCCGCGAGCGTGAGACAAGAAAGCAACTGCAGAGCTTCCGCGCTTTGCGCGGGTTCCTTTCTTTGGCGCACTGCGCCGCTTGCGGCGCGAACGGCGAAGCCGGCCCGAAGGGCGAGCGCCGCAGGCGCGAGTCAAGAAAGGAACCAAAGAAAACTCTTTAGTGCCGGGGCAAATCTGCCGTCGGTGAGGCTGCGGGGATTTTTCGATGCGGCATCCTGCCGCGTCGAAAAACGGCGCACATCCCTGTGCGCCGCCCTCCGGGTCTTCAAATGGTTTTAGCAGTGCGGTTGCTTGACTGTCGCTGGGACGATAGCCGATGTATTCAGTCGCTGTGTTCAGCCGATGGATTGATCCGACAACCCCGCTGGAATCGAACCAAAGCCCATATGCAATATTGCATTGGACGACTTTCTTCTCGGCATGCGTTCTCGTCCCAACGATCACCCCGAGTCGTCGCGCCAACTCTAGATCGTAGACCCGGAGGGCGGCGCACAGGAGGTGCGCCGTTTTTCTATGCGGCATGGATGCCGCATAGAAAAATCCCGGCCAACTTGCAGACGGCAGATTTGCCCCGGCACTGAGTGTTTTCTTTGGTTGGCGGATTCAATTGGTCGATGCAACACACTGAAGGCTGCGTAGGCAGAAGGAGTG